>JAFULM010000014.1 GCA_017483185.1 Prevotella sp. | reverse complement strand
CAAAATAATTCTGTAACTTTGTCCTCGGTGATCATAGCGATTATTGTTTGTAATTCTTTGTATTTGAGCACTATAAAGTTACAACAATTTTCGCTAATCACCAAATTTTCAAGCACTTATAATTCGTCGAACTCACGTTATTTTAATGTTTTACACTCTTTTCTGTGTATTCCATCGGGAAGTGAACGGAAGTCAACTATTGTCACTTGTTATCAACCTGCTTAACTTTTGTGACAACCTTCGCATTTCGCCCAGCCTTTTGTCGCTGTCTGTGAACCGTTGTCAACCTTTGTCGCCGGACTTGAATTTTGTGGCAAAAATAAAACCTCGTACATTCACCGCGATAGAAATACGTCACAAATTTATGCGGAAAATGTCGAAGCACCAAAAACTGACTGCGAAGTGTTAAAATCCAAAGAATGCTGATAATCAGCGGTTTATTTGCAAGTGCTTTTCATTATATGCAGTTGGTTACACCCTTCTAAATACAGCCATCGAAAGCCCCGACGCCTATTGACATGACACTGTTGGGGAGGGTAATCGACGTCAGTCCGGCACAATTATTGAAAGCGCCCTCTCCGATTTCTTTGACGTTGTTGGGCATTGTGATCGACGTCAAGCCCGTGCAACCATCAATAATCGTAATTACATCTTCCTACAATCATTGACGGTACAGACACGAAATTCGGAATTATATCGTTGTAGCATTTATTCATATATTTTTCAGAAGACCAATTATTTTCACCGTAATTAGTGTATACTCCTTTCGCTATAATATATCTTGCATACAGGTTCGCATTTATAGAAGAGTAGGTTCGGAAGTCAGATGATGTTGAGTATTTTATGAAGTATTTGTACTTACACGGAGAGTTCTCGGCGGTATATTCAATACATTCCTCCTTAAAGAAACGCTCTCCATTCTTTGGTTCAATTCTGAAATCTTCAGCCTCTGATATCTGTTTCCACTTATTCCCTTTGTAATTATCCCACATGTGTTCCGAGATGTATACCGAACTGTGTGGCGGTATGGCGAGTATTCGCTGTTGGGTGTAGGTCGTTGACACTGAAGATGATGTGCCGCCGCCAACAGACAGGCCGCCGGCTAAGTCTCCTATAAGGCCGCCTACGCCCAATGCGCCTGCCACACTGCCAAGTCCCATGCTCGCACCGGACCCTCCGCCCGTTGAGACACTAACCTGTTTGGGGTCATAAAAAGGGGTGGAGATGTTGTTGACACTCCTGAAACTGTTGCCTTTATCAACATATATAATCTTGCTTGTCTTGTTCTTTATCTCTATATAATATCGTAAAGCCACAGACCCATAGTTTGATGGAGCTGCCTTTCTCACGAAACTCATCTCCACATCCTCATTAGACAGGACGGACGAAGGCTCCACTCCCATGACAGGAAAGCAGTATTTTGTCTTGCTATCTTTCCGTTTTAGATTGAATTCCACCTTGGGATTGTACTTCATTACCAGCTCCGCATTGTTGGCGGCAGGCTGTTTTTCGACATATCCGTCGGCGTCATCGTCAGCGGCGGACGCTTTTCCGCTGTCCTTATTGCCAGAGAATACATCCTTTTCGCCGTTTTCATACTTTATCATAAATATTTTGTCCGTGTTGAGTGAATAAGTGGGCCCGCTTTGGTTGGTCCATTTCTTATAGCAGACCTTGCTCTCCTCGACACTCAGTACCTTGGCCTGTATCTCACTCCCATCGCTTTTCACTATCAAGTCCTGTGAATACATAACGGCAGGAACCGACAGCAATGTAATAATTAATGGCTTCCTCATAAAAAATAAACTGGTTAATAGTTTTGGGGTTTAAAGATAATGATATAAAAAAGCGTGGAACTTAAACCGATGAAATTTATTACTGAGTTTTGACTATCAAATAAAAACAAAAGCATAACAACTGCAAATAAAACGGTTGATTTACAAGTGTTTTGGCTTATTTTGTCATGGGAACAATATCTTAAATCTTTTTAATCGTCTGCAAGTTTCTTCGGGATTATTGGGAACATTTACGGGAAACATATTAACTTTGCACCCAGAAAACATAAAACCGACAGGAACATGAAGGCAAGCGTATATCTCAAAGAGGCAAAGGGGAACGGGAAACAAGGTGTTTCCTGCATCTGTTTCCGTGTGCGCGACAAGGAAATCGACATCAAGGTCGCCTCCGGGTTGCAAGTGGTCGATAAGTATTGGGACGGCAATGCGCTAAGGTATCGCAGGAACACCATTGTGGACAAGAATGAACAGAAGCGCATTCCCGAACAGATTGCCGCCATCATTGAACAGATAGAAACATCCTTTGACAGGAACAAGGCAGACGGGGACTGGCTGAGACGGGTCATCGAGGATGTGCTCCATCCGAATCTTGCGTATGAGCGTAAACATCCAAACCTGCTGACAAAACTTTCAGAGTATATCAGTCGGCATGAGGGGACAAGACAGACCAAGGGGCAGATAGAGAACCTGTACCGTAAGTTAACAAGGTATGTGGCCTACAACCGTGAAATTATGGGGGACAAGGAGTTCAACCTTTTTGTCGAGACAATCTCTCTGGAAGACATGAACGACTTCCGTGACTATGTAGTCAATGAGCACCTGCTGTATCTTGAACATCCAGACTTCTACAAGGATTATATCCCTGCCCAATACAAGCCGAAAGAGAAGTCAAGCACTACCATCATAAACACGATGAATCTTTTCTGCGTTTTTCTGCACTGGTGCAAGAAGATGGGCTATACAAGCAATGAAGCATTCCTGCAGTATGGATGCAAAGTCCCTGTGTATGGAGATCCGTTCTATCTCTCCATCGAGGAACGTAACATTCTCTATGATGTAGACCTCTCGTCCTATCCCCAGTTGGAGGTCATCCGTGACATCTTTGTCTTCCACTGCTATATAGGCTGTCGTGTCGGTGACCTGTACCGTCTGACATGGGATAACGTGAAGAACGGCTTTGTGGAGTATATGCCACAGAAGACAAAGAAATGCGAGGCAAAGACAGTAAGAGTACCCTTGCATGAGAAAGCGCTAAGAATACTTTCCAAATATGAGAACTCTGATACGGACAAACTGTTTCCGTTCAAACCCGTCTATACCTATAATAGCGGTATAAGGGTACTGCTGAAGCATTGCGGGATTGACAGGATGGTGACGGTTCTTGACACCCACGGCTACAAGACCGTGCAGAAGCCCTTATATGAGGTGGCATCGAGCCATACGGCACGGAAGACTTTTGTCGGCAACCTCTACAAGCAGGTACCCGATCCAAATCTGATTGCGTCCATGTCCGGGCATGTGGAGGGAAGCCGTGCCTTTGCCCGATACCGCAACATTGACGATGACATGAAGCACAAACTCGTTGATATGATTAACTAAACAAGCATATAGACTATGAAAGTGACCGCATTTATAAGGAAGACCGCATCGAAGAACAATGTCACCGACCTCGCAAGGGTGTATTTCCGCCTGCGTGACAAGGGAGGCGTAGATATCAAGGCGGCAAGCGAGCTCTCCATCAGCCCTAACCACTGGAGTGCGGAGAAACAGGGCTACAAATCCCGCGTTGCACTCGTCTCTGACGAGAAGCGCATGAAATTTGACGAGGAGATTCAGAACATCACACGCCTCATTGCCAGGGAATACCACCGAGGGGTGGACGGCAAGTGGCTGCAAGCCTTGATTGAGGAATACCACCATCCCGGTATCAACTCCCATGCAGGGAGCAAGAGCGACGAGTACCGCTTGGTGACACAGATACAGCACTATGTTGACGAGACCATACTGGCATCGGACAGCCGCAAGCATCATCTTGCCAACATAGACAAGATTGGCAGGTACGAGCGCTTCCAAAGGGAAGTAATGCACCGCCGTGGATTCCAGCTCAACGTTGACACGATAACCGCGGATGACCTGCGTGACTTGAAGCGATGGATGCAAGAGGAGCATATCTATGGCGAGCAGTTCCCTCTTTTCTACATGGACATTCCCGAGAGCAAGTACAAACAGGAACGTTCCGAAAACAGCATCACAGGCTGCTTCTACAGAATCCGCACCGTCATCAAATGGTGCATCAAGAAGGGCATGACCAAGAACAATCCCTTTGACCTGTACCAGATAGCCCAGCCAATGTACGGCGACCCGTTCTTCCTGAACATGGAGGAGCGTGACAAGGTGTATTATGCTGACCTTAGCGCACTTGACCCGTGCTATGCCGTATATCGTGACGTGTTCATGTTCCAGTGTCTGATAGGATGCCGAGTGAGTGACCTTAACTCGCTGACCAAGGCAAACCTTGTGGATGGGTGCATTGAGTATATTCCCCAGAAGACCAAGCACGAGCATGCCAGCACCGTGCGTGTACCTCTCAACCAAAAAGCTAAGGACATCCTTGCACGATACACCGACCTTGATGATGCCCTGCTGCCACACTTCACGCAGACCATGTACAACAAGATGATAAAGCGCATCCTCAAACACGTGGGCATAGACCGTATGGTGCGCACACTGAATCCCAAAACCAGACAGGACGAGGCACGTCCGCTTTGGGAGGTTGCCACAAGCCATACGGCACGCAAGACTTTCATAGGCAACCTCTACAAGCAGGTGAAGGACCCTAATCTGATAGCATCGATGTCGGGACACTCCGAGGGAAGCCGTGCCTTTGCCCGCTACCGCAAGATAGACGATGAAATGAAGAAAGAACTTGTAAACCTGCTCGACTGACATATGATGAAGGACAAAGAAAAGACTGAAAAGTTTGAGGCTTTCAAAGCCGGAATCCTCAAATGGAAGAACGAACATAGGGAAGAGTATAACGAGTTTGCCCGTGTCATGACAAACTGTGACGAGACCTTCTATTATCAGATATTCAAGGCTGTCAGCGGTCAGATGCGGCATATCGCAAGGGAATGGGAGCTGTCGTGGGGCGATGATGGAGATGAGACTTTTGACTCCATTTTTATACTGGTCTCCAAAGAGAACCTTCCACAGAAGATTGACGAAATGTTTTCCGAGCCTGTTCCCGACACAGAAAAAAAGTGCAGATGGATGAACATAGCCAGACGTATGATTGGCATGAAGCCAAATATGAAAGTCAGGCTCTCCGCTCCTCTTTTGTTGAGTTGGCTGTTTTACGGAAAAAGTTTTGAAAGCATGATGGCAATGTTGGAGAAACAGATGGCAAATCCCCATATAGAGCGTATCGACAGGATTAAATGCTCTTTGGCTTCAAGAAGTGTCATTGCCGTCAGCATCAAGGGCGGTTATCGGACAAAGGAAGACTGGGAAAGCTATTTCGCTATGGAGAAAGCCAATAAAGATGCTGCAACAGGCGAATGGGCTTTGCGGGATGCGGTGAAAGACATTGATTCTGGAACGGAAGCAGCCCCACTGCCGGAAGCGGCAACGGAGAATGTACAACATTTAACTCCTGGACGGAAGAAGTCCAAGGCATGTCCTCTTATAGACTATCTGCCAGCAGACAGCGGTGAGGCTGTCATATCCTACATCCGTAGTTACGTCACAACCCATCAGTCTGCCATGCTGCAGGCTCTGCCATATTTCGTACTGAAGGAAATGCCACTCCGACTGCCTCTTCTCAATGGAGTGGAATATGCCACTGCCATGACAAGACAGTTCTCCGATGTCAGTGAACTCCTTAGCGAGCACTCCCTCAGACAGGCAGTGGGGAAACTGGCTGGAACAGAAACACAGCTGTTGGAGAAGGATAACAAGAAGCAATTGTGTCGGTACATTGAAAGCGATGCGAACCAAAAGATACTCGAACAACTTCGGAACGACATAGGTAAGATTATCTGATACAAAGCCATTTGGAGGTGCCAAACTGTCAAATATATGTTAATTTTTCATGGCTAATTAGTATATTTCTGAACAATCAGACTACAATTAGAAATAAATGTAGTAACTTTGTACACAAAATAAAGTATAAAGGCATGGAAGGCAAGAGATACAGCAACAGTTTTACCTCCTCAGGAATGGTAAAAGAAGAAGGAAGGGCAGCATACTACAAACTGCTGGACAGCGTGCGTGATGGTGATACTGTACGCATTAAGCGCGGGGTGTATGCCACTGCCGAACAGTTGGCCGACACTATGATTGATGTGGAAGCCATTGTTCCGGGTGGAGTGCTATGCCTTTTCTCCGCATGGAATGTGCATGGACTTACCACCTCGCTGCCACAAGCCTACCACATTGCCGTGAAGAGAGGCAGGAAAGTCACGCTCCCTGTCTTCCCCAAAATCGAACTGCACCACATCACTGACACGATGTTTGACATAGGTATCGAAGAACAGATAGTCAGCGGCTATCGCATCCATATATACAATAAGGAACGATGCGTATGTGATACCGTGAAATACCGCAACAAGGTCGGTATGGACATTTGTGCCGAAGTGGTAAACAGCTATCTGGCACTACCTGGCAGAAACCTTTCCCTGCTTTTTGACTATGCCGACAAACTGAGAGTAAGAAGAATCCTTGAACAGTATATTGCACTAAAGCTATGAGTGAAATCAAAAACTATGGGAAATCCATCAGGGCAAGGCTACTCAATGTAGCCAAGCAGGAGGAAGTGTTCTATCAGACCATCCTGACCAGATACTTTCAGGAGCGTCTGCTGTACCGTATTTCCCAGACACGTTATCGTAATAACTTCTATCTGAAAGGCGGTGCGCTGATGTACGCCTACGAGAGGTTTGCCGCCCGTCCCACATTGGACATAGACTTTCTTGGCACTCACATCAGCAATGATGGAGAGCGCATAGCCGAGGCGTTCCGCGAGATATGTGCGGTTGATTGCAAAGAGGATGGTGTACAGTTTGCCTGCGACAAGATTGTCACCCAGAACATCACAGAGTTCAAGGATTACCATGGTGTCCGTCTGAGCATTCCCGTAACAATGGACACAATCGCGCAAGTGCTCACGATGGACGTAGGATTTGGCGATGTAGTGACACCGCATCCTGTTTCATTAGATTACCCTCTGTTGTTGGAGGGACTGCCCGAAGCAAGCATCCTTGCTTACTCCACAGAAACCGTAATTGCAGAGAAGATGCATGCTATCATAGATTTGGCTGACCAAAGCAGCCGTATGAAAGACTACTATGACATCCACCACCTGCTCACATCATTCCAATACGACGCCTCCATTTTGCAGGATGCCATCAACCGCACCTTTGAGAATCGTCACACACCCTATAATGCTGACACAATGTTTTTCAGAGAAGACTTCCCAAACCATCCTCAGATGCAGGTTAGATGGACAACTTTCCTGAGAAAGGCTGCTATCAATAGTGCCCTGTCATTTCCAGAGGTGGTGCGTTGGCTTCAAGATACATTAAGACCATATTGGACAGAATACGGTCGTATGCAGCACTGACCGAACTTGCTTACTTAGACACTTTTTGATACAGACTTGGTTACTTTTTATCAATTCAAAGTAACTAAGTCTGCATTTTATTTTGCGCAAATTCAAAGCGAAATCGCTATTTTATTGCAATTCTCCCTTGTCATAAATTGTCATTTTTGTCATGACAAATAAGACAAAACACTTTATTTCAACCACTTACAAAATCAGCGTAATTTTGCACCGTCAAATCTTTCCCGAGGTTTGGCGGTGCCTCTTTTTCATGTGCCATCGGAAGGGAGGTGTCAGGGATTTCAGGTGATGGTCATAGTATCAGATTCATAAATATTATAGTATGGCTATAAATTTACAATCCTTGGTCGAGCAGGGTGCGAATGTCAGGATAGAAGTCACTGCTGCCGACCTCAAGATGTTCGGTGAGGGAATCGCCGAACGGGCAATCATGGCATACAGACAAGAGATTGAGAGTAAGGTTCCACAAGAGGAAACCTATTATAACACACGTGAGGTGAAGGAACTCCTCAACGTATGTGACGGCACACTCAACCTGTGGGCAAAACGTGGCTACCTTATCCCTGTCAAGGTCGGCAACAAGAACATGTATGCAAAGAGCGATGTGCGCCGTGTACAGACAGGAGGACGGGGTGACAGTGTGACCAACTATTGCAAGAGAAAGGAGCCCTTAGTATGAGTATCGCGCAAACAATCTGTAATAGAGTCATGTCCGATGTGCAAGGTATTAAGGACACTGGATTTCCTTTAGACGCCTTCCCTGAGAGGGTGCAGACCATCATCCTTGATATGGTGAGGTACGAGAACTTCAAGGTGGAGTATCTCGCTCCAGCCATGCTCTCGGCAGCTTCCTCCGCATTGGGCGGAACCTACTATGTGAGGGTGAAAGGGCAATGGATAACCAATGCCGCACTCTACATCATCATGGTGGGGAGACCGGGACTGGGCAAGACACCGCCTCTTGAAGCGGCATTCCGTCCCATACGCAGGAACGACAATGCGAAGATGGGGAAATTCAAGGCGGACATGTCCGCATATCAGAATGCGGCTAAAGAGACAAAGGGAGGATGCGACATGGAGAAGCCCGTCCTCTCACGCACTCTTGTATCTGACTTCACACCGGAGGCCCTGCTTCTCTCTCATTATAATTCCCCTCGTGGTGTCACCATACTGGTGGATGAGATAATGGGGATGTTCAATTCGGCCAACCGCTACAACAACGGACAGCTGATAGAGCAGCTGCTGACGGCATGGAGCGGAGGCGCACTGGATGTGGTACGTGTGAACAATCCCATACCGCTCCATATCGAACACCCCTGCATCAATATGATAGGAACAACACAGACGAAGCGTATGGGAGAACTGATGAAGAAGGGGTATGAGGAGAACGGACTGCTTGACCGTATTCTGTTCACGCTTCCCAAGGTACAGCAGCTGACACTTTGGACGAAGGAAGAAGACAACTCTACACACCATCGTTCCGCTTCCGGCATGGAGGCATGGCAGAGTATCATCAGAAAGGTTCTTGCCCTTGACTATGAGACTGGTGAGGACGGGAAGAAACAGAAATTTCACCTTATAGACATGGAGGAAGAAGCCAGGGATGAGTTCATCACAAGTCACAATGCCACCATACAGCGGACAAATGCCATAGAGGATGACAACATGATAGAGTCCCGCCCGATGAAAGCCCCTGTCCATGTGGCACGCATCGCACTTATCCTACAGGTGTTGCGCTATGCGTGTGGCGAGAGCCATCTCCAGTTCGTGACTAAACAGGCTATGCATGGAGCTATAAGGTTGATGGATTATTTCGAGGATTCCTATTGCAGGATAAGGGAGTATGTCGCCAACGATGCCTGTGACGAACCGTCAAGGGAACTGCTCTCGATGCTGAACGATTCATTCACTACCGCGGAGGCTCTTGCCGCAGGGAAGCAGCTAAAGGTGACCGACCGCACGGTGATGAACTACCTCAAAGAACTTCTCAAAAACCGTCTTGTCCATAAAATCCGGCAAGGGGAATACCGTAAGACGGTCTTTGATGAATTTACAAAGGGCAGTATTGAGGGGAATCTAAGTCCAAGCTGCAATGAATAAGCCCCTGTTTCACATTTCAGTTTCTTCAGTTTTTCAGAATAAGGATACAAGGATGTCTGTGCCATACATTCACGGTTTCTGCAAAACTGAAAGAACTGAAAACTGAAATCGCCGTAATCTAATTTCAGAAACGAATATGGAACAATATAGATTTCATTTGGAGAAATACCATACCGGGTGTAAAAAGCAGTGTCCCAAATGTGGCTGCAAAGCCTGTTTTACACGCTATGTTGACAGTAAAAAGGAAATTACATTTCCCGACTATGTCGGCAGGTGTGACCATGAACAAAGTTGTGGCTATCACTTTACGCCAAGAGACCATTTTCAAGAAAATCCGGAAATTCTCAACACCATGATGAAAGAAAAACAAGGCACGATACAAATATCTCCTGCTCCTCAACAAGAACCACAACCGTCATTCATAGACAATGTCATCATGGAGCAGACGTTGTCACACTATGACATTAACCCTTTGTACACATTCCTTGCCAGATGCATGGGAAAGGAAGAGAGCGACAGGTTGAGCCGCCTTTACCGGATAGGCACGTCAAGGAAATGGGGAGGTGCTGCCGTATTCTGGCAGGTGGATTGCAGCGGTTGTGTCCGCACTGGAAAGATCATGCTTTATGATGCTACTACAGGCAAAAGGGTGAAGCATCCACAGCCGCACATCTGTTGGGTGCATACGGAAATGAGGCAGAAAGATTTTAACCTCCGCCAATGTTTCTTTGGCGAGCATCTTCTTCCCTTATATCCAGACAAGCAGGTCTTTGTGGTGGAGAGTGAGAAGACGGCTGTCATTGCCTCGCACTTCATGCCCGATGTGCTGTGGATAGCCACAGGAGGCAAGAACGGTTGCTTCAACGAGCGGGCCATCTATGTCTTGGCAGGCAGGGACGTGATGCTGATGCCCGACCTCGGTGCCACGCAGGAGTGGCAGGGTAAACTGCCAATGTTGAGAAAGGTCTGCCGTTCCATATCAGTCAATGACGTGTTGGAGACAATGGCGACAAATGAACAGCGCAATCAGGGACTTGACATAGCTGACTTCCTTCTGATGGAGGACACCCCACGTATGATTTTGCAGAAGATGATAGACCGCAATCCTGCATTACAGACGCTCATAGACGAACTTGACCTGGAACTCGTGGAGGAGCCGTAACGGGACAGCTTGCTGTCTTGAAGAAAGGGATTTTATAAAATGCCGTAGCTTATTAGGGCATTTTCATCTCCTTCCCTCTGCGAGTGGCGGAGCGAAAAAGCCCCATAAGCGGATAACCAGCGGTATCCGTGAAGGCAAGACGGCATTTTATAAACCCTACGGACAACAATGTATCACCAACAAAAACAATTGGAAAGATGAAAGAACAATATGCAGTATGCCACCTTCAGCGTGGCAGTGGCAGCGACAGTGGAATGTCGTGCCACATCGAGAGAAAGGATGCCCTGGGCAAGACTTATGTGCCGGACAATGCCGACAGTAGCCGCACGCATCAGAACAGGGAACTGGTATCATTCCCTGATGGAGTAAGGAACAGGACTGAAGCCATACAGTACCGCATAGACCATGCAGGACTGTCACGCAAGGTGGCGAAGAACCAGTGCAAGGCTATCCGAATCATCCTGACGGGGACGCACGAGCAGATGATGAAGATGCAGGAAGAAGGCAGACTGGACAAGTGGATGGAAGCTAACCTCAGATGGCTGTATGTGACCTTCGGCAAGGAAAATGTTGTCTCATGTGTGTTGCACATGGACGAGAAGACTCCCCATCTGCATGCGACCATAGTTCCAATCGTTACTGCCGAAAGGCAACGCCGTGAACGGGAGGGAGAGCGGAAGTACAACACAAAGTCCGGACCACGGCTGTCAGCAGATGACGTACTCAAACGTGCTAGGCTTCATGAATATCAGAACACATACGCTGCTGCCATGAGTGAGTTCGGTCTGAAGCGTGGCATTGTCGGTTCTACTGCCAGACATATTGCCACATCCACCCACTATAAGCAGCAGATGCGACAGTATGAAGAGAATATCGCTAAGTTGCAGGAAGAGGTGGAAAAGGCAAAGGAGGGCAAAAGCACAATACTCGCCCTGTTTGGTAAAGGCGACCTTGCCAAGGCAAGGAAAGAACTGGCATCAAAAGACGAGGAACTGGCAAGACACCAGGCTAAGATTGCGAAACTGGAGGCGGAGAAAGCTACCTTGAAGCAGAGGCATGAGTCTGAAATAGCCAAACTGAGGAATGGCTATCAGAAGGAAATCGATGTTGCCATCAGGCGTGCGGAGAACGCAGAGCAAAAGGCTGTCGAGAAGGATGCTGTCATTGAAAGACAGAAGAGCAGGATTGACGAGCTTGACCGCAAGGCTAATCCGCAACGGTACCGGCTTTCATCGGGAGCGGAACTCATAGGTCATCGTTTCCTTGGCAACAACCCCTATACCATTACCCTGAAAATCTGGACCAAGGTTAAGGAGATTGAGCATACCGCTGTCACCTATCTTAGCGACAGCGACAAGCGATTGCACGCTTTCAGCAATGGAGAACTGACAGACCACGAATTTGTCAATGCCTGTTTCAGTGCCGCTGAGCAAGTCAACGAGATACAAGCCAATCTACTCAGTGCTGCCATTGAATTGGCTACAGGCGGTTCTGCTCAACCACAAGTAGAAACTGGTGGCGGTGGTTCAACATCGGATATGCCGTGGGGCGAAAGGAAAAAGCCGATACGTAAACGATAATGGGATAGAAAACACTGCTCAAATAGTTATTTTGTGAGAAATTTCGAAAAATTAGATACTTAAAAGTGAAATATTTATCAAATAATTTTGATATTTATCATTTTATGTTTATATTTGCACACGATAATACATAACTTGTGGCATGGAAAAGAAAGATTGCTCTAATCGACTACGTGTCGTTTTAGCTGAAAAAGAAATAACCAACCGATGGTTGGCGGAACAAATGGGCGTTACTGATATGACAGTTTCACGATGGAAAACAAATAAGATTCAACCATCTATGATGCAATTCGTTGAGATTGCCAAATTGCTCAAGGTAGATATTAAAGACCTCATAGAGGCAGATTTTAATTATGAGATAGAATAGAAATGGAACGCTGGTCAAATGTTTCTAATGAAGATATCCGTTCTGGGAAATATGTTTTCCGCGATATTTTTGACGTATATGACTATCTTCACATAAAAAGCGGATGGAGTTTTGGTTGGTATGCAGCGCCTAATTTTGAAATCATGCAATTGGAGGCAAACCGATTGGTTGCAGCACCTATGCCAATGTCTCCGTTATTTCGTGGACAAAATCTTTTTCATTCCCCTTCTTATCCTTCGTTATACAGGAAAGAAATGTCTGAATTAGATTTGATAGAAAGAGACATTAAGTTTGAGGATTTCAAAACGATTTTAGATAAAAATCCGGAAATTAAAGATTTAAAAGACAATGGTTTAGTTGTAAATTATACAGGATTAGCACAGCACTATGGAATTGACACAAACATTATGGATCTAACCAACAGTTTCGGGGTCGCCGCATTTTTTGCAACAACATATTATGATCTAATTACTAATTGCTATATTCCAATCCCATGGTCTATCACAAAAGGTGTCATATATTTTATGCCAACAGGTGGACTCCTTTCTAATTTTGACAGAAATCGTAAAGACTATATACTTCCCATAGGTATGGAGGCTTTGGCACGTCCTGGTGAACAACGTGCCTACGGAGCGGAACTGCGAAAAGGAGAAGATTTTAATGCAATCTGTCCTATTAGATTTTTCTTTTGGCAAAATCCGCAAGCATCAAAAAAATGTTATGATTATTTTGATGAAGGAAAGCTACTGTCGCCTTATGACCCAATGGCAGAGAAAATACGGGAAATGAGCAAATATCGTATGTACGGCGAAGATTCTTTGCAAAAAGTCATACATTCATCTAAATATGATGTTTCTTATGAATTTGCCAAGAAAGCATTGGAAGAAAGAGGATGTCATTTCTATTCTACGTCTCCATTTAAATATACGGATTCGGAATTAGAATACATTATTAATAACTATCATAAAAAATATCCAGGAAGTTTTCCTGACAGTCACAGAGAATAAAGAAGGAATTATATGAGAAAGTTAAAAATAGGTGATGTCTCTCCACTCGGTAACATTGTTATTGTGGACGAAGATAGATTGTGCTATCAGGTGGAGAATGCCAGTAAAGGAGCAAAGGGGATTCGTACAATATCAAAAGCACTTTTGGATGAATTCACAAAATACGTCAGCCAACATCCTGATGCAGTAGCGAATGATGTAAGAGAGGCTTTAGTAGGGAAAAGTAGAATAGACAAATTTGAATATGGTTATGCAGCGTCTCTTGTCACCATGGCAAAAATGCTTCTTGAAGATGATTTTTCCGGAGATATAAATCATATGCAAACGGCATTAAAATGTATCAATACCCCCTTTCAACAAATCTTTTACGGTGCACCAGGCACAGGTAAGTCCCATGCCGTGAAAAAGGAAACAGAAGCATGGGAAGGGCGAGACAGAGTGGTAAGGACGACCTTCCATCCCGACAGCGACTATTTCACATTTGTTGGGGCATACAAGCCTACCACAGAGAGTGTGCAAAGATATGACATCTACAACAAACCTATGACAAGAGATGGAGTGCCTGTCATGGAACAGATTATCACCTACGAGTTTGTAGAACAGGCTTTCTTGCAAGCTTACATTGATGCATGGAAGAACAGAGATGAGCCTGAGTTCTTGATAATCGAGGAAATCAACCGTGGCAACTGTGCTCAGGTATTCGGTGATTTGTTCCAGCTTTTGGACAGAGGTGATGATGGCTATTCTGAGTATGCCATAAGAGCTGATCGGGATTTACAGAAGCATTTGAGCAAAGCATTCGAGGATGTGGAGATAGCAGATTACCCTAATATAAAGACGGGAAAGGAACTGCTTTTGCCAAGTAACCTCTATATCCGCGCTACGATGAATACCTCCGACCAGAGTCTGTTCCCAATAGACAGTGCTTTTAAACGCCGTTGGGATTGGAAGTATGTGCCTATTTCCAAGGGAAATGACAATGGAAAAGAATTGAATTGGATGATAGATGTTGATGGTGGCTTATACGATTGGTGGACTTTTGTCAGAACTATCAATAAGCATGTTTTTGACACGACCAATTCGGAAGACAAGCAATTGGGCTTTTTCTTCTGCAAGGCTAAGGACAATATCATCAGTGCAGAAACATTCGTTTGTAAAGTTATCTTCTACCTATGGAACGATGTGTTCAAGGATTTCGGATTTGACGACAAAATATTTGACGACAATGAAGATAATGAGAATACTAAACTCTCGTTTGACAAATTCTATATGGCAAATGGTAATGTGAATGAGGGGAAGATTAAGATGTTCCTTGAAAACCTTGGGATGATGCCAATAGAAGAATACTCAGAAGAGGTTGACGATGAGTCTGAAAATTCCAATGGTAAGACAATACCCAAATATTCTATTAATGGGAGTTCTGAACAATTTTCCACCCCAAATGCAGTTCGATACATAATTGAAAATTATGCAAAGCAGAACGAGAACATTTCAGTTGATGAAATGATTCAACTTTGGAATGGTATTGCCGAAAGGAATAATCTATTAGTCCCCACATGGCAACCATCACCCAATGACAATCAGCCATTTGCAAATAAAAGGCGTGTCAAAATTGAATGGGGAAACTCTATTGTCTGGTTGATTATGGGCTGGACAGAAGCCTTATTCAAGAAGTTCATACAGAACGTAAAACAAAAGTTGGATATAAGTATTGAAAGGGTTAACTAATGCGCATCCTCATTGAAGAATATCAATACGAAGTGGCTGCCGTGAAGGACATCCTCCACGGCATTGACCCCTTGACCAACATAGAGGGCAAGGTGTCAATACATTATGTAGGCTATTATTACAACAGCCTATTGAAGGACTGCGTATTTATTCTTCCTAAAGTATTACTACAGGGAGGCGCAGACGCTGCTTACAGTCCGGATTTGGTTTTCGGCAAGTACAAGCCAGAGGACATTGCAAACCTTGACAAAAAGAATCCGCTTTCTCAAAGGGAGCGGGATTTCATCTATAAATTTGCGGTATGGATTTATCGGGCAATCGTGGTTTACAAGAACGACAAACAAACCGACAGTTCCATCATTTATCATGCCCAAATAGCGCAAGTGGGCAAAGGACAGCGCAGGCTGAGCAATACCTATCTTGACATCTTGTTGTCTTTGATACAGTTTAATCGCGAGAACCAGAACTTTTTCTTTTTTATACTGAAAAATCTTCATTCCGGCTTCAATAAGATAAACTGGACGCGCACCATCGGCACGACAACAGCCATTGTGCAGCGAAACCGCCCCATCTATCTGAACCCCGTAAACAAGAAACGGAAAATAAACTTCGATGAGGAACTGCTTGTCATCTTCTTCTCCATATTGAATTATATCGGTGACACCTACGGATTCTCCAAGGAAATAAGCTGCCAGTTTGAACTTGTCAAGGGTAAACAGTTTGCAACCTATCTGAAAGGTTATGGCAAGACAAGGTTGCTGCAAATCAAGTACAAGTATTTCTCAGACAAGGCTTTGGAGCTATGGCAACTTTGTTATGCTTTCTTTGACGAGTCACGGCAGGTGTTCATCAACACAGAGCAGAAAGAATACTTGCTGGTCAAGAATTTCTATATTGTCTTTGAAGCAATCATTGACGAACTGATTGGCGACAAACCTCTTCCAGACGGTATGGAAAAGAAACAGGAGGACGGGAAAATCGTTGACCATCTTTTCTCTGCGCCAAGTCTGATTGACGGCGAAGCAAAGCAGACATACTACATTGGTGACAGCAAGTATTATAAGATTGGTCATGAACTGACCACAGAATCCATTTACAAGCAATATACATACGCCCGCAACGTAATCCAATGGAATCTGGACATCTTCAATGTGGGTGGAGAGACGAAGTCTGGTGTACGCCTGCGTGATGATGTGACAGAAGGCTACAATATCATACCTAACTTCTTCATAAGTGCGAAGATGGATATGGCGTTTGACTATTCCAATGATGGGATTGAGAAAACAGACCGCAAGAAGAACAAGCACAAGAAGGAGCAATTCAAAAACCGCCTGTTCGACCGTGACACTCTTCTGTTGTTCCACTATGATGTGAACTTCTTATTTGTGTTGTCACTCTATGCGCGTGACAACATATCACAGAAAGCCAGATGGAAGAATGACATTAGGGACAAGTTCCGCAAAGAAATACAAGAATGGCTGCAAAAGGATTATGACTTCTATGCCATGCGTGCCCGTCCGGGAGTCGATGGAGAAGAATATATCAGGCGAAACTTCAAGAACGTTGTTGGCAAGATTTATACTCCATTCGCAGACGAAAAGACTTATTCGCTTGCATTGGATAATAAAGATCCAGAAGGTGACAATGAAGATATTAAGGCGGCATTGTCCGAGTTCTTCTATGTGGAACCTTGTAGTTTAGGGCAGAATCCGGACGAAGTGCTGCCTGCCATTGCTGCCAATGTAGCAGTAAAGCCAAAAGATCAAGAATTGGCTCTATGTGTAACTAAAGAGGGAATACATTTCGACAATGCTGTGGCAAAAATGAAGCAGACTGGCAAACTTGGCATAGCACTGAATATGAATGGAGCTACATTGCAATTGGTTGAAGGTTTTACCACTGCCAAATATCTCATTATCCACAACAAAAGCAACAAATATGCTGCCTTCTTCGTTGATGGGAAAGGGCCGAGGCTGATTTCCGCAAATGAGATGACAGATATGGTGACGACAAAGAAAGGAGCATCCATCTATCTTGTCTATAATGCAGAACTGAATGCAATCCCTGCATTTGGCGAATTGGATTTCACTCCCATTACCAAGAGTGGTGATAGTTACTCACCACACTTGTTATCCATAAAGAGTTTAATAAAAGAAAACAATGACGCATGAATACAGATATACAGAAACTCATAGGTGAAGCTACAACCTATGACAAGAAACAGATGCTTGAGGTCAAACGCCCTAAAAGTTGGCTCAAGAGTGTATCGGCTTTTGCTAATGGCGAGGGCGGCACGTTGATATTTGGTGTCAGTGATGATGACCATATAGTCGGACTCGCTGACGCAAAAGGCGATGCAGAGAGAATAAGTGAGGAGATTAAGAGTAAAATGGATCCAGTTCCTGCAGTCAATCTTGAACTAAAGGAAGCAGAAGGTAAAACCCTTGTATTATTGCATGTATATCCCGGACAGGAAACGCCATATTATTACATTGGCGACAAACAGCGCATCGCCTTTGTACGCATAGGCAATGAGTCTGTTACAGCAGACCGCACTCAACTGAAAACACTTGTGTTGAAAGGTTCCGGGCGCACATATGACAGTTTGCCTTCCAATTATAGATTTGAGGATATGGCATTCTCCAAACTCAAGTCTGTCCACTACAAAAGGCTACAGCGTTCGTTTGAAGACAATGAGTTCGTTTCGTGGGGAATCATTGATGAAAATGGTATGTTGACAAATGCTGGTGCATTATTGGCTGATGAATCTCCTGTTCGGCAGTCACGTATATTTTGCACACGCTGGAATGGTCTTGATATGACAAGCGGCTTAGGTGAAGCGATTGATGATGTGGAATTAGAAGGTTGCGTGATAAGCCAGTTACAGGATGCCGTTTCTTTTGTCAGGAACAATTCCCGGAAGAAATGGTGGAAAGAGAATGACTATCGTGAGGAACTGCCTGATTATCCAGAACGTGCCGTAACAGAAGCGATAGCAAATGCCATTATCCATAGGGATTATATGCAGATGGGAAGTGAGATACACATAGATATGTATGACGACCGTTTAGAAATATACTCACCTGGAGGAATGATGGACGGCAGGCTTATCCAGCAGTTAAACCCACTTACAGTGCCATCCAAAAGAAGGAATCCCTTGCTGGCTGATTTCTTCAGTAGATTGGGACTTATGGAGAGACGAGGCAGTGGAATGAAGAAGATCATAAACACATATAGGCTTTATGAGCATCTTTCAGACTACCATGTACCAGCATTCACCTCCAATGCTTCTGAATTTCACGTGACTCTATGGAACTTGAATTATAAGGGTGAGATAATGGAAGAACTCACGCCAGACAACATTCCCTTAATACAAGAGTTCGTAAAAGGCAATGGCGAAGTGGTCGTAAAAGAGTTCGTAAAAGGACCGTCCAAGTTCGCAAAAGAGTTCGTAAAAGCAAGTCGCCAGATATACAAGTTGATTTCTCAAAATCCTCATATCAGCGCTATACAAATGAGCGAGAGCATGGATCTTTCACCTCGCCAGGTTCAGAAATACCTGAGACGTCTTCAAGAATTAGGAAAGATAGCTCGTATAGGTGGGCGAAAAATGGGAGAATGGAAGATTATCGACGAAGAATACGAGGGATTCTTTGATAGAATATAAAGACAAATTTGAATTAACAACCTCATATTGACAAGTGATTATGACAGATAATAAACATAAATTTGGTGACTTGGTTATGACCCAAGGCACTTCTGATTATTTTCAATCGGGTTCTAATTTTGAAGAACAGCTTTCTTTACTTAAGGACAAGATCCGAGAGTTGTTTAATTTGAAAAATGTCAATTTTCTTTTTGGGTCCGGCACAAGTAGTGGAGCAATTCCTACAATGTCGGAACTTTATACTTCGTTGTCCTTCACCGCCGAAGAGAAAGAAATGGAAACAGAGTTCAAAAGTATCGCTGCAAAATGTGAAAGCAATTTAGAGAAATGTCTGACAGTAATGTATGCCGCAAGAACACATTATCAGGGGATAGAGATCACGGTCAAGGAGCAACAAGAGAACATAGAATCTTGGTTGAAACTTTATGAAGCCATGATAGATAAAGTTGAAAAGCATATTTTTAACAGTATCAATATTGGGTTCGATAAAGATAATCACAATAAGGTCTTAGGATACTATAAAACTTTCTATCAAAAGTTGGCTCTTAGGACTAAGGATAATTCCAGAATTCGAGTGTTTACGACAAATAACGATTTGTTCAGTGAAACAGCTCTTGACGCATTAAATATTCATTACATTAATGGTTTTAGCGGAGGACTTCACAAGTACTTTAATCCTGCTATTTTCAACTATACATGGTCTAAACGAATGGACACTAGTATTGACAAATATGAACCTGTTGAAAATATGGTATATCTTTATAAAATTCATGGTTCTGTCAATTGGCGTGAATCGCATAATCAAACTAATAATTATTTCGAGATTGAGGAAGTTGTTCCTTCTGAAACAACCCCCAATGGCTCTGTTCTAATATATCCCACCCCAACAAAGCAGGACAAAAGCTTGGGCAGCCCATATGTTGACCTCTTTCGCGAGTTCCAAAACAAATTACTAGAACCACATTCTGTCCTATTTGTTATAGGATATAGTTTCAGTGACAGGCATGTAAACGATATAATATATAGGGCCTTGGCTACTAATTCAACTATAAATGTGGTGATCTTTGGCTCCAAACCAAAAATCGAGGAAAAGAAAACTAAGCCAATCTTCTTTATTGACGATAAGCGCATCTTTACAATTAGTGGGATAGAGTATAATGACGAAGACAAAAAGGATAAAAAGGGAACAATTAATTACTTTGATTATATAGTTAATAATCTCTTGCCAAATCTTGACACATTCCAAAAAGAAGAAAATGTACTTAACCGATTCGTCGAAAGCTTAAAGATTGAAACAAAAGATGAAAATAGGTAAAATAATATCAGTGGAATATGACAAGTTTAGAGTTCGCTTGTTTCACACTACAAGAAACTCTACTGTCAATATTGATGGAAAAGTATACTATTTTGGCAATATTGGTAGTTACTTGAAGACAATAAACTCTTCAGGAGAGTATATTTTGTGTGAGGTGGTATCAATAGTTGATTGGGTAGGCAAGGAAAATCAAGTATATAGTACATATAATCTCGACAGTTCAAGAGAGATTATCATTAAGCCAATAGGAACATTAATGCACGAAAAGTTCTGTATGGGTGTGGGTATTTTCCCTTCTTTGTATAGTGACGTGGAAATCGTGACTTTTAATGATTTGGATTCAATATTGTCTTGTAATGAAGGATATGACATTGAAGGCGTACATTCAACAATTTTCATTGGGACAAGTAAAAGTTTGATTAATTACTCTATAGAACTTGATATCAACCGTTTCTTCAATATACATTCAGCCGTACTTGGGAATAGTGGTAGCGGCAAGTCTAATACAATAGCTCATATTTTGCATGAAGTATATCGCAAGCATGAAAATGAAGCTATAGGAGCCAAAACAATCATATTCGATGCAAATGGTGAATATCCTATGGCTTTGGGAGTAGAGGCACATTTGAATAACGAGATAGAATCTATTTTCTATAAGCCTAATATATGTGAGGAGAATGGTGTACATAAACGGTTCATATTACCTTATTATTTGATGAACCTTGATGAGTGGTTGTCATTTTTAATGGCATCGGAACGAACTCAAAAACCGTTCTGGGACAGAGTCCTTCAAGAGAGTTATAAGTTTTATAGCATTTTCAATACTGATAAAAGAAACGATACTCATCGATTTGCCAATTATATCAAATGGAAATTACAGCAAATGCTATTCAATATTGTAAGCAGAATAGATAGTGACACCTCCAAAATGACAGCGGCAAAAGGAGCTATCGCAATGCTTAGGCAGACATGCGATCGAGGTCTTGGTGATGATGCTGATAATAATGTCTTGACAGATCTTTCTAACTTTCTCAATGCATGTAACGACCTGTGCGTGGTTAACTTTGGCAACAATAATGATTCCTTGTCTAATGCACTTAATCTTTTTACAGCTATAGAAGACAAGCCGAAATACGTATGTATAACAAAACATCGTGACCATTGCGAAGCGAACCTTTCAGGTACCCAAACAGAAGGTGCATTCCGACAAATCGATGAAAGTGATGCTTTGTCGGTAGACCAAAACAAGCTTATGCCTGGTAAATACTTTGATTACCACTATCTGCGAACTGCGGTTGATATGGTACTTTTGGAAGAAGAGGCTCATGGTAATCTGCACATTAGAGACTTCACATCTACGCTGATGAGTCGGTTGGATTTCTTTCTTTATAACCCAGAGTGCGCGTTTATGCGTATTGAAACTCCAGATTATCAAGATTGCAATGACTACTTAGAAAAAATGTTTGGCATCTCAGATTCTGAGGGAAAAAGCAAACAACTTATCACTATAGATTCGAGTGAAGTGGGAACGGATGCTTTAGAATTGATGACAAGTGTCGTATCTCGAATGGTGTTCGATTATAGAAAACATAAGTTTGGGAAATTGCGACAGCAAAAACCAATACATCTGATTCTTGATGAAGCACATCGCTATATTCGAAAAGACGCTAATTACATAATGCGTGAGAATATTTTTGAAAAAATAGCACGAGAAGGCCGGAAATACTCTCTATATTTGATTATATCTTCACAAAGACCCTCAGAGTTATCCCAGACGGTTTTGTCGCAATGTGGAAACTATATCGTTCATAGAATACAGAACGAAGTTGATATGAAATATATCTATTCAGTTCTTCCATACTTCAGTGAAGATTATATAACAAAAATCAAACAAGCTGTTCCTGGTGAGGCGTTAATCTTCGGAAATTGTGTACCTATGCCAATTATGGTTAAAATTAAAGAAGCTGAGCCAGCACCAAATAGCAAGAACTGTGACATTAAGATGGAATGGTTTTACAAAGAAGTTGTGACTGATAAAGACAAAAATAACAAATACAATGGTTGATGTCTTGACCCAAGAGCAGCGCCATCGTTGTATGTCTGCGATAAAAAGCAAGAATACGAAGCCAGAATTGCTGGTGAGAAAGTTCTTGTTCGGCCGTGGGTTTCGGTATAGACTGAATCATCCACGGCTTCCTGGGCATCCCGACTTGGTTTTGCGCAAATACAGAACTGTTATTTTCGTAAATGGTTGCTTTTGGCACGGTCACGAAGGATGCAAATACTACGTTCTACCAAAGACAAATGTTGAATTTTGGAAGAATAAAATTGAGCGTAATCGGAGTAGGGATATAGAGGAACGGCAACAGATAACTTCGATGGGGTGGCATTGTATTACTGTTTGGGAATGTCAGTTGAAACCAAAAGTCCGTCAACAGACTTTAGAGGCTTTGGAATATACTCTTAACCATATTTACCTTGAAGACAGAAAAATAAAATATTACAAGACGATAGAGGTTGAATATAATATGGTAGCAGAACCCGTTGAAAGTTATGGCAAATCAAAATGAATAATCTAAAGGTCTGTATATTTCATATTTGTGGACACTTCAATACTGTGGGAACTTTGCGGTATCAAACAACTGGTAGAATATCGTATTTTAGTTGGTTATCAGTGTTATAGAATATTGAGATGGGTTCAAGCGTGGAACCGTCTTGCTGTCTGTTCCACGAGTCGAGGCTCTTGCATTGCCTATTATAGTTGAACAGACAACGTCAGAGCCCACGCCGATATGAATTAATCATCAATCAACAGAGCTTTCAGCAAACAATCCGTCTGTACCGAAAGGGTACAGCTCGTGCTTGCGAACTCTCCGCGAGATGACATAATCACACCCGGGACATCTACCGTTGGCTTAGTTCAAGACTTTGATTTTGGAATTTGCAAGATTCGATGTGTCAAGAACAGAGCGTCAGATAAACGCCTTCAATATGTCTCGAACCATTTTCCCCGCCCAAAGCCCGCTTCATGCGGTCAGACACGGCCGCACTTAACCCGGCGTGGGCTGCCTAGTCTGCTGTCATGGAGACACGTCTCACGCTGGCAGCTTTTGTCTTAAGGCAATATATGATCCGACTGCAAAGATAGTGCTTATTTTTGCATTATGTGGCATGATGAGGTAATTATTTTTCAAAAGACGTGCGGTTGTGACTGTAGTCTGATTAAAATTGAACCTGTTACAGCGTAAAATAGTGGCCGTCTCCATTGTAGAGGTAGAGTCGCTGTCTGTTTTGATAAACGGATTTCTACTCTCAGGGCTGTAATGTCATAAAAATTCTGAATTTAGGGCCGTTTTTTAGGGGCACTTTATGAATTTTTTCCGCAGTGCCTCCAAATTCTTCAATCCTGCGAAGGTAAAAATCGGGGCGTTTTTTCATTGAAAAAACCATGCTTTTTCTAACGGGCTGACACTCAGCTGCTTGCGATCGGGAGGCTTTCCTTTGGTTTTTCAGAAGATGGCGGTCGGGATGCCGTAAGGCCCTTACGGCTCTGCAACGGGGCCGCCGTTGCATTGCAAGGAGGCCGCCGTTGCATCATGACGGGCACGCCGTTGCAACCCAATAAGGGCCCCGTTGGTCGGAAACGGTCGCTTTTTTGTGGTCTGACGGCGATGCAGAAACGGCGAACTTTTTCGTTTTTTGAGTCCCGTAAGGCCCTCCCGGGGTGTCGACGGCTGCCGATTGTGTCCGTCACCACATGTCCGACGGATGCAAGGAGGCCCCCGCGGCTGCCGAAAAGGCCTCGAAACGACGCTGAACGGAGATTTTTCCGTACACGATTTTGTAAGAAAAAACGATGCCCTCGAGGTGTGCCGTGACGTACGGAATTAGCCGAAATGCCTTGTGCCGCAATCGCAATGTGTTAAATCCGGTGAAGAAAATGTCGTTTTTTGCGGCTCTGTTTGTGTGTGGTCTTATGTTTTTGTCGTATATTTGCAATTGTCAATACAGGATGTTGACAACTTTAAGGTCAAATACATATCAAATCAATAATCAATAACGGAAAAGAATATGAAACGATTCTGCAACTATCTGACATTTGTCGTGATGCTTATGGCCACGGCTGTCTCAATGACATCATGTGATGACGATGACGCCGATCAGGCGTATGACATGAACGGGATATGGCGAGGGATTATCCAAGGAAGCTATTACGTGGACCGTTTTCACAACAACGACTACGATACCGAAATACAGTTTGTGCAGGAAGGTGTTTTCGCTCACGGTGGTTACGGCTTGGAGACAGACTATCCGCATGATCGCCACAAACCGTTCGTTCAGGTGGGATTCGACTGGACCGTGCGCGACGGAAAGATCTATCTTGAATATGACGACGGTTATCGTGTGATCATACGCGATTATGAGTTGTACAGTGTCGGTCGCAGCACCCATTTCCGCGGCTATTTTGACAACTACGATACGGGCGAGACGATGGCCTCGTTTGACCTCGTCAAAATCAGCGATGCGACAGATCTGAGCTACGCGAAGAAGCACAGGACCGACTTCTCTGCCGAGGAGGAAGAGTAGGTGGGTGTATCAAGACGCTTCCTTTACATTCTGATACATTCTCGTGTCTGATTCTCGGACGGAAAATGTATCTTTGAAAAGAGATTGAATACGGACAAATATGAAAGAAGAAAACATCAAGCAGGACATGCGGACGTCAGTGTTGTTCATTTGCCTCGGCAACATCTGTCGTTCGCCGGCAGCCGAGGGCATCATGCGCCACTTGGTCCACGAGCGGATGTTGGACGACAACATCGAAATCGACTCTGCCGGCATCGGCCCGTGGCACGCGGGTGAACTGCCTGACCGCCGCATGCGTAGCCACGGGGCAGCCCACGGATATGACTTCTGCAGCCGCGCGCGGCAGATATGCCGTGAGGATATGGACCGTTTTGACATCATCGTCGTGATGGACAGCGAAAACCGTCATGACGTCATGGCTCTGGCCCGGACGGACGACCAGCGCCGCAAGGTGATGATGATGACGGACTTCTGCCGTCGGCACGACGGACACACCGAGGTGCCGGACCCTTATTACGGCGGCGACCGCGGATTTGAGCTGGTCATCGAACTGCTGGAGGACGCCTGTGAGGGACTGCTGGACCACATCGTCCGCACCCGTGGGCCGGAGTGGGCGGCATACGTCTGACTTTCCGGGATAGCAATAGATGTGATTTTGGTAACTTAATCCGTAATAAAGATAATGCCGTTTCTGTCGGTTTGCATTAATTTTGCAACCGATAAACCGGCTGCCGGTTGAATGTTGACAACGTAACGTAAATAAAGGAGAATAAGACTATGTTTGGACTTGGAATACAAGAGATACTCGTCATCGCGCTTATCATACTGCTGCTCTTCGGCGGCAAGAAGATACCCGAACTGATGAACGGACTTGGCAAGGGTGTCAAGAGCTTTAAGGACGGAATGAGCGGACTGGGCGAAGACGCCTCGGCCGGAGACAAGAAGAAGGAGGCCGGTAACGACGGACCGGCGAAGGAATGAGCGTCGGAGAGGGTGGCGTGGCCACTTTCTGGGATCATCTGGACGAGCTGAGAGCTTGTCTGATACGCATCATAGTCGTCACGGTTGTCATGGCGATGGTGGCCTTCTGCATGAAGGACACGCTGTTTGCCGTTGTGCTCGCGCCGCGTGAGGGCAGTTTTGTGACCTACCGTCTGCTTGGCACGGAGCCGTTTGCGCTTCATCTGATGAACACGGGGCTGACCGAACAGTTCATGATTCACATGAAGACGGCCCTCTATGCCGGTCTGCTGACGGCTTCGCCCTACGTGCTGTACGTCCTGTTCCGTTTCATCTCGCCGGCCCTCTATGCCGACGAACGCCGATATGCCGTACGCATCACGCTGAGTTCCTACGTGATGTTCATGGCCGGGACGCTGCTCAACTATTTTCTGATATTCCCCCTTACCGTCCGTTTTCTGGGCACATATCAGGTGAGCCCCGACGTCGACAACATGCTCACGATACAGTCGTACATCGACACTCTGATAACGATGTGTCTCGTGATGGGAGTCGTCTTTGAGCTGCCTGTCGTCAGTTGGCTTCTGGCCCGCATGGGACTCGTCGACGGAGAGTCGATGGCGCGCTATCGGCGTCATGCCGTCGTGGCCATACTCATCGTGGCCGCCATCATAACGCCGACGACAGACATATTTACGCTGTTTGTCGTCTCGCTGCCGATATGGCTGCTCTACGAGTTGAGCATAGTCATAGTGAGGATGACAGGCAGAAAGAAGAAACAAACAACAAACAGATAAGTCATGTTAAGAAAGATCAGAACCGTACTTGCCGTGATGTTCTTTGCGGGCATCACGCTGCTCTTCCTCGACTTTACGGGCACTTTGCACCGCTGGCTCCATTGGATGGCGCACCTTCAGCTGGTGCCGGCCCTGCTCACCAACACGGCCATCGTGGCCATCCCGCTGTTGCTGACCCTGGTCTTCGGCCGCATCTACTGTTCCGTGATATGCCCGTTGGGCGTGTTTCAGGACATTGTGGCCTGGCTGCACAATCACGGCCGCAAGCGTCCTTACAACTATTCAAGGGCAAAGACGTGGCTGCGGTGGAGCGTGCTGTGCGTGATGGTGGCCGCTTTTGTGGCCGGCATAGGGTCGCTTGTGGCTTTGCTCGAACCATATAGCGCCTACGGACGTATGGCCGCGACACTGTTTCAACCGATTTGGCAGACGGGAAACAACGTCCTGGCCGCAATCGCCGAGCGCGTGGACAGCTACGCTTTCTATTCGGTTGACGTGTGGGTGAAGAGTCTGCCGACGCTCATTGTCGCCGCCGCCACCTTTATTATAATATGTGTGTTGGCTTGGCGCGGCGGTCGTACCTATTGCAATACGATATGTCCCGTCGGCACGTTGCTCGGCGCCGTGTCGCGCGTCTCGTGGCTGAAGGTGCACATCGACACCGACCTCTGCCGCAACTGCGGTTCGTGTGCGCGTTACTGCAAGGCGTCGTGTATCGACGTCAAGACGCACACCATCGACCCGACACGTTGTGTGGTGTGTGGCGACTGCATCGGCAAGTGCAGTTTCGGAGCAATCTCCTACGGTCATCAGCCGGTCCGCAAGTCCGCTCCGAAGGGTGGGACGGACGAAAGTAAAGCCGCAGTCGCAGCTCCGGACCTCACGAAACGCTCGTTTCTGCTCGCCACGGCGATGGCGACGACAGCCGCTATGGCTCAGGAGAAGAAAAAGGTGGACGGCGGACTGGCCAAAATAGAGGATAAGGTGGCGCCCGAACGTCACACGCCGCTGACACCTCCGGGATCGCTGAGCGCACGCAATCTCGCCACCCGTTGCACCGGATGCCAGCTCTGTGTGTCGAAATGTCCTAACGGAGTGCTTCGCCCGTCGACAGAGCTGACCAAACTGATGCAACCGGTGATGTCCTACGAGATCGGCTACTGCCGACCGGAGTGTACGGCTTGCTCGGAAGTCTGTCCTACGGGAGCAATCCGTCACATCGCCAAGGAAGACAAGTCGGCCATCCAGATCGGCCATGCCGTGTGGGTGAAGAAGAACTGTCTGCCGCTGACGGACGGTGTCTCGTGCGGCAACTGTGCCCGCCACTGTCCCACGGGAGCCATCGAGATGGTGCCGTCGGTGGCTGGCGACGACACGTCTCCGCGCATCCCGGTCATCAACGAGGCACGTTGTATCGGATGCGGAGCTTGCGAGAACCTCTGTCCTGCACGCCCGTTCTCAGCCATTTACGTCGAAGGGCATGAGGTGCATAGGACCATTTGACGGACCAAAGAGTTATGACAATCCAATCATTACAGTCTATGAGCAACAATAAAGATATGACACGGCGTCGGTTTCTCCATCTCTTCGGAGCGGGAACGCTGGCCACAGCCGCAGCTCTCACGGGGTGCAAGAACGACCGTAAGGACGGAGTGGCGGATGATTACAGCAGTCAGACAGAGCCTCCGGTGGGCAAGATGACCTATCGGAAGAATCCAAAGACGGGACAGGAGGTGTCGCTCCTGGGGTACGGCATGATGCGTCTGCCAACCGACGCCACCGCCTCCTCACGTGAGAGCGACGCTCCGATAGCACAGGAGACGGTCAACCGGCTTGTCGACTATGCCATCGAGCATGGTGTCAACTACTTCGACACGTCTCCCGCCTACTGCAAAGGCTTGTCGGAGCGGTCTACCGGTATCGCGCTCAGCCGCCACAAGCGGGACAGCTATTATGTGGCGACAAAACTCTCCAACTTCAGCCCGGAGACATGGACGCGCGAAGAGTCCATCAAGATGTATCGCACGTCGTTCAAGGAGTTGCAGGTCGACTATATAGACTACTATCTGCTCCACGGCATCGGCATGGGTGGCATGGAGGCACTTCGCGGCCGCTATCTCGACAACGGCATACTCGACTTTCTCATGGAGGAGCGACAGGCCGGCCGGATACGCAATCTTGGTTTCTCATATCATGGTGATGTCGCCGTATTCGACTATCTGCTGTCGCAGCACGACAAATATAAATGGGACTTCGTGCAGATAGAACTCAACTATCTGGATTGGGAATATGCTGACGAGATAAATCCGCGGAACACTGACGCGGTCTATCTCTACGGCGAACTGCACAAGCGCGGAATACCGGCCGTCATCATGGAACCGCTCCTTGGCGGCCGTCTGGCCAACATCCCGCAGTATCTGGCGGTGGAAATGAAGCGCCGCCGTCCGGAAAAGAGTGTCGCCTCATGGGCTTTCCGCTATGCCGGCACACCTGACGGAGTGCTCACGGTCTTGTCGGGAATGACTTATATGGAACATCTGAAGGACAATCTGCTGTCTTATTGTCCGTTGGAACCTGTCAGCAAGGAGGAGAGTGACTTTCTCCATGACGTGGCCGAAAAGATTGTCGGGTTGGAGACAATACCCTGCAACGACTGTAAGTATTGTATGCCGTGTCCATACGGAGTCGACATACCAGCCATATTCGTCCACTACAACAAGTGCAAGAACGAGGGACGGCTGCCCCGCAATGCCAAGGACGAGGAGTACGGACGTCTCCGCCGGGACTACCTGATCGGTTTGGACCGCAGTGTGCCGCGTCTGCGACAGGCTGCCCATTGCATCGGATGTGGACAGTGTGAGTCTCATTGCCCGCAAAACATACGCATCCCGCACGAACTTCGCATCATAGACAAGTATGTGGAGCGTTTGCGGCAGGGCTTGGAGGAATAGCTCGGCGGGTGCTTCTGAGGAAAAAGAAGGATACGTTTGAATGATATTTATGATGGAAAAACTGATTGAAAGATTGCATGCGGAACAGTGCTCGTGCGTCATCTCCAATGGTGACAGCGTGCGGTCATTCCGCCGTCGCGGCATCATGGACTTGTTTCTCGTGCTCAAGAATGAGCCGTCGCTGCTCCGTGGTGCTCTGGTCGCAGACAAAGTGGTCGGCAAAGCCGCAGCCGCTCTGATGGTTCTCGGTGGTGTGAACCGTGTTTATGCCGATCTTATCAGTGCTCCGGCCGTCGCTTTGCTTCAGCAGCATGGCATTCAGGTCGGCTATTCGGCCGTTGCCGACCATATCGTCAACCGCGCCGGAACGGACTGGTGTCCGATGGAGAAGCTGAGCCGGGACGAGCACGACCCGGAGGTGATAAGGCGGAAGGTAGAAGACTTCTTGCGTGGCAGGACAGCGACAAGTTGCAGCATCTGAATGGATACATGCAGACAGCAGAGAGGCCGGACGATATTGCGATGACAACGGCATCGTTTCTCAACGGCCACGGCATTGTTATGAAAGAATAATAACCATAGAAATGAAATAAGAGAGATAATGGAAACAACCGTAAGACTATACTCACCGACTTATCGCGAGATACGGACATATATCATCGCGACACTTTTTATCGCCGGAAATATCATCCTGCCGCAGTTGTGTCACACCATTCCACAAGGAGGACTGATATTTTTGCCGATCTACTTTTTCACTCTTGTCGGTGCCTGTAAGTACGGATGGCAGGTCGGATTGCTCACCGCTTTGCTTTCACCGTTGGTCAACCACGTTCTGTTCGGCATGCCACCGGCCCACGCCCTGCTTCCCATCACGGTCAAGTCGGTCGTCCTGGCGCTTTCCGCCGCGTTGATTGCTCGTCGCCAAGGTACGGTAACGCTGCTTTCCGTGGCAGCCGCAGTTGTCGCTTATCAGACTGTCGGTTCTCTGTTTGAGTTGGCGTTGACCGGCAGCTACGCCGCTGCGGTACAGGACGTACGCCTCGGTCTGCCCGGCATAGCGATACAGATCTTTGGCGGTTATGCCGTCCTTCGCTGGCTTTTGCGGCGTTAAACAGGCTTTGCGGCGTCTTGATTATAAGATAGCGACGTCATGGTATGAGTTTATAACGAAAGCCCCGGAATGTCACGATATGGACATTCCGGGGCTTGCGTGTTTGTTATGTATGCTTGTCGTATAGCAACTGTGGTTATTCTCAGTCTTTTTTAATGCTTCTTGCGGTCAAACTTGATCAGGGCGAGACCTATGATGGTCCATATCAGCTCCCTAAGACGAACGAGCAAGGCCACGAAAATGCCGGAGCTGGCAGTCATGGCGAGACCTTTTGCAGACATGAGAAAACCGCCCTCGCGTCCTCCGAGTTGGAGCGGGAGAAAGAAAAGCATGTTGGCAAAGAGGGATGTGAAAGCGAGAATGAGTATGCACTGGAGGAAGTTGGCCTCGGGCATAATGACCAAAAGGATGAAGAATATCTCAAGAGCGGACACCACCCGGCATGCCAACTCAAGGCCGACGGCAGTGACAAAGGTGCGCGGGTTCTGATTGTGCAGTGCCGCCATCTGGCTGTCGATGCCGGCCAACTGTTCTCTGTGGCTGTCGAAGAAGTGCTGTGCCCGTCGTTTGATGATAGGGAAGTGGCTCACCAGACTCATACATCTCACCGTTATGCCTTTCTTGTAGCCTTTTATGAAAAACCAGATTGCCGTCACGCAGAACGCTCCGACTGCCGTAAGCAGACCTCCCATGAACATGTTGACCTCTTGCGTGAGGACGTACAGCACGATGGAGAGGAGCCAAAACCAGAAGTGGGAGAATATGTGCGTCATGGCATAGAGTATGACCGACGACGAGGCACGCTCCGTTCCGATTTTCGGAGCGAGGGACATGATGCGATAGGGCTCGCCTCCCATCAGTCCTCCGGGGGTGGCATAGTTGAGCGCAAAACCGCTCACCGTGATTTTGTACAGCCACCAGTAGGACACCGTCTGACGTTTGTCGCCGTTGGCCGGAGTGTCAGATGATGTCTCACTGGTGTTCCCGCTATCGCCTTTTGCCGCCTTTCGGTCTTCCTCTTGGCTGCGTATGATGATATACCACGCCGCCGTATTGAACATATACAGGAAGAACCAAAGGACTATTACGGCCAAAAACCAATAGCCGGCACGCTGAACTCCCGCCCAGACCTGAGCGAAATCGAGCTGCGTGATCATTATCAGCAGAACGGCAATACCAAAGATGAAGAATCCGTTCTGATATTTCTTTTTCATTCTTCGGTTTCCTGCTTGTTGGTCTCTGCGGCGTTGTCGGTTGTCGTGGAACTGTTGTCAGCAGTCGGTTTCGCATGGCGTTCGTCGCGTACGGGTTTGCTTTCGCGTCTGGACTGGTCCTTCTGCTTGGGAATGGCAAACCTCGTCTTCTCACCCTCTTCCCTTTTTTCGTGGAAAAGTTTGGGCAGAGGATTCTCCAACGGTTCGTCATAATTGATGCGATTGCGGTAGATGTCTATTGCCGCATAGATGGCCTGACGGAACGAGTTGGCGTCGGCGATGCCCTTGCCGGCAATGTCGTATGCCGTGCCGTGGTCCGGCGAGGTGCGCACGATGGGCAGTCCTGCAGTGAAGTTGACACCGTCTTCGACGGCAAGAGCCTTGAATGGGGCCAAACCCTGGTCGTGATACATTGCCATCACACCGTCAAACTTGCTGTACATGCCGCTGCCGAAGAAACCATCGGCGGGGTAGGGGCCAAACGCCTGTATGCCGGCGGCTTCCAGTTCCTCTATTGCCGGTGATATGACATCGCGCTCTTCCGTTCCCAACACACCGTTGTCGCCGGCGTGCGGGTTGAGTGCCAGCACGGCGATGCGTGGGTTGGCGATGCGCAGGTCGCGCTTCAGACTGGTGTGAAATATCTTTGTCTTCTCGACGATAGCTTCTTTGGTGATGGCTTTTGCCACGTCCTTGATAGGCAGGTGGGTTGTCACCAAGGCCACACGCAGGTCGCCGTTCATCAATATCATCAGCGCTTTCTGTCCGTCACCGACACAGTTTTCGATGTATTCGGTGTGCCCGCAGAAGTGGAATTGGTCGCTCTGGATGTTGTTCTTGTTGATTGGTGCCGTCACCAAGACGTCATACAGTCCCGAACGAAAGTCTGTCATGGCCCGGTCGAGTGCCTTCAATGCGGCCTCTCCGGCTTCGGGTGAAGGCTGTCCGACTTCGATTTTCACTTCCTCATCGAATGTGGCAAGCAAGTTTACGCGACCCTCTTTTGCATCTTCAGCGGAGTTGATGATGCTGAAGTTGGTCTGCAGGTCGAGCATTTTTCTGTGGTATGCGGCCGCTTTGGGTGAACCGTAGATGATGGGAGTGCAGAGCTCGAGCATCCCCGGTTCCTCAAAAGTCTTAAGAATCACCTCGTATCCGATTCCATTGGTATCTCCGTGCGTGATGGCCACGCGGATAAGTTTATCTTCCATAAATATATTATATTAATGTATATAGTGCAGCTTGGGCTGCCGGATTAAGTTTCTCTCATACCTTTTTTATGAGCTGTCGACAGCAGTCCGCAGGCGGCGAAGATGTCCTGACCGCGGCTGGCGCGTATGGTGGTGAAGACGCCGTGCTGCGTCAGGTAGTCGCGCATGGCCTCCATCTTGCCGTCGTCCGTCGTATGTAGGTCCACGCCGGGTATGGCGTGGAAGCGGATCAGGTTCACCCGACACTCCAGTCCATTCACCAGACGGATTATCTCCCGTGCGTGGGCCATCGTGTCGTTGAGTCCGTCGAACACGATATATTCGAATGACGCCCGCCTCTGGTGCGTGAAGTCATACTGCCGGAGCAGGTCGACGACATCCTTTATCGGCATCTGGCGTTCTGCCGGCATCAGACTGAGGCGCTGCTCGTGGAGCGGCGAGTGCATGCTGATGGCGATGTGGCAGTCGCTTTCGTCAAGAAAGCGTTTCAGCTTGTTCTTCACGCCAACGCTGCTGACCGTGATGCGCTTCGGGCTCCATCCATATCCGTAGTCGGCCGTGAGCACCTCCGTGGCCCGGAGGACATTGTCGAGATTGTCCATCGGTTCGCCCTGGCCCATGAAGACGACGTTGGTCAGCCGTTCGCGCTCAGGCAGGGAGTATATCTGGTTGAGAATGTCGGCGGCGGTGAGATTGCCCTCGAACCCCTGTTTGCCCGTCTGACAGAACAGACAGTTCATCTTGCAGCCCACCTGCGACGACACGCACAGCGTGGCACGGTCGCCGTCGGGGATAAACACTGTCTCGACAAACTTGCCTTCGGCCGTCGGAAAGAGATATTTGACAGTCCCGTCGACCGATCTCTGACAGTCGGCCGGCTCCATCGCTCCCACCGTGCACATCTCTGCGAGTCGTGCCCGATTGGCTTTCGACAGATTGGTCATCTCATCGATGGACCTCACGTGTCCGACATATATCCACCGCGCTATCTGTCCCGCCGTAAATCCGGGCATGCCGAGACGACAGGTGACAGACTCTTTTATCTCGTCGACAGTCATGCCGAGAAGCACTTTCTTGCTGCTGTCCATTGTCTTTATGAATCGTTATAATCTGCAAATTTACTGCAAATCGGGCTAAATACAAAATAAATTGTCTACAAACAGATAAAATGAGTACCTTTGTAGACGATAAGCCGCACTCGGCAATGTGTGGGCAAGCTCACATCGCGCTCGTCTGCATTATCGCTGCAGCTGCAAAAACAATGACAAACAAGTATGGATAAGGAGAAAGATATGCTTGACCGCGCGCGTCTTCTGTTGGGAGACGTGGCGATGTCGGAGATGGACCGCGTGCGTGTGATCATCTTCGGAGTGGGCGGCGTCGGGTCGTGGTGTGCCGAGAGTCTGGTGCGTTCCGGTGTGCGCCATCTGACCATAGTGGACAGTGACGTCGTCTGTGCCACAAACATCAACCGCCAGCTCATGGCGACCACCGAGACCGTGGGGCAGGTCAAGGTCGACGCCCTCAAGGCTCATCTGCTGACGGTCAATCCCGCAGCGGAGATCGACGCGCGCCGTGAGGTCTTCACGGCGGCTACGGCCGACAGTTTCCGTTTGGACGAATACGACTACATCATCGACGCCATCGACTCGCTCCGCGACAAGATGACGCTCATCGAGACCGCCTGCCGGACTCAGGCCCGCTTCTTCTCTTCTATGGGGGCGGCGCTCAAGCTGGACCCGACGCGCGTCCGTGTGGCCGAGTTTTGGCGTGTCGAAGGCTGTCCGTTGGCCCGTGCGTTGCGTCAACGGTTCAAGAAAGCGAAGACCCGCCCCGCCCGCAAGTTCATGTGTGTATATAGCGAAGAGCGTTTGGAAAACAAACAGCCGTCCGGCGACAGCCACGCCAACGGCTCGCTCATGCACATCACGGCCATATTCGGCCTGACCATCGCCGGCCTCGTCATCCGTGACATCGCAAGGTAGGGGCGACGGGGAGGCCACCGGCCCCACCCCGACCCTCCCCAAGGGGAGGGGGCCTGCGGAATGGGTATTCTCCGTGCACATCTTTCAGTTTATACCAAAACAATGACTTCATTTTGCGTAATCTCATTGAGGGCACAGCAGAACTTCCACAAGTAGGGTCGCGACCCGTCGCGACCGCCACCTTGCCGCAAA
>JAFULM010000013.1 GCA_017483185.1 Prevotella sp. | reverse complement strand
TTTTTCTTGCGGACAAAGACAAGACTATGTCCCTACAACAGATTGGGCTTTTCAGATGTATGGTAGGAGGTAAGCCCCTTTTTTGGCAAAACTGATGTAACATGATGTATTTGTGATAGATATGAGTTCTGTTATTTTTTTACCGGACAGCAATAAAATATTATCAGTATCCGAGGAAACTGATACAAACGCAAAGACCGCAAAGATGCAAAGAATTTTATATAAACAGTATTCTTTGCGTCTTTGCGGTCTTTGCGTTTGTATAAACCTACTTATCCGAAGTCACCCCGAAGCCGCAGGCTCCTCCCCTTCGGGTAGGTCGAAAGGGGCTTTCGCACTTTACTCTTCTTCCTCATCTTCGTCCCACAATGAGAAATTGTGGTCCTTCGAGAAAAGGTTATACGAGTCGTCGCCAGTCGGTTCTTTTGATTCAAAGATTGTGGCGGCAAGCACGGTTTCCGTCTCTATGTCGATTATCTCTATTTCCGGTTTGATATATATTTTCATTGTCTTCTGATTTTTTTATTGTTGTAATTTATTTGTTTGACAGCCGTCACTTCACCACGACCTTCCGTCCGTTCACGATATAGACACCGGGCTGTCCGACGGCGTTCACGCGCTGGCCCGCCGTATTGTATATCACGGTCTCCTTCGCTCTCTTTTCGGCCTCGATGTCACGTATGGTCGTGACATCACCGTCACCGCCGAAGATGAAGTGGGTCGCGGCGGCTTCGGATGTCTGTGACAGCGCGCTTTCCGGCACGGCCAGATAAGCCAGGCCGGCTCTCATCTCGAACGCACCGCCGTCCGGCGCTCCATAGTAGAACCCGAGGTCGGTCTTCTTCTCATAGTCGTCGTAAGCCAGCTTGTAGTATCTGTAACCCTCTTCGGCCTCGAACAGACCGTCACCGTCCACTCCTCTCAGCATGTTGTCCGCGTCGAGAGCCTTGCCGGGCTTTTCTTCCGAAACGAAATGATATGGTACGGTCTCTTGTGTCGAACGGAGCAACACGCCGCTGCCTTTCGGGACATAGTAGCCGTATGACAAGGTTGAATAGTTGCCGGTCACGACATACAGAGACTTCTCTACATCCTTGAGTGTCATCCTCGAGTTGCTGACCGTCACGGTCTGCACCTCAATATTCTCATCTGCCGGTATCAACACATTGTCGGTATTGCTGAACGTCGCATAGTACATTCCGTCGTTGCCCACGGCCCTGAAGTCGACAGAACCATTCATGTCGCCGGCCTCTATCACATCTATCTTCTCATAGAGCTGGACGGCAGCGCCGTCGCCGGAAGTGTAGGGTCGGAAGACGGACTCCGTCGCATCAAATCGGATGTAACGGCCGGCGGAAGCCACGTTCTGTATCTCCGCATCACCTTGGGCCGTGAAACCGACAGTCCACAGACATCCTGCCTCCGAAACGTCACCTGTCTCCGGCGCGAAGCCCGCATCCGGATTGCAGCCGACGTATCCGTTCCGGTTTCTGAGGGCATAGCTGCCGTCCGGCTGCTGCTCGATGACGATGTCGACAAAACCGGAGACACGACACTCACCCTTGCCGGCATAGACGTCGGCGCCCATGACGGAAGCACTGTTGCTGTTGCCGACGGGAGCCATCGCCTTACGGTTCTCCTCGTTGAGGACAACATAGGTACCACCGTCCGTAAGTTCGTCTGCCGACGTCACTTTCTTATAGTAAGCCAGAGGTTCGCCCGTAACCGCAAGCACGTAATATGCCTCCATATATTCCTCTGCGTCCAAAATGGCGGCAATCGTCGTTTCGCCCGGACCGACGAGCGTGACGGCACCGGTATTTTCGTCAATCATGGCGACATTTTCGTTTTCACTGAAATAGAAAACCGTGCCCTCACAGGTATTTATCAGTTTCGGAGCGCTGAACTCTTCGCCGATGGTTGCCTCGACATAGTCAGTAGGGAAAGCGAAAATATTCGACACTTCCCGATGGTCTGTCGACACCTGAACATTCTTTATATCCCATATTCCGCCCTCTGCCACGCTACCGACGTACTTGAAACCTATCTGTATCTTCTTTCCGATGTATGCGGAAAGATCTGCCACCTGAGTTATAAATCCTGCTTCCACCACCGGATATACAATCTCGAGCAGACTCCATTCGCCACCGACCTCACGCACCCAAAGGGTAGCCTCGGTAGCTATATCGCCAAAGGCCCTTTGTACGGCATGGTCGAACGAAAGGAAGAGAGTGCTTTCGTCGGTTTCCGCATTGATGATGGGCGAGACAAGCCAGCTCTCCATAACGAAGTCCGGATCACCACCGATTGTAAATGGGGCGGCTCTCATGACTTGGTTTGATTTTTTGTATGACCAAACAGACGACCGGCCGGCGGTCTTCTGATTTTCAATGCTGAACAGACCTATACTTGCTTCAAAATTCTCGACGTAAGGCAGTGTCACCACAGGATCGCCGGACACGGTAAGCTTGTAAGAGGTCTCACGAACCTGATAGTCTCCGTCATACAACGTGGCATAAATGAGTGTCGATCCTTTTTTGACGAGCGTAACCTCGCCGGTCGTCTCATCAACAGTGGCTATACTCGTGGTTCTGCTTCTATATCGGACTTCGTAGCCCTCATAGTCGTTGATGAGTGTCGGGGGCGTAAACTCTTCGCCGATGGTCGCAGCGGCCTCCGTAGCACTGAAATCAAAGGTCTTTTGCATCCCATTAACCGAGACGTTTCTTATGCACCATGTGCCGGCGGCGTCTGTGCTGCTCGTGTACCTGAAGCCGATCTGTATCTTCGTTCCGACATACTTCAATACATTCACCGTCTGCGTCTCAAACTCCGAGAGTGTTCCGTCCTCCGGCGCAGTCGGATGACCGATGGCGAGGGGCTCCCATTCACCGCCCTCTTCACGCACCCAAAGGGTCGTCTCACCGTCGAGATTGCCGAAACGATTGTCCACGGCCTGCTCAAATGAGATGGTATACTTCTGTTCTGCGTCCGTCAATTCTTCTATCACGGGCGAGATGAGCCAGCTCTCCGATACCTTATTGTTGCCGTCAGCTTTGCCTGTGGCCGTCATGCACTGATTGTCGCCGTCGTGTGTCCACACGTCCGTCAGCCCTTCGCCGAGCGCCACGTCGTCGATGTAGAACCGGCCTTTGCCATCATTGAAACTTTCTTCATAGGGAAGAGATGGGTCAATCACCGTAAGCGTATAATATGTATCCCGACCCGCTTCTTCCAATATTGCGTAAATGTATGTCTGGCCCGGACCCACGATTGTGACCACACCGTTTTCGTCTACCGTAGCCACACTCTCATTATCGCTGATATACACGACCGTGCCTCCATAGTCGTTTGTCAGCGTCGGGGCCGTGAACTCATCGCCCATAAACGCCGTGACTTCTTCGGGAGAAAAGGCGAAGGTCTTCTGCTTGGTCTCGACCGAAACATTCCTTACAGACCATGTACCGGCGACGTCCGCGCTGCTGGTGTACTTGAAAGCAAACTGTATCGTATGTTCGGAACCTTCAGATAAATACGCTGTAAGATCGATTGCCTGAGCCCCAAATCCGGAAAGACTGCCGTCTGCCGGTGCCTCAGGATAGGCAATAGCCACATTCTGCCATTCTCCACCGATTTCACGGACCCAAAGAGTTGCCTCGCCGGCAATATCACCGAAACCATTGTCTACGGCTTGTTCGAACGTAAGATATGTTTTATCAGTTCCATTGTAATATATGTAAATGGAAGGTGAGACGAGCCAGCTCTCCGAAGTCTTATTGTTGCCATCAGCTTTGCCTGTGGCTGTCATGCACTGATTGCCGCCGTCGTGTGCCCACACGTCCGTCAGGCCGTCGCCGAGGTTCTTATTCGTAATGTTGAATTCGCCCCTGCCCTCTGCAAAACTCTCATTGTATGGCAGCGACACGGAGGGATAATTCACCGCAAGCGAATATGATGCGGTGATGCTGTTGTCAGCATCCAACGTTGCGTAAATGGTGGTATAGCCCTGACTGACCGGTGTAACCTCGCCTGTTTTTTCATCAATCGTGGCTATATCGGTATTGCCGACAGAGTAGGTCACACTTGTGCCGTAAATGTTTGTCAGAGTGGGAGCCGTGAATGGCTTGCCGAACGTTGCAGTTGCGGAGACTTCGCTGAATCCGAAATCAATTATAATATTGACCGTGTAAGAGTCTGCCGCCACGACTTCTTCACCGTTCCGCAGTTCCGCAGTAATTATGATTGTCCCGCCTTCTCTTCCTGAGTTAGAGTTACATATATATATCCGGCCTTCGCCATATCCCAAAACGTTATTCACATCTTGCACTAAGGAAATGTTTGCCGAAGAAGTCGAATATGAATATTGCACATCTGTATAAGCATCTTCAGGATATGTGCAAGTCAGGTCTTGAAGGAAATGATATGTATAACGATATGACACCCGCATTTCCTTTTGTTCGAATCCGAACGTATATTCTCCGGTGTCGGCGGACCCGTCAGCGGCATCGGCACTGTTGGCGCGTGCCGGGGCTTTACTTGTGCCATTGACTGCAATCTTTCCTACGGTGAGCGGTCCTTTGGTATTGACGCTCAGCCTATTGGTTTTACCGTCCTGCATCACCGCAGAAAGAACATTCTTTACATTATCATCGGCACCGTTATTGACAACTGTAACCGACTTCCCAGTAAAACCAATGTCTTGTAAATCAGCTAAAGCTGAAATCCCCCCCCGAAAAATATCAACATAAAGTTGATAAGGAAGAGCTTTAATAAGCAAAACTGTTTCATATGATAGTAATTAAAATATATATATAAATTAATAGATTCCGCTGCAAAAATATACAAATATGATATAAATGCGAAAAAACGTTCATGTTATTTTAAAAGTAGCCGCCGGATTTTATTTGTTTTTAACACCAAGATGATAAATTTAAGAATTGAACGGTGAAAAAACGGTTTATCAATATGCATGGAGGAACGAATCTGCCGGTGACATAACAAAAAAGGCGGGACAGAACCTCGTTACAGTTCTGTCCCGCCCTGTTTATAAGACGATTATATATCTTCTTTGATTACTCGTTTGTCGTCTCTACGGCTTCCTCCTCAACGAAGTCAAGCACATTCTTGCGGTTGGCCTGGATGCGCTCATACTCTTCCTGAGAGCCGACGATGATCTTCTCGAGACCACGCTGACCCGTACCGGCGGGGATGAGGTGACCGCAGATGACGTTCTCCTTCATACCCTCGAGACGATCGACCTTGCCGCGGATGGCTGCCTCGTTGAGCACCTTGGTCGTCTCCTGGAAGGATGCGGCCGACATGAAGCTCTTGGTCTGGAGGGCAGCGCGGGTGATACCCTGGAGTATCTGGGTCGACGTCGCAGGTACGGCGTCACGCACCTGAACGACACGGAGGTCACGGCGCTTGAGCGACGAATTCTCGTCACGCAACTTGCGGGCCGTCACAATCTGACCGGCCTTGAGGTTCTCGCTGTCGCCGGCGTCGGTGACAACCTTCTTGCCCCAGATGCGGTCGTTCTCCTCGGCGAAGTCGAGCTTGTCGACAATCTCCTGCTCGAGGAACGCGGTGTCGCCCGGATCGTTGATCTGAACCTTGCGCATCATCTGACGCACGATGATCTCGAAGTGCTTGTCGTTGATCTTCACACCCTGCAGACGGTAGACGTCCTGTACCTCGTTGACGATGTACTCCTGAACGGCAGTCGGACCCTTGATGGCCAGAATGTCGGCGGGAGTGATGACTCCATCGGAAAGCGGAGTGCCGGCACGCACGGCGTCGTGCTCCTGAACCAGTATCTGCTTGGACAGAGAGACGAGATATTTGCGCTGCTCGCCGGTCTTGGATGTGACGACAATCTCACGGTTACCACGCTTGACCTTGCCCATCGTGACCTCACCGTCAATCTCGGAAACGATAGCGGGATTGGACGGGTTGCGGGCTTCGAAGAGCTCGGTCACACGGGGAAGACCTCCGGTGATATCGCCGGCCTTGCCGACGGCACGCGGAATCTTGACGAGGGTCTCACCGGTCTTGACGGTCTGACCGTCTTCAACGACTACGTGACCTCCCACGGGGAAGTTGTATGTACCGATCTTCACTCCCTTCTTGTCGATCACGTCGCAGGTCGGAACCTTCGACTTGTCCTTCGATTCGGTGATGATCTTCTCGGTAAGTCCGGTGGTCTCATCGGTCTCGGCACGGAAGGTGACACCCTCGATGACGTCGTTGAACTTCAGACGACCGGCATATTCGGTGACGATGACGGCATTGAACGGATCCCACTGGGCAATCTTGTCTCCCTTGGCAACCACGTCGCCTGTCTTGTAATAGAGTGAAGAACCGTAGGGAACGTTCATCGTCGAAAGCACAATACCGGTGTGGGGGTCGACAAAGCGGACTTCACCCAGACGGCTGACAACCATCTCGCACGCACGGCCGTCCTCATCGTAGGGTACCGTACGGAGCTCCTCAAACTCAAGGCGGCTGGCATTCTTGGCAACGATGGAGGCGTTGGCAGCTGCGTTGGCAGCGACACCACCTGCGTGGAACGTACGGAGGGTCAGCTGTGTACCCGGCTCACCGATGGCTTGCGCGGCAATGACTCCGACGGCTTCGCCCTTCTGGACCATCTTGCGGGTGGCAAGATTGCGACCGTAACACTTCATGCAGACACCGTGCTTGCTCTCGCAGGTGAGCACCGAACGAATCTCGACGCTCTCGATGGGTGACTCCTCTATGCGCTGGGCAATGGGCTCGGTGATTTCCTCACCGGCGGCAAGGATAACTTCGCCCGTGGTCGGATCGACAATGTCATGGACAGACACACGACCGAGAATACGCTCGGAAAGTGTGGAGATGACTTCGTCACCGTTTTTCAGCGCCGTGCAGACGAGTCCGCGGAGGGTTCCGCAGTCTTCCTCGTTGATGATGACGTCATGGGAAACGTCGACGAGTCGGCGGGTAAGGTATCCGGCATCGGCTGTCTTCATGGCGGTGTCGGCAAGACCCTTACGGGCACCGTGGGTAGAGATGAAGTACTCCAGCACGGACATTCCTTCCTTAAAGTTTGAAAGAATCGGGTTCTCGATAATCTGAGCGCCTTCGGCACCGGCCTTCTGCGGCTTGGCCATAAGTCCACGCATACCGGAGAGCTGTCGAATCTGGTCTTTAGAACCACGGGCTCCGGAGTCAAGCATCATGAAGACTGCGTTGAAACCCTGGTCGGCCTCGGTCATCTCTTTCATCAGGACGTTGCCGAGGTCGTTGTTGACGTGGGTCCATGTATCGATGACCTGATTGTAACGCTCGGTATCGGTGATGAATCCCATATTGTAGTTTTCCGTAATCTGACGGATCTCCTCATTACCTTTCTCAACAAGAGCGGCCTTCTCCTTCGGAATGATGATATCATCGAGGTTGAACGAGAGTCCGGCCTGATATGCCATACGGTAACCGAGGTTCTTGATGCCATCCAGGAACTCGCATGCCTCTGCGAAACCTACGGTCTTGATGACATCGGCAATAATGTCGCGAAGGCTCTTCTTTGAGATGACCTTGTTGACATATCCCACTTCCTCGGGGATGATGCCGTTGACGATGACGCGGCCGACTGATGTCTCGACCATTTTGTCAACGAGGTTGCCATTTTCGTCGAGGTCTTTCACCACGACCTTGACAAGGGCGTGGAGATCACATTTGCCTTCGTTGTGGGCAATGAGAGCTTCCTCCGGACCGTAGAATGTAAGGCCTTCGCCCTTTGCTCCGGGACGAATTTTGGTGATATAATAGAGTCCGAGCACCATATCCTGCGAAGGAACGGTGATAGGTGCGCCGTTGGCAGGGTTAAGGATGTTGTGGCTCTGGAGCATGAGAATCTGTGCCTCGAGTATTGCCTCGTTGCCCAACGGAAGGTGAACGGCCATCTGGTCTCCGTCGAAGTCGGCGTTGAAAGCGGTACATGCCAACGGGTGAAGCTGGATTGCCTTACCCTCGATGAGCTTGGGCTGGAAGGCCTGAATACCGAGACGGTGAAGTGTCGGCGCACGGTTGAGAAGCACGGGATGACCCTTCATGACATTCTCGAGGATGTCCCAGATGACGGGTTCGCGACGATCGACAATCTTCTTGGCGCTCTTGACGGTCTTCACAATGCCGCGCTCGATGAGTTTGCGGATGATAAACGGCTTGTAAAGCTCGGCTGCCATCAGCTTCGGCAGACCGCACTCGCCCATCTTCAACTCTGGACCTACGACAATAACGGAACGTGCGGAATAGTCGACACGCTTACCGAGAAGGTTCTGACGGAAACGTCCCTGCTTACCTTTCAAAGAGTCAGAAAGAGACTTCAACGGACGGTTGCTGTCGCTCTTGACGGCACTGCTCTTGCGAGAGTTGTCGAAAAGGCTGTCGACAGCCTCCTGAAGCATACGCTTCTCGTTGCGGAGAATGACCTCAGGTGCCTTAATCTCAAGCAAACGCTTCAGACGGTTGTTACGTATGATGACGCGACGATAAAGGTCATTGAGGTCGGTGGTGGCAAAACGACCACCATCCAGCGGAACAAGGGGACGCAGTTCGGGCGGAATGACGGGGATTATCTTGAGAATCATCCACTCCGGACGGTTGACTTCCTTGCTTGAACGGAAGGCTTCTACAACTTGAAGACGCTTGAGTGCCTCGTTCTTGCGCTGCATTGAGGAGTCACTGTTGGCTCGATCGCGAAGCTCGTATGACAGCGAGTCAAGATCAATACGGGTGAGAAGGTCATAGATGGCCTCTGCTCCCATCTTGGCAATGAACTTGTTGGGGTCGCTGTCGTCCAGATAGTCGTTGTCCGGTGACACATGATTGTCAAGTATTTCGTTATACTCGTCCTCGGAAAGCAAATCGTACATATTTGAACCAAGGGCATCGTTGCCTTCAGCATCCTTACGACCGGCCATGACTCCGGGCTGTATCACGACATAACGCTCATAATATATAATGGCATCTAACTTCTTCGTAGGCAGACCCAACAGATAACCAATCTTGTTAGGCAGCGAGCGGAAATACCAGATGTGTGCCACAGGAACAACCAGTTCGATGTGGCCGGTACGCTCACGACGCACCTTCTTTTCGGTCACCTCAACACCGCAACGGTCACAAACGATACCTTTATAACGTATGCGCTTGTATTTGCCGCAGGCACACTCATAATCCTTGGTCGGACCAAAGATGCGCTCGCAGAACAGACCGTCACGTTCAGGCTTGTATGTGCGGTAGTTGATGGTCTCCGGCTTGATAACCTCTCCGAATGAGCTCTCCAAAATTTCTTCGGGAGAAGACAGTCCGATGGTTATCTTAGTGAAATTACTCTTTATCTTAGAATCTTTCTTGAAAGCCATATTTACTTTATTGTATATTGTTATGTAAAGAGTTTACTGTTTAATCGAGAGTGACACTCAGTCCAAGACCTTTGAGTTCATGCAGCAACACGTTGAGTGACTCGGGAATTCCCGGAGTCGGCATGGGCTCACCCTTAACGATGGCTTCGTATGCCTTGCTTCGGCCGACAACATCGTCTGACTTGATGGTAAGTATCTCCTGAAGAACGTGGCTGGCGCCGAATGCCTCGAGTGCCCAAACCTCCATCTCTCCGAAACGCTGGCCTCCAAACTGTGCCTTACCTCCAAGCGGCTGCTGGGTGATGAGTGAGTACGGACCAATGGAACGGGCGTGCATCTTGTCCTCAACCATGTGACCGAGTTTGAGGAAGTATGTGATACCTACTGTGGCCGGCTGGTCAAAACGCTCTCCGGTCTCACCGTCATAGAGGTGAGTCGAGCAGAGATGAGGCAGACCTGCTTTGTCGGTCCACTCTGCAAGGTCGTCAAGCTTTGCTCCATCAAAGATCGGAGTAGCAAACTTCACTCCAAGACGGCGACCGGCCGCTCCGAGGATTGCCTCAAATATCTGACCGAGATTCATACGCGACGGCACACCAAGCGGATTGAGCACCAAGTCTACGGGACGACCGTCCTCGAGGAACGGCATGTCTTCCTGACGAACGACCTTAGAAACAATACCCTTGTTACCGTGGCGTCCGGCCAACTTGTCGCCGACACCAATCTTACGCTTCTTAGCCACATAAACCTTGGCCATCTGAAGAATACCTGAAGGCAACTCGTCACCGATGGTAATCGCAAACTTCTTACGCTTCATTTCGGCATCAAGCAACTTGTACTTCTTCATGAAGTTGATAACAAGTCGGGATATAAGCTCATTGGTATGTGCGTCATCCGTCCAATTGCTGATCTGGATGTCGCCATACTCAAGATTCTTAAGATTTGTAACGGTGAATTTCGTTCCCTTTGTTATAATCTCGGCACCGGTATAATCCTTGACACCTTGTGAAACCTTATCTTCTGTAAGGGTAAGAAGTTTGTCTACCAAAATGTCTTTCAGATCTTCAACCTTTGCCTCGTATTCCTCGTCAATCTTAGCCAAGACAACCTTATCCTGCTGCTTTGTCTGACGGGTCTTAATCGCACGGGCAAACAGTTTCTTGTCAATAACAACACCTGTCAGCGACGGATTGGCCTTGAGTGAAGAATCCTTCACATCACCGGCCTTATCACCGAAGATGGCGCGGAGCAGTTTTTCCTCAGGTGAAGGATCACTCTCTCCTTTCGGAGAGATCTTTCCAATGAGGATGTCACCCGGCTCGACACGTGCTCCGACACGGATAATTCCATTGTCGTCAAGGTCTTTGGTGGCTTCCTCACTGACATTGGGAATATCGCTGGTGAACTCTTCCACACCACGTTTTGTCTCACGTACATCCAAAGAATATTCATCAACGTGCACTGATGTGAGCACATCGTCACGAACAATACGCTCGTTGAGCACGATGGCGTCCTCATAGTTGTAACCCTTCCAAGGCATGTAAGCAACGAGGAGGTTACGGCCGAGAGCCAACTCACCGTTCTCTGTTGCATATCCTTCTGTGAGAATATCGCCCTTCTTGACACGCTGTCCCTTATTACACATCGGACGCAAGTCGATTGTCATATTCTGGTTGGTCCGACGGAACTTCGGTATGCGATATTCTTTGAGCGCTGGTTCGAAGCTTACGAACTCTTCGTCTTCCGTACGGTCATAAAGAATACGGATGGTTGTCGCATCAACATATTCCACAACGCCATCACCTTCAGCAGTAATCATAGTGCGGGAATCCTCACAAACCTGCTTCTCTATGCCGGTTCCGACAATCGGAGCTTCGTTGTGAAGCAACGGAACGGCCTGGCGCATCATGTTAGATCCCATCAGCGCACGGTGGGCATCATCGTGCTCAAGGAACGGAATGAGCGAGGCAGCGATAGAGGCAATCTGCTGCGGAGAGACGTCCATAAGGTCAACGTCAGACGGCGGAACGACAGGGAAGTCCGCATCCTGACGACACTTGACAACGTCGCGGATGAACGTACCGTCATCATTCAGCGGTGCATTACCCTGACCGATGATGTGGTCTTCCTCTTCTTCTGCCGTGAGATAAACGACGTCTTCGTTCTTCAGATTGGCAATACCGTTCTCTACCTTGCGATACGGTGTTTCAATAAAGCCGAGCTCGTTAATCTTTGCATATACACAAAGTGAAGAGATAAGTCCGATGTTCGGACCTTCCGGGCTCTCAATAGGACAGAGACGGCCATAGTGAGTATAGTGAACGTCACGCACCTCAAATCCTGCACGCTCACGTGACAGACCGCCGGGACCAAGAGCCGACAAACGACGCTTATGGGTTACCTCTGCCAACGGGTTGGTCTGGTCCATAAACTGCGATAGCGGATTGGTACCGAAGAAAGTATTTATGACGCTTGATATTGTTTTTGCATTAATAAGATCCGTCGGAGTGAACACCTCGTTGTCACGTACGTTCATACGCTCACGGATGGTACGGCTCATACGTGCAAGACCAATGGAGAACTGATTGCTCAACTGTTCGCCAACGGTGCGCACACGACGGTTCGACAAGTGGTCGATATCATCAACGGTAGCCTTTGAGTTGATAAGCTGGATAAGATACTTGATAATCTCAATAATATCTTCTTTTGTGAGCACACGAACATCCATATCGGTGTCCAAACCCAACTTCTTGTTAATGCGGTAACGGCCCACATCACCCAAGTCATAACGCTTGTCCGAGAAGAACAGGTTTTGTATGACTTCTCGTGCACTCGCGTCGTCTGCCGGATCGGCATTACGCAACTGACGGTAGATGTAGAGCACGGCCTCTTTTTCAGAGTTGCTCGGGTCCTTCTGTAATGTGTTGAAGATGATGGAGAAGTCTTGTGCGACAGTCTCATCCTTATGAATGAGGATTGTCTGGGCACCACTTTCAAGGATTTCGGTCATATTGTCCTCGGTGATTTCCGTCTCACGCTCCATTATCACCTCGTTACGCTCAATGGAAACAACCTCGCCGGTATCCTCATCCACAAAATCCTCATTCCAACTCTTCAAGACACGTGCGGCCAATTTACGGCCGATGGCTTTCTTTACACTTGTCTTGTTGACCTTGATTTCCTCTGCCAAATCAAAGATCTGAAGCACATCCTTGTCTGTCTCAAAACCAATGGCACGCAACAAAGTAGTAACAGGCAATTTCTTCTTACGGTCGATATAAGCATACATAACGTTGTTGATGTCCGTAGCAAATTCTATCCACGAACCTTTAAACGGTATGATACGTGCGGAATAAAGCAGTGAGCCGTTTGCATGCACGCTCTGACCGAAGAACACGCCCGGTGAACGGTGCAACTGAGACACGACAACGCGCTCTGCACCATTGATGACAAATGTTCCGTTTGCCGTCATATAAGGAATAGGGCCAAGGAACACGTCTTGAATCACCGTGCCGAAATCCTCATGGTCCGGATCTGTACAATACAATTTCAGCTTAGCCTTCAAGGGTACGCTATATGTAAGGCCACGCTCCAGACATTCGTCTATGGAATAACGGGGCGGGTCTATATAGTAATCCAAGAACTCAAGAACGAAATTATTACGTGTGTCGGTGATAGGGAAGTTCTCTGAGAACACCTTATACAAACCGTCATTCTTGCGTTCCTCAGGCGGAGTGTCCAACTGCAGGAAGTCTTTGAAAGACTTTAATTGCACATCGAGAAAGTCCGGAAACGGCATCGGATTCTTGACGCTGCCAAAGTTTACTCTGTTATCTACTAATTTTGAAGCCATAAAATGTTTATCTTGTTTGGACTAATAGTCCTATTAGTCGGATGCGGTCTTTTATTAAGACACAAAAGGTTAAGAATCTCCTACTTAGAGATTCTTAACCAATATTATCGTTGTGCGCTTATATTACTTGAGCTCAACTACGGCGCCAGCAGCCTCGATAGTCTTCTTCAGGTTCTCGGCCTCGTCCTTAGACATGCCTTCCTTCAGTGTAGAAGGAGCACCGTCTACGAGATCCTTAGCCTCCTTCAGACCGAGACCACAAGCCTCCTTAACGGCCTTTACAACCTGCAGCTTAGCTGCACCGGCCTCTTTCAGAACTACGTCGAAAGAAGTCTTCTCTTCTGCCTCAGCAGCAGCGCCACCAGCAGCAGGACCAGCAGCAACAGCAACAGCTGCAGCAGCGGGCTCAATTCCATACTCGTCCTTCAGGACTGTTGCCAACTCGTTTACTTCCTTAACTGTAAGATTTACTAACTCTTCAGCAATAGCTTTGATATCTGCCATTTTATTCTAATTTTTAATGTTTTTAAATTTGATTTACTATGACCTTTGACATCTTTTCAGACATCTTCCTTTTTATTCAGGACGCTCGCCTAAGGTCTTCAGCACACCATGAATGGTGTTTGCACCTGATTGCAGAGCAGAAACGACGTTCTTTGTCGGAGACTGCAGCAAAGCCACAACTTCTGCGATAAGTTCGTTCTTGCTCTTGAGAGCAGCAAGCTCCTCAAGTTTATCAGCACCCACGAAGATGCTCTCTTCTGCATACGCAGCCTTCAGAGCGGGGATACCTTCTTTTGTATATTCCTTGAGCAACTTAGCCGGAACATTGGCTGTGTTGCAGAACAGCACAGCAGTGTTTCCTTTCAAGCAACCGTAAAGCGGTTCAAAATCTATATCCGAAGCCATAAATGCTCTGTGAAGAAGAGTATTCTTCACAACAATCATTTTGATTTCGTTCTTGAAGCACTTGCGGCGGAGATCACTTGTCTTCTCTGCATTCAGTCCGGTGATGTCCACCAGATAGAAATGAGGATATGCCTTCAGTTTCTCTCCAAGTTCTACGATGATAGTATCTTTTACTTCCTTTTTCATTTTACTAAACTTTTAACGAGTTATTCAACTGATTTAGGATCTACCTTGATACCCATACTCATAGTGCTTGAGATAAAGATACTCTTAAGATATGTACCTTTTGCAGCAGCAGGCTTCAACTTGATAATGGTCTGGATAAACTCCTTTGCATTATCAAAAATCTTCTCAGCGTCGAAAGAGACCTTACCGATTGACGCATGCACGATACCGGCCTTGTCAACCTTGAAGTCTATCTTACCCTGCTTAACCTCTTTGACGGCCTTGGCCACATCCATTGTAACCGTGCCACTCTTCGGGTTAGGCATAAGTCCGCGAGGACCGAGCACACGACCCAGAGGACCGATCTTGCCCATGCATGACGGCATCGTGATGATAACGTCAATGTCTGTCCAGCCGCCCTTTATCTTCTCGATATACTCATCGAGACCTACATAGTCGGCACCTGCCTCTTTGGCAGCAGCTTCAGCATCGGGTGTACAGAGGCAGAGCACACGCGTAACCTTACCTGTACCATGAGGCAGTGACACAACGCCACGAACCATCTGGTTGGCCTTACGCGGGTCTACGCCCAAGCGTACGTCAATATCAAGCGAAGCGTCAAACTTGGTCGTGGTAATTTCCTTGACCAACTCTGAGGCTTCTTTCAAAGAGTATGCTTTCCCTGCTTCAACCTTATCAGCTACCAACTTTTGATTTTTTGTCAGTTTACTCATTGTCTTAATTGAAGTTATTAATTATTTACCAGGGAACTCCCCTTGTACAGTGATACCCATACTTCTTGCTGTACCGGCAATCAGACGCATGGCTGATTCAACCGTAAAGCAGTTCAAGTCGCTCATCTTATCTTCTGCGATAGTTCTAACCTGATCCCAGGTTACAGAAGCAACCTTCTTGCGATTAGGCTGTGCAGAACCACCCTTGATCTTGGCTGCCTCCATGAGCTGTACAGCAGCAGGAGGAGTCTTGATTACAAAGCTGAAAGACTTGTCTGCATAGTAAGTGATAACGACAGGAAGAATCTTTCCAGCCTTATCCTGGGTTCTGGCGTTGAACTCCTTGCAGAATCCCATGATATTGATACCTTTAGAACCCAGAGCAGGTCCTACTGGAGGTGAGGGATTCGCAGCGCCACCTTTAATCTGTAATTTGATTAATCCAGCAACTTCTTTAGCCATTTCTTTATTAATAATTAATTTGATTGTGTGAGCCTGCGGAGATTATCCGCTCGGCCATTATAAAGAACTCGGCGTACCGTAACAATATTACACCTTATTCTTTTTCAACTTGCATAAAACCTAACTCTAACGGAGTCTTACGTCCGAAGATCTTGACCATAACCTTCAACTTACGTTTCTCGGCATTGACTTCTTCAATCACTCCACTGAAACCGCTGAAAGGTCCTTCCGTCACCTTAACCGTCTCATCGACACAATAGGGAACATTGGTGTCAACGCTCTCTATCATTGTCTCTTCGGCAGTTCCAAGGATGCGGTTGATATCAGCCTGACGTATGGGAGTCGGATTATCCAATCCACCCAAGAAACCCAAAACATTCGGCATAAAGCGCAACGTGTGCGCCACTTCGCCCTGAAGGTTTGCCTCTATGAGCACATAACCGGGGAGAAAGAGTTTCTCTTTGATTACACGCTTACCGTTACGAAGCATTGCATACTTTTCCGTAGGCAGGAGAACCTGACTAACATTAGCAGACAATACTTCATCGTGTTTGATTGCTGCGTCAAGATATTCCTTGACTTTTGCTTCCTTTCCACTAACGGCACGAAGGACATACCATTTCATTCCTGTCTCAGACATCTCAAATAAACGAATTTAATTTAGGATGGATAAACAAAACTCATGACAGACTTAAACACCGTATCCATTACCCATACGACCAATGCAATAATCAGGGAAGCTGACAAAACGACCACTGCATTGTGCATGAGCTCAGCGCTGGTAGGCCAAGTAGTATTATGCGCAAGTTCGTCATAACAAACCTTGCAATAGTTTACTATTTTAGTGAACATATTCTTATTCTTTTTTAGCACGGGATGAGAGGCTCGAACTCCCGACACCTGGTTTTGGAGACCAGTGCTCTACCAACTGAGCTAATCCCGTAAAATAGGTTTCCACCGTTGCTGATGGAAACCTTTTTATTTTTGCGGTCTTAATGATTAGACCGGGACGTTCATTAATCGTCGATGATTTCTGTGATCTGACCAGAACCTACCGTACGACCACCCTCGCGGATAGCGAAACGCAGACCAGTGTTCAAAGCCACAGCGTAGATAAGCTCAACAGTGATCTCAACGTTATCACCAGGCATTACCATTTCTACGCCCTCCGGCAGATGAATCTCACCGGTGCAGTCCATTGTACGGAGGTAGAACTGAGGACGATACTTGTTTCCGAACGGAGTGTGACGTCCACCCTCTTCCTTCTTCAGAACGTAGATAGAAGCCTTGAACTTCTTGAACGGCTTAATCTGTCCCGGATGGCAGAGCACCATACCACGCTTGATTTCATTCTTGTCGATACCACGGAGAAGCAGACCTACGTTATCACCAGCCTGACCCTCATCAAGGAGCTTACGGAACATCTCGACACCTGTAACGACAGACTTCTTGTCCTCACCAAGACCGAGCAGCTCAACCTCATCACCTACGTGGATAACACCAGTCTCGATACGTCCTGTAGCAACAGTACCACGACCTGTGATAGAGAATACGTCCTCAACAGGCATCAAGAAAGGTTTGTCGGTAGCACGGGGAGGCTCCTGGATCCATGTATCGCAAGCGTCCATCAACTCCATAACCTTATCTTCCCACTTAGCAACACCGTTCAGAGCACCAAGTGCAGAACCGCGGATGATAGGAGTATTGTCGCCATCGAACTCATACTGATCGAGCAACTCACGCATTTCCATCTCAACGAGCTCAAGCATCTCCTCATCCTCAACCATATCACACTTGTTCAGGAATACGACAAGACGCGGAACGTTCACCTGACGAGCGAGAAGCACGTGCTCACGTGTCTGAGGCATAGGACCGTCAGTAGCAGCAACTACGATGATAGCACCATCCATCTGAGCAGCACCAGTAACCATGTTCTTAACGTAGTCGGCGTGACCCGGGCAGTCTACGTGAGCATAGTGACGCTTTTCTGTCTCATACTCGATGTGAGAAGTATTGATGGTGATACCACGCTCTTTCTCCTCAGGAGCATTATCAATCTGATCAAAAGACTTAACGTCCTCGCCACCGAATCCCTTCTCGTGAAGAACCTTAGAGATGGCAGCGGTCAGAGTTGTCTTACCATGGTCAACGTGACCGATAGTTCCAATGTTTACGTGCGGTTTGGTGCGCACAAATTGCTCTTTAGCCATAGCTTATTAGTTTATTTATTTTAATGAATAATCTTGATTTTTGTTTTTAGAGCTGTAACTGAGAGTTGAACTCAGGACCTCTTCCTTACCAAGGAAGTGCTCTACCACTGAGCTATTACAGCAACATAGAGCGGAAAACGGGGCTCAAACCCGCGACCCCCAGCTTGGAAGGCTAGTGCTCTATCAACTGAGCTATTTCCGCAAACTCCTTTTTAAGGAGTGGGTGGTGATGGATTCGAACCACCGAAGTCGAAAGACAGCAGATTTACAGTCTGCCCCATTTGGCCACTCTGGTAACCACCCTTCAAAATTTGTTTTCTGTTTCGCCTCTCTGTAGATTGACCTCTGTCTATCCTTGAATCTCTCTTGAGCCTCTTGTCGGATTCGAACCAACGACCCCGAGATTACAAATCACGTGCTCTGGCCAACTGAGCTAAAGAGGCATTCCTTCGCAACCGCTCTCTTACGTGAGATTTACGGTCTGTTGGAAAACGGTTGCAAAGGTATGCATTATTTTTTAATTACCAAAACTTTTCAAGGTTTTTTTTAGTAATTCCTTAATTTTTCCTTGAATTTCTGCAGTTGAACCCGCATTGAGTCTACACAGAGGTCTGTACTTTCCTCAAACGAGTCACTCACCTTCTCCACGAAAAGTGTGTTTCCGGGGACCGTGACCGTAAGACTAACCTCCTTGTTTTGAGCCGTTGCGGGTTTTACAACCTTCAATTGCACCTCTACTTTCTGAATATCTTCGTATGATTTCTCTAACTTGGCGACTTTCTTCTCGATAAACGCCTGTAACTTTTCGGTAGCGTCAAAACGAATTGACTGAATCTTAATTTCCATAGTTCCCTCCTGTTTTTTTAAAGGTTATGCCCTCGGGTGGGCTTTTTTATAAACTCTCTTGAGCTGTTCAAACGTGGTGTGTGTGTACACCTCCGTCGTCTTGACACTTTCGTGCCCCAACAGCTTCCTTACGCTTTCCAACCCGGCACCGTTGTTCAACATCGCCGTCGCAAACGTATGACGGAGAACATGCGGCGTACGCTTTTTGAGAGACGACACTCTCGAAACGTTCTTCTTGACCTCATATCGAACCTGAGTACTGTTCATCCTATGACCCTTTTCTGTCACAAACAAAGCTCCGGTTGACGCTCCGAAGAGTTCATTACGCACTTCTATATAATGTAGCAATTCCTTTCCCAGCTCTTCGCCAAATGGTATCAGGCGCTGCTTGTTTCCTTTTCCCGTTACCTTTATCTGCTGTTCGGAAAAATCCACAGACCCGATATCGAGACCGACCAATTCGGAGAGACGGAGCCCCGTCTCATAAAACATTATTATAATAGTACGTGCGCGAACATCTTTAAAGCCGTCGCTCCACATTCCGTCGCCATCGATCAGCTCGTCCATCTCGCTTTCTTTAAGGAACTGCGGCAGCGGACGGGCTCTTTTCGGCCCTCTCACCACGTATGACGGATCGCGTTCGACAAGTTTGTGAGTCAGAGCAAAACGAAAAAAGGAACGCAATGCGCTCAACCTCCTATTGATTGAAGTCGCGGTGTTCCCTTTATCCATCATGCTCTCCATCCAGCCTCGGATGACATCGGCATCGACCGACTGCCAAGAGAGATGACTATCCAAATTTTTGAAGTACGCCTCGAAAGCCCTAAGGTCTTCGCCGTAACTCTGCGCCGTGAGTGGCGATTTATTCCGCTCGTAGCGCAGGTAGTTCAAAAATTGTTCAATCATCATAAAACGTTGCGCTTATGGTTTCGGCAACGAATTTACGGAAATTTATTCAAACTACCAAATTTTCCGAGGATTTTTTATTCCTCGGTAGATCTCATCTTCTGTACGTAGACGGCATGTTCCATCTTCAGCCTCTTCAGTACGGAAGGTTTGTCGAACTGCTGACGTGAGCGGAGTTCTTTTACGACGCCTGTCTTTTCAAACTTTCTCTTAAACTTCTTGAGGGCCTTCTCGATGTTCTCGCCTTCTTTTACCGGTACAATAATCATTTGTTTTTGGTTTTAAATTTTTAATTAATTAAACTTATGCTTCGGGCACAGGGCCACAAAATGCGGGTGCAAAATTACAACATATTTACGTATCTTCCAAATATTCAGGCAATTTTCTTTTACTTTTGCAATTGCGTCGTCACTTAGGAATTGGCTGCCAACGCAAAAAGGTACATTATTACAGCAAATAGAGAGGTCTTCCAACATTTGAATACTTCTCAAAATTCCGCATTTTTGAGAAGTAAACGACGAATACTTCTCAAAAATCCGCGTTTTTGAGAAGTATTACGCTATAAATCCCTATAAATGAAAACATCCGAAAAGCGTTAACTGGGGTCTGTAATAGACTCTATTGGAGGAACGGATTTGGTCGTTTCTGAATCTGACACACTCATGAACAACGTCATCAAAGGAATATTTATATAATAATGAGTCCTCCCGATTTTAACCTTATCAACAAGCCCCGTCTCTACCAATCCGTTCAAATAGCGAGTCGCCGTTGCTCTGCTTACATCCAGTTCTTTTTCAAGAAATTCGACCTTGGTATATGGATGAAAAAACAGATTATTAAGAAGTTCGTGGCGATATTGCTTCCCAAATCTTGGACGAAGTATTGCTTTGAATTGCGCCATCAATTGAGATATACCTTTTACAAGACGAGTTGTTTCAATGGCCGTTGCCTCTATACCTTTCAACATAAAAAGTATCCAAGTTCGCCATTCCTCGGCATTATCTTCATTTTTGTCTCGAATAGCTTGTATAAGACGATAATATTCTCCTTTGTTATGGGTTATATAACGACTCAGATATAAAATCGGAAGATCCAATCGTCCGGTAAGAACGAGAAACAAAACGCAAATTATACGTCCTGTCCTCCCGTTTCCATCATAGAATGGATGAATACTTTCAAACTGATGGTGAATGATAGCCAGCTTTATTAACGGGTCAAGGTCACAGATGCTATCGTCGTTGATGAATTGCTCCAGATTGTCCATCAAGTCCAATATCATCTGTTGGTCCTGCGGGGGAGTATAGACCACTTCCCCGTCGGAACGTCTAAGGGCTGTTCCCGGCAAACAGCGAAATCCTGCTGAATTATGTTCAAGCTGTTTCTGTATTTCTTTTATCACTGAGGATGTCAGGATCCCTTTTCTTTTGACAAGATTAAATCCGTGCTCAAGTGCTTCTCTATAATTCAGAACTTCCTTTGTAGATGCATTTATGGCAATATCGGTAGACGATGCCGCGCCCTGATACAAATCATCCTGAGTCGTCACGATGTTTTCTACTTCCGAGCTATCTTTTGCTTCTTGCAACGTCAAAGTACTAATCAGAATATTCTCATTTGGAATTGTCAATGCAACCCCTTTCAGTTCCGCCAACCTCCGATTGGCTTGGTTGAGTTGCTTGAGAATTTCCCTAGTCTCCAAATCATAAGGGAGGGGCAGGTGTGGAATCTTATATTGAGTCATAACGTCTGTTTTCATAATCTCCAACGCAAATGTATATAAAAATCCCGAATTATAAATAGGTCGTGATAAAGAAAATGATTTTATTTAGAAAAAAGATTGCGTTAAAGATTGCGTCGTCGGCTTAGTCAGCAGTCAAATGATTGCTCCACATGGTTTGTCGGCTACGTTCAAAAACACTTGTCATTTTGAAACAACGGTAGTGAATACTTCTCAAAAATGCAGAATTTTGAGAAGCAAACGACGGATACTTCTCAAAATTCCGCATTTTTGAGAAGTATATCGGGACATAGTAGAATTCTACTGTTCAGGGTCTACCAAAAATTATATAATATGTATAGTGGCAAGAAACTCTACACTAACAATAATGCTTATGCCAAAGTGTTTCAGGCTGATTTCGGATGAAACTGGCAACTTCGCGGTCTGAATGTGTGTATTGCCTTAAATCGCTTTATGGAGTAAAGGGGTGGTTCATAATGATATTTCTTTGTGAGTCATAACAGGGGGCGATATCACAACGGATTTGTATTCGGAAAATCTTCATTTCATTATGACTGTTGCGGATTTAAAATTCTATAAAACTACCCAATAAATTTTTCATCATTATATCGCATCGTCTCAGCAGGAAGATAGCGATTTCTAAATAAGTTACTATTAAAGAAATCCTTAACTTTATTATCAATAAAAACCTTGCTTTCAAACTCGTCTTGATTCATCATCAGCAGCAATAGCCCCAATTGATGTTCTGAAAAATGAGATAAGCACACATTGATGTAGAAATCACGTTTACACTCATCTTCTGTATTGATGTATTGAAGAACCATGCACGACATTCTGAAATAGGAAATCAATCGAAGCCTATGTCCATCAAACATTTTTATTCTTTGTCTCTCATAGTCTCTTAAGTATTTAGGATATCTCTTTCGCTCTCCATTCAGAATTTCTTTTTGAATATTCAATAGTTTCCTATTTAATGACAGAACATCGGGTTTGCATGCTTCCGCAACCTCTTTATTCAAACGATAAGTTGAACCTTTGCTTACCCCATTTATAAAAATAGAATAGCACAGATTGAATTCCTCGTTCCTGCGCTCCGTTAAATCTGTCACAGCTTTTAAATATTTACCCGTGTGAACAATGTTATAGATAGCTTTATATTCGTAGAACATATAGTGGAACACTTGTTTGCCAAATCCTACATTTTCAAGAGCACACCCTTGCTCTTGTCGCATTAATACGTCAAGATAAGAAAAGAAATTGTGTTCGAATCGCTCTTTATCAAGATCTGTTTTCTGAGCTGAATTAAATTTATACTGAATCCAAAATGCTAAAAAAGTAACATATATAGAACATATTGCAAAAAACGGAGCGGTTATTCCTCCAATTGTATCTCCAAACCGTTAAGTTGTAAAACCTTTATTCCGCAACTTAATTAATAATTATTTTATATAAGTTCTTATGCAGCAAAATGTTCTTGCTTATGCAAGCAGCAGAACTGAGCGGCCCAGAATTTTGCCATATTAGAGTTTTCACTTATCTCAGTTTGCGAATCCAAAGATAAAGGAAACCGTAACAGACATGGCAAAGATAGCGATAAAATCCGAAATCCTCACCCCCTTGGAAGTAGATTTCCAATCATGGAGCAATTTTCATACATTCCCTTATACTATTAACTCACCCCACACTCCGCCACAAGAGAATCGGCAAAGACAACGAGGAGGCGTATGAAAACAAGAGATGGGGACTCAAGAGAATCCCCATTTCCATACTTATAAGACAGTCGTACCGACGTTTATCGGATGACCATCTTTGCTGATGCCACCGTGCCGTCGGCGGCTGTTGCCTTGATGACATAGACACCGGCAGCTGCGGCGCTGTTGAGCGTAACGGTGTCTTTCGTCAGATGCGCACCGGATATGGAATAGACGTCTATCACACAGCCTGATTGTGTGCAAACGGTCCGTACTTTCGCTTTTGCAAAGGGTTTCAGTTTTTCAATAGCAGTTTTTCAATAGTAGAAGCCATCATAGCCTCCAAGATTTGGATTTCATATAGTTCTTGCACTTGTCGCAGAATACATTTGTTTTGCTGAAAGGATTGCCGCCATTAGCATTCTGCATCATACATTTTGTATCAGAACAGTGCCGTAAGCCTTGAGCATGACCTATTTCATGAAGCATTACACAGAACATCTGACCATTACCATGAGGACGATAGGAAGAGAATACAGCCACGCCTGTTCCGATACCGCTGGCAAGTCCCATTATTCCGCTATGGGCACGGCCTCGGAAATTGTCAAGCCCAATGTCTGCCTGAGTAAGTCCAATGACAATTGTTGAATCGGACTTGTATTTACAAAGCACCTCGTTCAAGAGGTCTGCTCTATACCGTCTATGGTCTTTCCGTTTAGTCGTAAGAGCAACATCAGGTAATTGGATATTGCCGGCCATCCTGCATTTGGGATAATAATTCCTAAGAGAATCCATCATGGCCTCCTTTAACTCTTCACGGACATCACCTATCGTATATACACAGATAACCGGCACAGCAGCCCTTCCCTTTTCAGATATTGATGAGATCGTGGAGCCACTCCTCTTGCAACTACCAATCAGTATGGAAAACGCACAGAGTAATAACAACCCAAATATACAATTCTTCATTTGCGACATATTTACAAACAAGTAGAACAAATACTAAATTGCCGCTTTCCAATATGCCGAGGCATCACCACCGTATTCGCTTATAAGCAAGGCATAAAACAATGCTATGACAGCATCCTCGCTACCAAACTCATATTCATTGGGATTGTTGTTCAAACGCAACTCTGTAATACGATACCCGTCCCCACACTTCTCGTAAATAGCTTCGGCAAAATGAAACCCTGTCCAACTTCGGAGGTAGTGAATGGCATTATCGTCACAATACATATACCAATGGTCCTCCATAGCGTCAGGTATATGTCCATATCTGATTACATCCATTTGTTGAGCAGTGAGATAAAAATCCTGAGACACGGAAACGAACTGAGATAATGGTTCTCCCCATACCGTTGCTACTTCTGTTTTCCGCGGCATAGGATCTTCAAAACTGTATCGACGGGCAGAATTGCCTGCACCCAAAGTCCACATAAGCAAAGTTTTCTTCACATCGTTCTCCGATTCTTCCACCTTTCCTCTTAGCACATCTCTCACCTCCATCAGCGTAAAGCCAAGCAGGTTTTCCCCATGCCAGAGACATGGATTACAAGCCTCTATAGCATCTTCTGCCAATCCGATGCCCCAGATGATATCTTTGGATGATGCTTCAACCAAGATTTTGTCGCCAGTTCCAAACAGGTATTCCTTCAGCTTTGGATTTTGAGAAAATTTAGCAATATTGCCTTTCTTGACTACCTCCTGACAGTTTTTCTTCCACACATAAGCATTGAAGTTCCTCACCTTTCTGCCCAACTTCTTTATTGTCATCGGGTCATACGATACCATAATCTGATGCCATGCGTCCTTATCACCAAAGATGCGAGCCTTCTCTGCCATCATATATTGCTCGGCGCAGTTGTAACATACGTCATCTACCACAAATGAGCACATATACCACTGACTCAGACAAGATTTGCCAACACCCTTTTCCATATCAGTGTGCTTCCAAAAGAACACGAAATCATCTCGCACAAATGCATTGCAAGCATTTATCAAGTTTTGTTTATTATGCTTCATCGCAATACAACAGATTTACTTGTTACCTTAAAATTCGCTACTTAGTTATTTATAAGTAGTACTTAGTTTTGTGCCGCAAAACAAATCAGATAAGTTTTTCTGACACATGACAAAGTTACAAACAAAAAGAATGTCCACAAAGGTTTATTTTAAAAGATTGATGTATTGCACGAGATTCGCTTTGTTTTATACATGCCGAATAGACCTTCTCCACCGGAACAATTATAGCAAGTTTAATTGTTTCGGCGGAGTAAGGTCTCTTTTCAATGATCAATTTATAACAATCTTCTTTGTTTCACCACTTTTTAATGATTTGATAATATATACGCCCTTGTTCTTAATCTTTTTTACAGAACGGCCATCAACAGTTTCCAATTGTCTTCCATCAATGGAATACAAACACATCCTTTCATCGTCAAAACTGTATTTCCTGCTATCGGCCGTATTTATATTAGTTATTGTATAGTCATTGATTACAAAATAATATCTTTCATTGAGAAAGCTCCAATGTCCATCAACAGCTTCATTCATCTTTGCTGCGTACACATTGGCATGATAAACAACATTCTCCTCCAAGCCATCAAAATCAAACACAAAACGTTTTGAGCCATAAGATGGTATCGGGTCCTTTAATGTCAGACCTTTCACTGCCTTGGAATCCCCATCTGTATATATATACACACCTATGCCTGTCGTAAAATCATAGTAGGACTCATTGTGAGCAATAATATCAAGTTGGATACTGTTTTTTGACGTTATAAACAAATTATGATCTTCAACAGAAACATTAAATTTGTCTATATCTTCAAGACAAAAATCCTTTTCACATAATTTGGTTCTGACCTGCGAATCCTTGCTGTCATAATATTCCACAGTTATGTATAGTTGATCCGTTCCACTAAGTCCGCCAACATTAAAGACAAAATCACTTTCTTCACCTTGTCCCAAATTCGTCGTTATAATATCGTGCCCCACTTCCATGACATTCCCATCCACATATTTATAAAGATGGGCTTCTATTGGACGGTTGTAATCTACATAAGACTTATTTGATATTGTAATCTTATATTCTACGCTTGATGCTGAGCTAAACCTGAGCGTGTCATTTCTACAAGTCAAATAACAATTATCGGGATTCCCGATAAAGTCATTATTGAAAACAAAGCTCATGGTTCCATCTCCATTTTCCATTATTGACGTTACAGGTTTGTTCAATAAATATGAGCCGTCAATATTTCTATTGAATAATGTAGCAGCAGGAACAGAAGTATTAGTCAAGCTATTATTCGATTCGTATGGCCAAAGGTCTCCCTGCAAATCTTTGAGATACTCGTAATAATTACTGAAGTTTATTGTTTTGTCATTATCCGCGAGAACGATTCCGCATCTTTCATGATCATTCCCATCTATGCCTGTTCTGTTAACAATATTCTTGCCGAACAAATACTCGTCATAGTCTATATGTGTTATAAGCATACCATGCCCCGGAAGTTCTGTGTCCCAACCTGTTTTTTGACGATTCTCCAGCAGATAATATTCATTTTCACAATTATCATTAGGAATAAGATAAAAATCGCCACCTTCACTCATCGGACGCATTGATGTCACTTCTGAATATTCATTCAAGACTATCGGTTCTTGCCACCCCATGTACATTTTGTCGAATGCAGTATACCCGGCTGGTATATATCCGTTTCCATTGTGACATCCAGTGCCCATAAGATCCCAATTCCCGGTTCCATAGTTTTCGTTTGTTCCGTCATACATATCAGGAAGGCCGAGACAATGTGAGAACTCATGACAAAATGTACCTATTCCTTCAATGACATTCTCATTTTGAACAGAACGCAACTCCGGAGAACAGGCATAATCATATATAATCATCCCATCTTGAACCATACGGTTTGAGACCCGACCTTTATGAGCCCATATATCTTCCTTATTGCCGCTTGTCGATTGGCTGTGACCCGCATAAATCAGAAAGACCTGATTAACCATACCATCGCCATCCCAGTCATATTGTGAGAAATCAACATAATCATCCACAAGGCGACATGCCTCCATCGCCATCTCACCACAATGTTCATAACCATCTTCTCCGGCATAGTATGACATGCTGTTAGATAACGTGACAGGCCCTGCAACGTCAAATTGCAGGTCTAACAACCCGTTGCTTTGGGCAAGAAAATAATCTCTTACACTACCTACCAAACGCCCTTCTTTATATCCAGGCTCATTCAATAGTCTATCAAATAACATTTCATCATGTCCCTTCTCAAACTTAACATCAGTGAATTCTACAAGAATAACCGGAACTCTTTTTAATCCGGTCATCCCCTTAGTTATCTTTTTTACAGACAAATAATCAGAACTTTCCGTCCGCTTCTTTTTTGCTTCTTTCAGCATATTAGAAACATCCCTCTCTTCCAATTGTTTCCAAACATCTTCCTTTAATTGCTGGTATTTTTTTCCATCTTTATTATTTATCCAAAAATGGGCATATTCATCACCACGCAAACGCAATGAAACAATTTTTCCGTCACTCAATTTGACTTTCTTTATTACATTAGGATCCGTTGGTTCTGCACATACATTTAATAATGTAAGAAATCCAACGAAGTAGAACATGGAAAATCGCTTAATTAGGCTTTTCTTGTAACTTGTTCTCATAAAGCGTGTATTTAATTATGTTTATTAAATCTTGATATCATGTCATTGCATATTAAATGATATGAAATCACTATTTGCTATATATTTCCCTTGTTTGAAATCATACACAAAAGCTCTGATATAATAGGTTTTCGTCCCTTGTTTCGGATGAATTTCAGAGTTAGGCATGACAAGTTTCAGATCCTCAAAAAGTGAATGTTCATAGTGAGAACCGAAATCAGACCCTACGCATACATTTCCATCTACCGTTCTGTAGCGTCCGTTGGTATCACGCAAACCAACCCCTTTCGGACTATCAAAAAATGCCACAAGCCTTCCACCTTGTTCGTTCATATAATGTGTCTTGAATCTCACATGAATTACCATACACTTAACACCATTCAACATCATGTTATGTTCAACCCATACATTCTCAATATCAGCAGACGACGCTATTTGTTTGGTAGAAACTGTTGTTCTCGTGATTGCTGAGGTACCGGCATTTTCTTCTATTTTAAACTGCGGTAATTGTTTCCCTTCTGAATACGCCAATGTTTGTTTCTCTGTAGCTTTCAAAATACTCTCCCATGTCAATTCTGTGTTTGAAGCACCGGACACAGCGTCTTTTATCACCTTTCTCAAACTTATCGTATATTGAGATCCCGGTGTAATTCCACCAGTCCAACTCCAAGAATATTGCCCACGTATACTTGCCGATGTTATAATAGAACGTCTTCCGCGAAATCCGGTAAACAACTTACGCACCTTGTCCCTATCTATTGTAGATAAAGCATAGTTATTACTTGCTCTGCGTTGTCCCTCAGAATCCATGTTGCAACAACTTGCTATGCAAAGAAGGAGTTTCGCTCTTTTACTCACTGCTTTCAACTTATTGTAAGCAGTAGTTGCCCAATATTGTTTGTCAAGCAGAGCCATGTGTGGCCAATCATCATCATCCCAATTACATCCATGACCGTCATAATAGAACAAAACAATATCATCGTCATTGACATTCAACGAAGCAATTTCTCTTTCAAGCATTACTGATGTAAACTCACGTCCGCTATGTCGGCGCAAATCATGACTATAGCCAAGTGACGACGCAACCATGTTGCAAAATTCGGTCATATTCCGCATCTCTGCCGTACGGTCCACCTCACGTCCTTGCTCTTCCATATTTGCGAATATAATCGAATGCATTGTTTGGGCAGAGACTATATCGGCAAAGGAGATACATAATATAAATACAAATAATATATTTCTCATTTCTGTTTTCTTTTTAGATTTCTCAAATATCTGTCTTTAGGAAAATTTTCACATGCCATTTGGATGATGGCTTTCCTAATCAATTCTCCGTCCATGTCTTGATATTTTCCATCCTTTTCAAAACGACACACATCACAATAAAAAGAATAGGAGAATGTCACAACATCTTTTCCCGAGAAGAAGCAAACGGCAACATCTGGAAGGAAAGTACAATTTTTCACCATGTCGCTTTTTACAAAAGACTGTGGATAACACAAGGTGGTCTTCAGAGCATTGTACCTTTCTCGCAATGTATCCGTCTGACAAAGAAGTATTTCTCCTCCTTTATTCACACTCGTAGAGTCCAAACTCATAGAATCCACATTCATCGGATCCAACAAATACCACACAATAGAGTCTGCACTTTCGATAATACCAATATAGTTATTCGACACTATCGAAGAATCCGCATCTATCCCATTGTCTAAGACATTGGAACATGACGCATGTTTACTATAAAACAGCAATCCCAAAAAGAGCAAAATGCAAAACGACTTTTTCATACCTATTCTGTTATAATGATTGTTTCTTCTATTGATTTGTTCGAAGTGGAACCGTCACCTTTGGAGCTCATTATTCCTTTTATCGTATGGCTACCTATTGGCAACTTCTCCAATTTATAATCCAATGTGTACGGAAAAGAGGCGGATTTTCCGATAAGCTGGTCATCAAAATAGAATCTCACCTCAAAATCCTCTTTTACATTAGGACCTCTAAACAATTTAGCTATCAACGAAACGGTCTCGCCATTTTTATAATCACTGCGATTAGACTTGATATTCATTGTACCCATGTAATCATCTGATGAGCAAATTGTATATTTGGAATAGCTCCAGCCACAAGTAAGATTCTGTGAGAAATTATCATGATAAGCTATTGCGACTCTTATGTCATGAGCACTTCCGATCTCCTCTTCTACCCTATATCTAAGTCCGAATGGAGAGGATGTTGAAGTCGAAATCAACATGCCGTCCCAATAATAGTCCACCTTGTCTATCTCGCACCCCTCACTCGAACGGTCAACGAGTAACTCCGGTATTATGACAAGTTCATCACCTTTCGTAACATAGTTATAATTTATATAGAAATCTCCACGAGATTTAGGAGTCTCGGGGTTCTCGGACATTATTCCGTCGGTATGTTTGTAAAAGACACATTCTTTTTCAAGAATGACATCATCACAGGCCTCACCGGCAACAGTCATCTTCGCCACCAATTTGTGACCGCCTGCCTCCACGTCTTTCCCACTTATCATGAGTTCAAAAGGCGGTTGGGTCTCCTTCTCATACAGAGCATCATCCATATAATATTCCACCTGCCTTAATGCCAACCCCCAATATTCAAACTGCGAATGGAATTTGGGAGTAAAAACAATCTGTTGTCCATCATCTGCTATAGTTTTCCTCAAGTCATACGAGCCGTCAGGAATAAGATGCTCAACGTTTCCCGTAAGCACAAATTCGCCGACATTATCATCTTCGCACGAAAAGAGTGTAAACGACATAATGATGCACAAAATATATTTGCTTATTGTCATATTATGTATTTTCATAATCGGTGCTTTTTAGATATTTATAATTTCCACTGAAGGCCAAGTCCAAAGTTTAAGCCGTTTTTTTCTTTATAGCCAAAAATCAAATCATAGCCAACACTTACTGATATATACATTTCATCATTCAAAGGAACAAATCCTTTGGCTACTGGACGTATCATGGGTTTGAGCAGAGGACAATTTGCCTCTTCACCTGCTTCAACCGAAACATGTTCCGATGAAGAGGCAAAACCAGCCGACGATGAACTGGATATGTCTATATCATTTGATATATCATATTTGGTTCCATCCATATACAGAAATCCCACACCGCATCCTATTGCAAAATATCTAAAGTAGAGCTGTGGCGTAACCGTCAAGAAGAATTTAGGATCGCGCACCTTCTTTGTTCTGTCAAAATGCATTATATCCGTCATTTCGACCTTGTCAAGAACATATTTGTCTCCATCCAGATTTATTCCGAAGTCTACACTTAACATAAGAGGAATTCTTTCTAAAGAATAATTGAAAGAACCGCCCACTGGGAAATGTTGGCCATAGTTGTAAGAAAAGCCAATTGTTTCATCTTCTTCAACTAACTTATCAATATTGACAAGGAATCTCTTCTTACCTGTTCTTTGGTTGACTCTTTCTTTACGGGACTCAATCTCCCATATTTTACCTTCATCACTTATGATGAACAGATTCTTTAACTTATAGTTCAATGCTCCGCTTACATCAATATCACAGGAGACATAGGTCAATGTCTTTGCCAAAGATGCCTTTCTTGACGAATAGTTTTCTATCTTTATCGACCCGTATGGTATTTCTTCAATATTATACATACGGAATGATGTATTTCCCGACCTTAAAGCGTTTTGGAATACATGCAAATAGTCCTGAATGACATAATGGTTGTTTGACAGACCGCTCTTTTGCGCTTCAACATCCATCAAATAATCCATCACCATACAATCCTTCTTTGTTTCACTATTATGGTGACAATCTTTCTTTGTTTCACTATTATAGTGGCAATCTTTCAATGCGGCCTGACGGTAGTCTATATTTTTTGTTTTACACCATTGTTCCATATTATTTCCAAAACGTTGGACTATCATTTCACTGCTTGTCATAGCGAAAGCGTCAACATAAACGGTCAATAGTATAATCAGTAGTAATCTTGCTTTGTTCATCGTAATATTTCTTTTTTCAAATTATTCTTTTCCTCTTCCGAAACGACTCTCAGTGTGTCTATCAACCATCCTGCATTTTTAGTTTCTCTTTCAAAATGCCTTATGGTAAAAATATACCCCGGCACTTGTGTGAACACAAAATCCAAATCACTTACGGCATCTATCTTGAGCTGTCCACTCCTTACCAATGTCGTGAAAACTGAAAGTTTGTCCGTTTTGAATGACTTTCGTGTATAGTCATCTATAAACTCGTAAGCATCCTTGGTTACATTGCGCAATGAAGAGAAGAACAGTTCATGCGAGTTGGGCGATATATATAGTTCCTCATGCGGATTGTCGCGTGATGTTTTAAATATGTCACCATCTACATTCGATATAACCCATTTGTATACGCTGTCTCTTACATTCTCTACGGTTAAGAAAGTTATGAACTCTGTGGGCTTCTTGTTGAGGATAGCTGCACATTTCACTTTCGCAAACCATTTCCCATCCTCATAGTTTATAAAAACACTATCTTCAACCACATCTTTTGCAAATGTCATGGCTTTAACAAAACCACTATCTGATTTTGATTTGAATTTTGCTAAATCAAACAGCAGCAATATAGAAGATTCTCTGTCCTTATATTGGGCATTGACATCCTGTCGAGACTCTTGTCCGTTAAAACGGCAGAAGAACTCATCGACAAGTTTCACTTTTGCCAGATATCGGTCTCTATCCAAGGTCTTTATCAGTTGTGCCTGTATAGATACAATATTACAGCACCCCACTATGAGGAAAAGCAACGCAAACACCCTACTCATAAGAAAATCCTTTCCGTTGAAATTACATGCACATCACCTAACTTCGTGTCGTATTCCGTACCATCCAAAGTCTCAATCTCTTCAATATGACAGATGACCCACTTGCGGGTGATGTCTGCGTATGTGCTGCCATCCCCTCGTCTGCCTATAAATGTTTGGTCGAAATAAACAGCACACTCGTACTTTCCATCAGGGCGTTTTATCAATTTAGACACCTGTATGTCTGCAATGTCCGTTGTTTCAATGGTGACCGCTTTATAAACATTGGAGAGATAAATCAACCCGTTGAAATATGCCTTCATCGGCTTTGTACGTGGTGTTTTATTCTTTACCGAGGAAACTTCCATCGTGACACCATCGTGCATGATACTCCTGACACTACCATTCCTGTATTCAACCTTTTCCTCATACGGACCGCATGAGTTTATAAACAAGTACTCTGCCTCTTCTTTATAAATGTTTTTTGTCCTTTTGTCGAATGAAGGGTCAGCGAGATAGGATATGTAGTCATTCAGCATTTTCACTTTTTCTTTTGCATGTTGTTTCAACGACTCGTATTTATCTTCATCTTGTGCCGAAACATTTGTGGATATTAAAACGACGGCACAAAGGATTAATGTTCTGATTATTTTCATTGTATATTATTTTAAAAAATTTATTTTCTTGATTTTAAGACTTCCCGGACATACAAAGAATTGACCTTACCATTATCCAATTCCAAATCTGCCACCGACACATTTTGGTACATACGATTGGTGCTTATGCGGCCAAGATACTTTTCTATCGGTATTCTTTCCACAACCGTATTTCCATCTTGAGTAAGTACTTTCACTATTAAGCCACCGGCAAAAAGAGGCTTCGTCTTATCAGCGCACCTGATACGTTCCATTGCATCAACATTACTTGAAGTTATATAAGCAAAGGCATCATTAAGCATACTGATGTATTCTGACTTATCGTTATTCCCTCCTGAAACTTTAGGCATCGTAGGCTTTGTCCCTCTGGGTCTGCTTGTCGATGTCAGATTGTTTTCCCATATTGGCGTTTGTGTCGCCCCCGGTTGTTTTTTTTGTACTTCGTCACTATTTTTCACGTCATTATACACGTTTTTCTTCACTGCCTCAAGCATCTTTTGCCAATCGGCTTCAGCCTTGCCGGAAGTGATATTTGTAAACTGGCTTAGAAAGTGCAGTGTGAAAATATCCGTTTCTCCCAACGCAGAATCACATCCCCGAGAGCTTTCTGTTGGAGAAGCCGAAGTCACGAGAAGGTCTCCCTTGCAGTCAAGAAACATTTCTTTCACAGCCTCTGTCGCTCCATTATTGATAAACGCCTTACCATAATTTCTACTGAATGTAGGCATAGTCCGACCGGTTGCACCCTGGCGATCATTGCAGCACATTCCTATTGTAATGGTAAGTTTTACGCCTTTCTCCTTTAGCGTATTATGAATCCACGATAATGGGATAAGTCTGTCATGTGACCCATTCTCAAACAACAGCAAAGGGAAACGGCTTTTCCCCGTATTCTCTGTTCCATGACCGACATAATAGAATACGACGATGTCCGAAGTATCGCAGTCCAAAGACTCTACTATCGCTTTACAGTTTTCCGGAGTAGCGTTGCCATCATACATGTCTATCGTGTTTATGTTGTAGCCATTGTCTTTGAGAGAAGCATTGACAACGTCTATCCAACGAGAATACAATAGTCTACGGGTATTCTTGTCGGCTTCACCCACTCCACTGTTATCTATGCCATTACCTTTATCAGTAGTGTCTATGAACGTAAGCCAATGTATGGTTTTGGCTTGAATGTCTGTCATCAATGTGAATGACAAAACAAATATAAACATCAGTTTCTTTATCATTTTACCTTAGAATTATAGTGGTTCTTTATCAGTTCGTTCTGCGGATACAGCTCATGGCAAAAGCGAAGCATACCGTTGGTCGAAAGACTTGATCTATACAACACTTTGCCGGACATATCGGTCAATGTCCATTTACCTAATCCAAAATCAAGATTCATATAAATGGAGCCGTCTTTCACTTTCTGAAATTCGAATCTTATGCAGGGCATCATCTTCCCATAAACTTTTGTATCTCCCAAATACAACTTCGGATCCGTTATCAGGAAACGTAATAAATGACAATCTTCACGTGCGAGATATTTCACTTCGCTACATTTACCGTCGCAGTCCATCAGCATCGACTTGATTTTTCCATTCATCAGAATGACATACACACTGTCATTCATCGCTTTTCGTGAAACAGAATCAGCAAGCTCAATCTTGACACCCTTTGCAATCTTCTCCTTCTTTTGTCCCTTAGCCATGCACCCCATCGGCAACAAAATAGCGAAAATTGAAAGTACTGTTAACTTTCCAATCAAAGAACCCGGATGTTTCATTCGTGTTCTCGAAAAATTCTTTTGCTTATTCATACTATATAATTTTAAATCACTATTCTCAAACACATATAAAAAAAGCGTGGAATGCTATGCCACGTCTTAGTCGAAGGTCCTGAGAAAACCCAAAGTATACAGATGTAGTAATAGCAGCCCACGCTATAGCGTGAGAACCACTATGCAAATCCTTGTATACTTGTCTCAAATTTCTCAGGTTCTCGACTACAAGATAAGCATAACGCCTCTTATTTTTTAGTATGTCTTGGAAAGAGTTGCCTCTAACCAACTGCAAATATAGGAAATATTTGTAAAATATCACAATTATCTCCTAATAAAAACTTGATTGAATTTCTACCACTATTTCTAACAGACAGAGTGTCAACAAAATACTCATTATTCCTTTTCAAAAGTATGATTTACTATGTCCGGCTTAGCCATCGCTGCACTTTTGCTGACACATTACCATTTAAAACTCTTATGAGTCATACAGCCAAATGTCCTATATATCCTTTTAACAACCATGCCACACCAAACGTCAAACAGGTATTTTATTTTACAAAACTCTGTTCTGAAAAAGTCGTGGTTTTGCTCGTTTCGGAGGCTTTTGTGTGGCCGTAAGGGCCTCTTTGCTTTTGACGCAAATGCGGCGACGGACGCATTTTTGCGTCTTCGACCTGCCGGGAGGGCCCCGCGGCTTTTCAGGAGCGAAGATTTTCGGAGGTTTGTGATGAGGATTTTTGTCACGAAACGTTACCGTTTTCTTGCCGTAAGGCCCCCGCGGGGTCACAACGGGGCCGTTATGGGAGTGCAACGGGGCGCTCGTTGCAAAGCCATAAGGCCGCTATTGCAACGCCGTAAGGGCCTTACGGCAGAACGGTCGCGGCTCCGCCGAACGACGACGGACGCACGGCCTTTTGTATGTGGCTATGAATGAGCAATTTACGAAATGTGTAAATATATCGTCACGGAGACCCGTGATTTTTGATACGCGCGTGGTTGCAATATTTGGAGGCGCGGCGGAATTTTTTCAGAAAGTCCCCACTCTCGCGGGCTTGAAAACAGGAAAAATCAGGACATCGGACGGCCGGATTTTCACAAAGGGGTATGACAGGCCGCAAACAGAACATCCCCGCCCCATCTTGTCTGCAAGGTGTGGGGCGGGGATGTGTGGTACGGGATGTGCGAAAGCATGTTGGGACGTGCCATTGTCGCGGGGATTGGGGCGGGGATATATGCACGATGTGGTGTCCAAACGGTCCTTCCTATTCCGCGCTGTGGAGTTCCACTTTCAGCAGTTTTGTCTTGCCGCTGTCCGTCCATGTTCCCATGAGACTGAAATCGTTGAGGGCAAGCGAGAAGGAGCCGGTGGTTTTTCCGTCGACAGTCTCCGTGAGGTCGATGACTCCGTCGTCGTTGGTGCCGGAGAGGGTTATCCAACCTTGCTCGGATTTGTAGCGATAGCGGCCGGACATGGTCCCGTTGCCACCGAAACCGAGTTCCATCACGATGGGGCTATCGCCCACGGTGCCTTCGTATGTCGTATCCTCCACGTAGTCATCGCCGGCTCCGTCGTCGACAGCGTCAGAAGATTCGGTGGCGGTCAGGCCTGAAGGGAACGATATGCCCTTGCCGAACTCTATCTGAACGCCTTTTCTTCCGACATTCGGACTGACAAATTCGCTCAGGAGCAACGGATGGCCGGCCAGCTTGCCGATGCCGTATTGTCCCTGTCCGTCGGCGTGATGTTCGAGACCAAGCATTGTTTCGAGTTTGATAAACAGGTTGTTATACCAGTCCGCGCGGTAGTCGTCCTGCCAAAATTGTATCATGACGTTGTCGGGTTTGACGCCCTCGACGTAGTCAAGCGGGGCGAAGGCCTTGTCCGTCTGGTTCTTGAAGAACTCTCCACGCAGGTATATCAGAGCGTTGACGGACTCTTGGGATGTCCCTATCTTCATACGTTTGAGCATATGTTCGCGGCCGTATCGCCCGTACATATAGCGGCTCATGCCGATGTGTTTGGCTATGTCCTCGGCCGTCCAGCTAAGGTCCCATCCGTCGATTCGGCCGTCCTTGATGAAATTGCGGATGATTACGGCGGCACAATCCACGAAATAGAAGTCTGACATCACGCTTCCCACGTAGGACTGTCCGTTGCAGCCGTTCACGTATGCCATGCTCACGTCTTCCCACTTGGGATTGACTGAATATTTGCCGTTGCGGTCAATCATCCCCCACTTGTCGCCGATGGCCACGTAAGCGAAGTTGTTGTCGACAAAACAGCTTGCGTCGTCCCACTGAGGATTGAGCCGGATTTGTCCGCTGCGGTCCACGAAACCGCTGCGATCACCAAGTTTGAACGGAGCGAGGTCATTGTCATAGAACGGACGCATGGCTTCAAATTGGGGCTTTATCACGACTTCTCCCTTGTTGTCCACCCATCCGGTTCCCTCTTTTGTGTAATAAATGTAGCCGTCACCGCCATCCACCAGAACGCCCGGTTGGGTGAAGAGGAGTTTGCCGTCACGGTCAATCACGCCGGAGACACTGGAGCTATTGTCGATAAAGACCGTGGCCCGGCCGCCGCGAAATCCGGAAAAAGCCTTGAACGTCTGGTCGCCGAAAGCGTTGTTTCCTTCCTTATCTATATAATAGCGTTCGCCGTCTTTCTTCACCTCCGCCACGCCATCGGCGAAATCGCCGGCGTCTTCAAAGATTGACTCGATGGCGACCTTTCCTTTCTTGTCGACGAATCCATAGACACGGTTGCCGACGCTGTCGGGACATGTGAAGCGGGCCAGACCGTCGGAGTAGGCCCAGACCATGTCGGCCTGAGGCAGTTCAAACAGTTTTTTCCCGTCCGTGTCAAGTGCCGTCACTACGTCTCCGTCCATAGCCCATACGATGCCTTCCGACGGCGCGGTCAGGTCGGAGTATGAGGGACGCACGACGTAATTGCCGTCCATATCAATCAGCGCCCAGCCGGTTTCATCTCCGTCGCCGCTGACGCAGACTGCCGCGAGGCCGTCGACAAAAGGTGTGACGGAACTGAACGCCGGTTCGATCACCACGGATCCCTTCTGGTCGGCAAATCCCCAGATGCCGTCCTGCTTGACGGGCATCAGCTCTTTGTTGACAACCGAGGTTCCTTCTCCTGGTCCGATGCCGGCACAACCTAACAGTACGGCACACGCGGCGGTCATCAGAATGTTTGATATATCTTTTCTCATGTCATCAATGTCTTACGAGTTCGAAGGCTTCATAGACCAAGGGGTCAAGCTGTTGTGCGAAACTTTCATGTCTCTGTTCCACAAAATCATCCTTGTCGGGAATTTCTATGCCGAAAAAGTCTTGGGCGACATCCTTCACACGGGTGAAGTCTGTCAGTTCCTGCCCGTGGTTCTTCTTCTGTTCTTCCATATAGAGCCGTACGCTCACCGGCAGGGTGTCGATGTAATCCTGTTCCGAATACCATTTGCCGCCTATTTTCACCCGGAGAAGCATTCCCCAATAGTATTTCGCCATGAGCTGTCCGGTGGTCAGGCGGTTGAAATCCTCCTCTTCTATCTCGTCGTCACGATATTTCAGCCACGATCTGAACTCGGTCGTCTGCGCCACATCCGTTCCGTGGATGGAATTGCAGTCGTGGAGCAATGTCGAGAACTTCATCCATGACGCGGAGTCCTCGCGGTCTATCAGGCCGTATGTGAGATAAAACTCCTCTATCGTCCGACCTTTGGGCGTCAGCGTGAACACTATTTCGGCATTGTCTGTCGTATAGCCGTCACCGACAAGAGAGGCCGTCCACTTCACATCAAGATATTTTTTCTCCGGCAAGTTGTTCCTTACATCTTGCGCATATTTTGCCATTATGGCCGGCACGGAATCCAGTTTTGACTGATAAAGCCTGTCCCATTCGGCTTTGGCCTCATCCGGTTTCCAATCGAAGTAGGACTTGAAGAAGTCGCTGGCACGACTGTATGTTATCTCACTGAAACGGCTTTCAAACTCGTTAAACAACGGGGCTGCCTGCAGCTTCTCGGCAAGAACGAACGCATCCGACACTATACCGTGACTGAAGAGTTCGCGCTTCTCGTCTGCCGTCAGCGGTTCGGTGATGGACTTGTCCGACTGTGAGGAGCAGGCCGTAAGGATGGCAACGACTGACGCTGCCGCCAATAAAATCTTTGTTCTCATCGTTCTCTCTTTATTTTAATCTGAAATTTACCGGAATGTTATAGCGGACATTCACCGGCTGGCCGTTTTGCTTTCCGGGGGTGAATTTAGGCATGCTGCCGACCACACGCCGTGCTTCCCTGACAAGGTCAGGGTCACTGACACCGCTTGTCCCCGTGACTTCAAGCGTACCGTCACGCCGGACGACAACCGAAACGACAACCCGACCCTGCACTCCGTTCTCGGCCGCAATCAGCGGATAGCGCAGCTTTGTGGCGACAAACGACAGCATGGCCGCATCGCCGCCGGGGAACTGCGGCATCTGTTCCACCGTGTCCCACACTCTGTCGTCCGCCGGGACCGCATTGTCCGCCGGGGCGACAACTTCCTTTTCGAGGTCTTCGCTGTCGGTGACAACCGGGACTGTGAACTTGACACTGGAGCGGACCGTCTCCATATCATAATAGGTGATGACGCATGATTCGACGACGGTCATTTCCTTACTGCCCTTGATGCGGGCCTTGCGGCGGGTCCAGTTTCCATGAGAATCGGTGTCGAGAACCTCATACGCCACCTGCGACGTATATTCCGAACCGTCGGACGACAGTTTGCCATTAAAGATCTCGGCCGTCATCTGCCGTTTCGGCGGATAGGAATAGAGCGGGCTGAACGAGAAGCTGGCCGCAGATGTCTCCACCTGAAATGACCAGACAAGTCCCTCGTCGTTGATCATCCATGTCCGCTCGGAAGTCCCGTCGTCGCTCGTAGCTATGACCCGGTCGTCGCGGCGCGTCACACGCTCCTTGTTCTGCAGGAACTCCTGCAGGGTCCCGTCGGGCGAGAACTCGACGGTCCGCTCCTTTTCCGGATAGCCGAGAAAACTCATCGTCGTCACGAAAGTGGCTTTCTTAACAGGTCCCTTCAGATTGAACAGTCTGCGGTCGTCTGCCCATACACACGTTGCCGCCACTACTGACAGCAGCAGCGATGTGACCAATCTCAATTTTTGCATAACATTATATATTGGCGGCTTGCAAGTCCAAAAGCAGCCTTTCGTGAAACTAAAAACGCGGACCTGCCATGATCCTCATCACGGACTACGGAAGACACTGCAAGCTGTCCGCCAGCCAAGCTCAAGCTCTCTGCCCTAAAAACACAAGGGGGGGGGGGGGAGAAAAAGGTTCCGTCTCTCTCCGTCCACGCCTGCGGCGCTTCTACCGTTTTTTAACATGATGAAAAGCACAACGCTTTAATTATAACTTATATCCGTCATGCAAGCCCAAAGACTTACGACGACAAAGATAACCAAAATATTTGAAAAGTGTGTGTCTTTGCTGTCAAAATCAACGCAAAATCAACGCTCCGCCATAAGAGAATATGGCTAAGAGAATGTGCAAAGACAACGGGGAGACGTATGAAAACAAGAAATGGGGACTCAAGCGAATCCCCATTTCCATACTTATAAGAAAGTCGTACTGACGTTTATCGGATGACCATCTTTGCTGATGTCACCGTGCCGTCGGCAGCTGTTGCCTTGATAACATAGACACCGGCAGCTGCGGCGCTGTTGAGCGTAACGTTGCCGTTGCCCTTCGTCAGATGCGCGCCGGATATGGAATAGACGTCAATCACGCATCCTTCTGCTGTCACGGTGCGTCCATTGACGCGGATGGCCGCATTTTCAGCGTTGACTTTTGCGATGGCCGATGCCTTCACTACGGTCACGTTGACAGTAGCAGTCTTGCCGTTCAGTCCGAAGGTGAGTGTGGCCTTGCCTTCCTTGAGTGCTTTGAGCGTGATGGAAATCTTGCCGTCGGCAGCTCCCATGTTTGTCATCTCGAGCATAGACTCGTCAGACATCTCGAACACGAAGCCGTCGAGCATTTCTTCTGTGATCTCATCACCGGCGAGCGAGAGTTCGACAGTCAGTTCATCGTCTACCTCAACAGTAGCCTCAGCGGGTGTGGCGACGAGCAGACCGCCCTCGAAATAGAGTGACGGACATGTCTGGTCGCCGGTCATCGACCACGGCTCTGCAACGGTGTTGCCATAAGCCCAGCCGAGTCCGGAGAAGAAGCTGACGCCCGTCTCTTCCTTGGCTATCGACTTGCCTTCGGTCGTCGTCGCGTCGTCTGCTATAGCCTCGGCCACTTTTGCCAATGACGCTACGGCATAGTTGTCGGCAATAGATGCTTCGGGAGCGACCGGGTCTCCGTAGATCGGGTTATACTCCTGGTCGTAGTCTACGACATCCGGCTCGTTGTTGACGCTCGACTTACCGACGATGCGGTGCATGGTGTCGTTTTGTCCGGGATACTCCTCCTCGCCGTTCGTACCGGAGAAAGTGAGCGACGTGAGGTTAACGTAGCAGCCCTTTATCACAGTCACCGGTGTCACCGGTTCCTCACCCTCTTCCGTTCCGGTCGATGACGATGCGGGATAAAGCTCACCCACGATACCGCCGGCCTTGGGACCGCCGCCCCAGCGCGGAGATTCCGTAGCCTCGATGGTTCCTTCCACATGACAGTTGGCGATAGGCGCACGCATCGACTCTCCCACGATACCGCCGATGGTGTGCTTACCCTTGATGTCGGCGTTGACGTGACAGTCGGTTATGGCTCCGGCATTGGAACTTGTCGACGAGACGATACCGCCGATGGCATTGTCGCCGGAGAGCTTGCCGGTGAAGGCACATGCGCTGACGGTCGTCGATGTGAGTGTCGTGCCCACGATACCGGCGGCATACTCGTCGCCCGTACATGTCACCTCACCATCGAAAGAACATTCGGAGATTGTCGTGTAGAGGGCAGCCTTGCCGACAAGACCGGCCACACCGGTCTCGCCGCTCACCTTGCCGCCATAGACATGGATGCCGCTGACCGTTGCGCCCGAGGCGTTGCCTATGAGCAATCCCTGACCGTCAGCAGTGGCGTTGAAGACGGGGTTCACGAAGTTGATGTCCTTGACCGTAGCGTAGACGTTTCCCTGTGTTCTGTCGTCAGGAGCGGTCACCATCGGGAGCAGCGAGCGGCCTGTCACCTTCAGGTTGGAGACGATGTGACCACGGCCGTCGAGCGAACCGGAGAATACAAAGTTCTTCGTGTTGTTCACCTCATTGCCTGCCGCGTCGATGTCGCATCCCAACACATAGTGGGCGGCCGGATTGGCCTTGATTTGCTGCAAGCCGCCGACAGTGGTGATGACATAGGGGTTGGCCATCGTACCCTCTCCCTCTTCGTAGAGGCTGAGCGGCAGAGAGTAGTTCTGGTTGGTCATCTTCTCGCCATTATAGTATATCACGGACATTACCGGGTTGTCCTTGCCGATGTTGACAAGCGAGATGTAGCGCAGGCTGCCAAGTTCGGCGTCGGGGATGAGCTGCAGCAGGATGCCCTTCTCCGGGTTGGAACTTACCACGAGCAGTTCCTCATGGTTGCCGACCTGACCGGGGACGTCACGCCGCTTCACGAGCACGAGATACTCGCGAGCATCATCTATATTGAATATGTAGGGGTTGAAAGCATTCACATTGGAGTAAATCTGCGCGAGGTCGACATCCTTGCCCAGATTCAGAGCGTCGATGTGGTCAATCTCACCGTCCGTGGTCACGTATGCCACGTGGGTGTACATATTGCCTTCCTCGTCGCTCGAACCGTATGTCTGGGGGCTGACCAGGAGATAGCCTCCGGTCGTAGCCACGCGGTCGGTCTCGGTGGTGAGATAGATTCCGTTGCCGAGGTCAAACGGCAGGTTATACTTTACCTCACCGGTCACGAGGTCCGTGAAGTCGAAAGAATAGTTTCCGTCCAGAGTGGCCTTTGCGAACATCACCATCGGGCTCTCGCCGGCGATGTCACTCAGGAAGAAGCCGCCCAGCACGTCTGTTGCGAGGTCAACCGTCTTGACACCGTCTGCCGTCTCGCCTTTCGGAGCGGCGGTGGCCACGAAGTAGTCGTAGCTGTATTCATCCTTGCCGGGGATAAAGTGCTCGCGGGTGATGATGAGCGACGGCGTGTCGTCGGCAGTATAACGGCCGAAAGAGATGTCGTCGTTGTAGGAGAAAGCGCCGTTGTAGAGGAAGAAGCAGTTGTCCAACGTAGCGGTCGACGCTATCTTGGTCGTACTGTAAAGCTCTATGTCCGATGCCCATGCCGACGGAGCCGTGTAGATATCGCAAATCAGCTCGTTGTCGGCCGTCGGGTTGTCGTTCGTATAATCAAACGGGTCCTCATACCAGCAATACTTCATGCGGTTTGTCGCGAAGTAGGGCGTACCGTTGTGGCTTGCACTCAAGAACGGTATGGCGTTTTCGCCGGCGGTGGTTATTCCCGGTATGCGCACGGTGAGCTTCGGGTCTTCCATGCCGCTGTAACCTGCCGACTTGTATGTCTTGAACACATAGTCGACCGTGTTCATGATGCCGTTTATCTCCGGAGTCTCGGTCTCCTCTTCCGTCTGGAACGTGATCCAGAACTTCTCGCTCCAGGCGTCCGTCGCCGTGTTCACTGCCGATACATAATATCCGGCGAATGTGGCCACGGGCTCGTTTTTGCCGATCGTATAGGCTCTGGTCGAGTAACTGTTGACGTAGTCGACCGTGTTGCAGGCGATACCCACCATGATCTCATAGGAAGTATCAAAGTTGAAGAACTTCTGGGTCACGAGCGTGCCGACCTCGATCTGTGCCACCTTGGTCTCACCCTCGGCGAGCGTGACGTTGTCCTCGACCGTGCCTACGACCTTGAAAGCGGCGTCATAGACGGTAATCTTGTAACCCTTTATCATGTACTCCTTCCAAGCACCATGATCAACGAGCTCCTTGACATAATCCATAGTGTAATACCATGTCTCGTCGTTCGGACCGTCCATGAATCCCTGTTCGTCCGCAGCGGGAAGTGTGGTCATGAGGAAGTTCTGGCTCGCTGTCTTCACCTGCATGCCGTTCTTCGCACCTTTCTGCATCCGGGCGTTCGCACGTTCCGCCGAGCCAATCTCTCTCATCTCGGCCTTTGCCTTGGGGGCGAAGCGGAACAGAGTGTTCTTCAGAGCGCTCTTCTCCACAACTTTCACTGATTTCGCAGAAGTGGCGGATGCCGAAAGGGCAATAACCGCACTTGCGATAAATAATAAAACTCTCTTCATATTATTTTGACATTAAAAATATTAAAAGTCCTTACCCTCTTTACGTTTAGTTTCTGAGTGACAAGAAGTTGTCCGAAGTCATATCGTAAAAAGCCGTCAGGCCGATGATGCGAAAAAACGACGCACCAACGAATCGGGGACAAAGGTAAACATAAAATATGTAATGTGAGCATGTTGGAGATGTTTTTTTGTTTGGAAGACCACGAGGACTCAACTAAAAAAGGAAGAAACCATTCATCCCCAAGTAGGGTCGCGACCCGTCGCGACCGCCTCGTGGTCAACCACATAACCGCCCATATCTAATTCGACCGAGCATGTTAAACCACGAGGCACGGAGGCGGTCGCGACGGGTCGCGACCCTACAATGAGATGATATTTATTTACAAAACTGCACTCGGGGAAATGCTCAAAGATTTGCGGTTTCATGAGCAATAAGGGCCTTACGGCCTACCGACGGCCCCCTCTAACTCCCCCAAAAAGCCCCCTCTGACTCCCCCAAAGGGGGAGCTTGGGATGCCGGGAGGCCCTTACGGCTTTCAAGTTTTGCAAAAAATCGCGAGTTTTTGATTGCTATTTTAAGGTCAAAAAGCAGGTTTCAGCGAGCAACGGGGCCCCCGCGGGGTTGCAACGAGCACGCCGTCATGTCGCAACGGGGCCGCCGTTGCAAGGCCGTAAGGGCCCCGTTGCAAGGCAATAAGGCCGCCGCGGGGCCCCACCCCGGCCCTCCCCAAGGGGAGGGAGAGCTGCCGCCATTCATAAACAACTGAGTATTAGGGGTTTGCAAAACCAGCGATTTTCCCGTCGAAAAAGCAGCGTGATTTTGACCTTCGTGAGATTTGAAAATTCGGGAGCGAGGCGGAAAAATTTTGGAAAGTACCCCGAAAAAACGACGTTAAATTCAGAATTAATTTGACAAAGGCTGTTTGATTTATGTTAGATGTTAGATGTCAGATGTTAAATGTCAGATGTCAGATGTTAGAGCTTTTCCCTTCATCTCGTAGGCACCCTCCCCTTGGGGAGGGCCGGGGTGGGGCCTCGGGGACTTCCGCCTGTCTCGTCTGAAGCCAGCGGCGCGCCGGCGCACCAAAATAGGAGAACGTCCAAAGGGCGTTTGACGCCACCCGACGGTCCTCATCGCCGGCAAATCCGAGGAGTCCGGCCTTCATCCCGTCACCATCTTCATCCTGCGCCATGCGGCACAGCTCGTTGATGTCGGCGGCATGAAGGCGCCCGGACAGCCGTTTACGTAGTTCCTCAAGTGTCATCATCATTCCAATCCCCATTCGCCAAGGTCCGTCCGGCTCTCCACACGCTTCTCGATGTCGTCGGGCAGGGCCGGGAAAAAGTCGAGTCCGGTGATGCGTTCGACGTCGTCGATGGTGTTGACGTAGGCTGATTTGGGACGGTTGCCCGCCACATTCTTATATATGAAGCCGATGGCACGAGGCTCGCCGTCCATACAGAGCACGACCTTAAAGAAGGCTTCGGGCACGACAACCTTGTTACGGCCTATCGTCTTGTGGCTGCCACGATAGAGTATCGGGCCGCTGACGATATACAGACTGCCGTACTCCTTGGCCCAACGGCGACACTGCTGTTCGATTTCGTTCCAGTCGCCGGCGTTCAGACTGTGCACCTGAGGACAGGCGTTGGTGAACAGAAACGACTCCAACTGCGCCTCCTCGCTCCATTTGCAGTCTGCCGACGGGCAAAGATGGCCGCGGTCGTAGCCCGAATTATAGTAGTCAGCGTCGGTGGCCCGCGGTGCGGGCACTTCCTCATCCTCACGAAATCTTATGCCCTTACGGCCATATTTGCCCCCGGCATGTTCCGCCGTCAGATGCCACGCCACCCAGTTCGGCAGCCGCGTGGCCGCGTCGTATGACGCCGTGTAGGCCGTGCGGCGCAGTATCTGTTCGCCCGAAGAGGGGCGCAAGGCCGGCATTTCGAGTCCCTCGGCCGGTTCCGCAGCGCCGTCCGGTCTGGTCACGGCAGTCTCATGACGGTCTTCGCCGCCGATATTTCCGCCCATCAGCGGGCGCCCGCCGGTTCCGGCGCTACACGAAAGCATCGTCAGCGAGACGGCGATAAGCCCTATCCACGATTTTCTTTCTATTGACATTCTGTTCTTCTGTTTGTTTTACGTTTAGTAAGTGAAAATGATTAATATATAACGTAAACGCGAAGACGCAAAAACGCGAAGTCCTGCTATTGCAATGGAATAAGTACAACAACTACGGACTTCGTGTTTTTGCGTCTTCGCGTTTACGTTATATAAACCGATATTGATGACATGCTTATCTCCCTGACCTTCCGTCCCGCATCCGCATCCGTCATTTTCCCGTCCTCACGTCGCGCAGCCGGCCGTAAGCATCAAACGAGCGGCGGTCGGCGAGATGCAACGTCACCATGAGCGCGAGCATCGAGGCGGTGAACGTGATGACGATTATCATCATCTGATACTTGATGGCGATGCCCGGAGCCGAACCGCCGAGTATCTGGCCAATCATCGTGCCCGGCAGGGAGACGATGCCCATGACGGCCATGTTGGCTATGCAAGGGGCAAACGAACGCTCGATGGCGCGGCGGACGAAAGGCGTGACGGCCTCCAGATGGGTGGCACCGTTGCCGAGCAGATAGTAGTAGAGCTGACGCTCGCGTTGCAATCCGTCGTAGAACGTGTTGAGTCCCATGACGCAGACACCGAGCATATTGCCCATGAGGATGCCCATTATGGGGATGAAGTAGCGCGCGTCAAAAGGATGAGACAGTCTGAGGACAAGCGTGAGGAAGTAGAGTCCCACGACAAGTGCCGACCCAAGCAGACCGCCCATCAGCGGAAAGAGTATCACGCGGCGGCGCAGATGGGTGCGGTGGGATGCCGTCAGCGAGGCCACCACCGTCATCAGCAGCACCCAGAGGGTGTTTATCCACGGACTGTTCCACGCGAAAAGATAGCGCAGATATATCCCGATGAGAAAGAGCTGCACCACCATCCGCACGACGGCAGTCAGCGTGGAGCGTATCTGCCGCACGCCGAACATGCGGAAAAACCATATCGGAAGCGCCATAAGGAGCAGTCCGACGGCAAGACCTATATACGAAATGTCTGTTGTTCCCATACTCATTGTTACTCGTTTGTCACGTCAGTCAAGACCTTCGGTGTCATCACGACGCGGCGGTCGCAATAGCCGGCCAGCTGTTCGTCGTGCGTGACGACCACTATCGCCGTGCCGGCAGACGCCATCCGCCGCAGATATTCGCCCACGAGAGCGGACGCCTCGGGGTCGAGTGCTGATGTCGGCTCGTCGGCGAGCACTATCGGTCTGGCCATCAGCCCCGCCACAGAGAGCATCACGCGCTGGCGCTCACCGCCACTCAGCTCCGTCACGCGCTTGTCGTAGAGCGACGGGGCGAGCCCCAAGCGGCTCCACTCCGCCATCAGCCGTTCCTTGGAGTATGTCATGCTGCGGTTGACACGCAGCCGGAAGAGCATGGCGGCCATGTCGCTCACCCACTCCATCGGCAGCGCCATCTCCTGCGGGACGTAGGCGATGAGCTTGCGGAACTCCACGGCCGACGAGGGCGTGAGCAGTTCGCCGTCGATGCTGACATGTCCGGCAGCGAGCGGACGAAAACCGAGCATGGTCCTGAGCAGTGTCGTCTTGCCGCAACCGGAGGGTCCCATGACGGCCACCATCTCTCCGTCGGCGACGGATAAAGACAGTCCGCCGAAAAGTTCCGTCTTACCGACCGTCAGCGATGCGTTTTTGATTTCCAACATTGTCTTATCGTTTTGACGGCAAAAATACAATAAAAAAGTGAGAATAGCCACCGGCGGGATGAAAAAACGCCCCTCGCGACTGCAATCAATGGACGGGCAAGGAATACGACAAGATGCTTAAAAAGACTTAAAATCAGCCACTTCTGCTTTGTGCTATGCCCGAAAAGTTGTACTTTTGCAGTTCAAAGTTTACATATTAAAAGCTGAAAAGCGTGAAGATTAAGGAAGTGTTGAGCGCCCTTGAACGATTCGCGCCTCTGCCCTTGCAGGAAGGATGGGACAATGCCGGCCTGCAGGTAGGACTGACAGAGGCGGAGGTTTCAGGGGCTTTATTGTGCCTTGACGTGAACGAAAGCATCATCGACGAGGCCATTGCGAAGGGATGCAATCTCGTCGTGTCCCACCATCCGCTGCTGTTCCGCGGCCTGAAGACCATCGGCGACGCCGACTACGTGCAGCGGACGGTTGTGAAAGCCATCAAAAACGACATCGTGGTCATCTCGATGCACACCAATATGGACAACGCCGCGGGCGGAGTAAACCACAAGATGGCCGAAAAGATGGGATTGGCGGACGTGCGCTTCATGTCGGCGAAGACCGTCGACGGCATTGAGGCGGGCAGCGGCGTGATCGGCGAACTGCCGGAAGAGATGGCAGCCGACGACTTCGTGCTGATGGTGAAGCGTGCGTTTGGCGTGGAGTGCGCTTTATGCAACGAGCTGTTGCGCCGCAAGATTCGCCGTGTCGCCATCTGCGGAGGCGCGGGCGACTTCCTTCTCGACGACGCTGTGAGGGCCGGGGCTGATGCCTTTGTTACCGGCGAGATGCACTATCACGTCTACTTCGGACACGAGCAGCAGATACAGATCTGCGTCATCGGCCACTATCAGAGCGAGCAGTTCACGAGCGAAGTGTTCCGCCAAGTGATCGAAGAAGCCTGTCCGGGAGTCCCGACGCACATCGCCGGGACATGCACCAACCCGATATATTATCTTTGAGAGAAGCAGACAAGAACAAACCCATAAACCTATAATGATATGAACATGGCAAAGAAAGAAACAACAGACTTGTCAGTGGAAGAGAAACTGAAGACTCTCTATCAGCTGCAGACGGCCCTGTCGGCCATCGACGAGAAGAAGGCACTGCGCGGTGAGCTGCCTCTCGAGGTGCAGGACCTTGAGGACGAAATCGCCGGACTGTCCACCCGCATCGAGAAGATACAGCGGGACATCGAGGAGTTCCGTCAGGCCGTGAGCCAGAAGAAAGCCGAAATCTCAGAGGCTCAGCTCAGCGTAGAGCGATATAAGACGCAGCTGAACGAGGTGAAGAACAACCGCGAGTATGACACACTGAGCAAGGAGATAGAGTTTCAGTCGCTGGAGATCGAACTTTGCAACAAGAAGATCAAGGAAGCTCTCGTGCGCATCAGTGACAAGGAGGCCGAACTCGCCTCAAGCCAGGAGAATCTCGCCGACCGCCGCAACGACCTCGAACTGAAAAAGAGCGAGTTGGACGAAATCATGGAGGAGACCCGCGCCGAGGAGGAGAGACTCAAACTGAAAGTCAAGGAACTGGAGTTGAAGATAGAGCCGCGTCTGCTCATGTCGTTCAAGCGCATCCGCAAGAACGCCCGCAACGGTCTCGGCGTGGTCTACGTCCAGCGTGACGCCTGCGGAGGATGCTTCAACAAGATTCCGCCACAGCGCCAGCTCGACATCCGCATGCACAAGAAGATCATCGTCTGCGAGTATTGCGGACGCATCCTCATCGACCCCGAACTGGCCGGAGTGAAGGTTGAGAAGCCCGCCGCCCAGGAGGACAAGAAGACCCGCAAGCGCGCCATACGCAAGACGGTGAAGAAAGAAGAGAGCGAAGAGGAGGCAGAGGGATAATCCCACGGCCCTGACGCGACATAAGAAGCACATTGCCTGCCGGAAATGGAGGACGCATCGTGCCCGACCCGTGACCACGCGAAAGCGGAGCGGAGGCGGACATGCGTCAGCCAAGCCGGCAGGCAATGTCGTTCTGGTGGGTCACATAAATCCGGCAAAGACAGTTTACAGAACCCACCTGAAACGAAATAATTGCGAAAAACATCATTTTCCATGTAGTTTTTCACGCCCGCCGGACTGATAGGCGGCGTCATCGGCGGCGTGATAGGCGGAATATGCGAATATGCGACACATCTCAAAATCCAACGCAAATACCACGAGATACTGAGTCAGATAGACGACCTGACTGCATGACCACAGCGGGAGGGCAACCGGGGCCTCAGGGGGCCCCACCCCAACCCTCCCCAAGGGGAGGGTGCCTACGAGATGAAGGGAAAAGCTCTAACATCTGACATCTAACATTTAACATCTAACATCTGACATCTAACATAAATCAAGCATCCCTTGTCAAATTAATTCTTAATTTAACGCCGTTTTTTAGGGGTACTTTCCAAAATTTTTCCGCCTCGCTCCCGAATTTTCAAATCTCACGAAAGTCAAAATCCGGCGGTTTTTTCGACGGAAAAATCGCTGATTTTGCAAACCACTAATACTCAGTCGTTTATGAATGGCGGCAGCTCTCCCTCCCCTTGGGGAGGGCCGGGGTGGGGCCCCGCGGCGGCCTTATTGCCTTGCAACGGGGCTGCTATTGCATTCTGGCGGCGGCCCCGTTGCGACATGACGGCGTGCTCGTTGCAACCCCGCGGGGGCCCCGTTGCTCGCCGGCAACCACTTTTTTGCCCTTTTCCGGCAATCAAAAACTCGCGATTTTTTGCAAAACTTGAAAGCCGTAAGGGCCTCCCGGCATCCCAAGCTCCCCCTTTGGGGGAGTCAGAGGGGGCTGTCTTAGGCTGCCATCAGGTCCTTTAAGGCCCTTATTGGTCATGAAAACACAAATCTTTAAGCATTTTCCCTAACACGATTTTGTAAATATATATCATACTCGAAGCCGCAGACTCGAGGGTGTTGCAGAACTCGCTTGAAAGTCTTTAAGTGGGGTAATTTCACTGAGGGTGTTGCAGAACCACACTGTCGGGAGGGGCTTTTCGGGTTGTAGCTGGCTTGTAGGCTTGTAGGTGAGCTTGGTGTGGGTAATTCTCCTCTTTTTATTTGCCAATACAGATATTATTTGCTATCTTTACCGCATAATTATTACGACCTAAACAACTTCAAAACAACCTGGCTATGAAAAAGGAAATAGAAATGAGCCCGAACCGGATAGTGGCATTCTTGGGCAAACCGCACAGTGAGTTTACACGCGAAGACATCGTCAAGTTCATCCGCGAAAACGACGTCGAGATGGTCAACTTCATGTATCCCGCAGCCGACGGACGGCTGAAGACGCTCAACTTCGTCATCAACGACCTCGACTATCTCGAGGCCATACTGACCTGCGGCGAGCGCGTCGACGGCTCGAGCCTCTTCCCCTTCATCGAGGCGGGCAGCAGCGACCTCTATGTCATACCGCGATACCGCACGGCTTTCCTCGACCCCTTCGCCGAACGGCCGACACTGACCATGCTGTGCTCGTTCTTCGATAAAGACGGACGGCCACTCGAGAGTGCGCCCGAACAGACACTGCGCAAGGCATGCCGTGCGTTTACCGACGTGACGGGGATGACGTTTGAGGCAATGGGCGAACTGGAGTTCTACGTCATCGGCGACAGCGACGAGACATTCCCCGCCACCGACCAGCGCGGCTATCACGAGTCGGCACCCTACGCCAAGTACGGCGACTTCCGGACACGCTGCATGGCATACATCGCACAGGCCGGCGGACGCATCAAATACGGTCACTCGGAGGTGGGCAACTTCACGCTCGACGGCAAGATATATGAGCAAAACGAGATTGAGTTTCTCCCCGTACCGGCCGAAGAGGCAGCCGACCAGCTGATGGTGGCGAAATGGATCATACGCAATCTGGCCCACCAATACGGCCTCGACGTCACCTTCGCACCCAAGATAACGACGGGCAAGGCCGGTTCGGGTCTGCACATCCACATGCGCATCATGAAGGACGGACGCAACATGATGCTCTCCGACGGACGCATCTCCGACACGGCCCGCCGCGCCATCGCCGGCATGATGGAACTGGCACCGGCCATCACGGCCTTCGGCAACACCAATCCGACGTCCTACTTCCGTCTCGTGCCCCATCAGGAGGCACCGACAAACATCTGCTGGGGCGACCGCAACCGCTCCGTACTCGTCCGCGTTCCGCTCGGATGGTCGGCCGCGACGGACATGTCGGCCGCAGCCAATCCGCTCGAGAAACCGGTCGTGCGCGACACCACACAGAAGCAGACGGTCGAAATACGCTCGGCGGACGGTTCGGCGGATGTCTATCTGCTCTTGGCTGCGCTGGCCGTGGCCTGCCGCCACGGTTTTGAACTGGCCGACGCGCTCGACATCGCGGAACGCACATACGTCAACGTCAACATCCACAAGGACGAAAACCGCGACCGTCTCGCCGCGCTCTCGTCGCTGCCCGACAGTTGCGTGTCATCGGCCGACTGTCTCACCCGCCAGCGGGAAGCTTTCGAACGTCACGGAGTGTTCAGTCCGGCGATGATTGACGACATCGCGTGCCGCCTCCGCGCGTTCGACGACCTTACGTTGCGCCGCGACATCGAGGGCGACAACGAAGCAATGTTGGCGTTGGTGAGGAGACATTTCCATTGCGGATAAGAACTGAGACCTGAGACCCAAAACCCACCCCAGCCCTCCCGAAGGGAAGGAGCTTGATATGTCGTCAAGGCTGGACATAGGATGAGAGTGAAAATATAAAGACAGCAAAGACATAAAGAATATACCTATCGGGATTTCTTTATGCCTTTGCCGTCTTTATATGTCACCCCTTAAAGCATTTTAAGCTCCCTCCCTTCGGGAGAGTTGGGGCGGGTTACAAATACCACTTGGAGTATTCGACATAATGTGCGGCGAAGCTCTCGGCCTGGCCGGGTGCCGTCTTCTTCAGAAATTTGGCCGGTACGCCGCCCCAAATCTCGTGCGCGCCTATCTTCGTGCCCTGCAAGACCAGTGCTCCGGCAGCCACAATGGCACCCTCGCCCACCTCACAGTGGTCCAGCAGCGTAGCCCCCATGCCGATCAGCGCACCGTCGTGGATGGTACAGGCATGGACCGTGGCGTTGTGGCCGATGGATACGTCGTTGCCGATGACGGTCGGTCCGGTCGTGTTGGTCACGTGTATGCACGCTCCGTCCTGTACATTCGTGCGGTCGCCGATGGTGATCGGGGCCACATCGCCGCGCACGACGGCGTTGAACCACACTGAACATTCGTCACCCATAGTGACCTCACCCACTATCGTGGCGTTCTCGCTGAAATAGCACTCACGCCCCCAACGCGGCGTAAGTCCTTTGATTGATTTTATCAATGCCATATCGTTATGTTTTTTAGATTATACTGTTTATCGGTTGCAAAGATACGCTTTTTCCATCAAAGAGGGCCAATTTATTCGGTTCTGAGACATTGATGTATTGCTGATAATGTGTATATTTGCAATTAAACAACATATTATATGACCATGACAACAACGAATGACATACGCGAAAGACTGTCCGCACTGCGACAGGAGATGCGGCGCGAGAGTCTGGGGGCGTTCATATTCCCGAGCACCGACCCGCATTGCGGCGAATATGTGCCCGACCACTGGAAAGGACGTGAGTGGATAAGCGGATTTGACGGCTCGGCCGGAACAGCCGTGGTGACACTCGACGGGGCCGCCCTGTGGACGGATTCACGCTATTTTCTGGCGGCCGAAGAGCAGTTGGAAGGTACGGAGTTCACGCTGATGCGCGAACGGATGGACGGCACTCCGACCATCGCCGAGTGGATCGGACGCAGATTGGCGACGTCGGGAGGTGGCCGCGGCATCGCAGGGGGCAGCACGGAGGTGGCCATCGACGGCATGGTCTGTCCGGCGGCGGAAGTCTTCAGGCTGAAGAAAGAGCTGAAAGCGCAGGGCGGACTGACGCTACGCACCAATCTGGACGTGCTCTCCCGCATCTGGAAAGACAGGCCGGAAGTGCCGCTCAACCCTATCACCATCCATCCGGAGAAGTATGCCGGAGAGTCGTGCGCATCAAAAATGGAACGCATCCGGGCGGCAATGAGGGCAGCAAACACGGGCGCCATGCTCGTATCGACGCTCGACGACATCGCCTGGGCGCTCAATCTGCGCGGCACGGATGTCCACTGCAACCCGGTCTTCGCGGCCTATCTCTTCATAACGGACACCGACGCGACGCTCTTCACCGACCCGCGCAAGCTGACACCCGACGTCACCGGCTATCTCCGAGACAACGGAATCGGCGTCAGCGGATATGCCGACGTGAAGGAAACAGTGCGCCGATATGACGGTTACAGCATCATGATGGACGGCGAACAGACGCCCTATACATTATATAATAGTGTCCGATGCCGCGAAGTCATCGACCGCCCGTCGCCCATCGGAGCCATGAAGGCGGTGAAGAACGATGTCGAAATCGAGGGTTTCCGCCGTGCGATGGCGCGCGACGGCAGAGCTATGGTGAAATGGCTGAGGTGGCTGGAGACCGCCGTTCCGCGCGGCGGAGAGACCGAACTGAGCGTCAGCGCGAAGCTGCGGGAATTACGTGCGGAAGATCCGATGTTCCGCGACATATCGTTCGACACCATCGCGGCCTATCAGGAGCACGGCGCCATCGTCCACTACGAACCGACGCCCGCCAGCGACAAGCCCCTGCGGCCCGAGGGCCTGCTGCTTGTGGACAGCGGGGCGCAATATCCCGACGGCACGACGGACATCACCCGGACCATCGCTCTCGGCCCTGTCACCGAGGAACAGCGTCGCATCTACACCCTCGTACTCAAGGGCCACATCCAGCTTCAGATGCTCCGCTTCCCGCAAGGGGCCAGCGGCACGCAGCTTGACGCCGTGGCACGGCGTGACCTCTGGGCGGCGGGCCTCAACTACATGCACGGCACGGGCCACGGCGTGGGGTCCTATCTCAACGTCCACGAGGGCCCGCACCAGATACGACAGGAATACCGTCCCGCTCCGCTGACGGCCGGAATGACCGTCACCTGCGAGCCGGGCATATATCTGGCAGGCCGTTTCGGCGTCCGCATAGAGAACACGCTGCTCACCGTTCCACACATGGAAACGGAGTTCGGCCGTTTCCTCCGTTTCGAGACGCTGACCCTCTGCCCCATCGACACCGCCCCGGTGATTGACTCGATGCTCAACGACGAGGAACGGCGGTGGCTCAACGACTACCACCTCACCGTACGCCAACGCCTCACCCCGCTGCTTGACGCCGCTGACGCGGAGTGGTTGCGGAAAGCGACGGAGGCTGTCTGACATACTTAATATAAGGATTGCGGAGACACATAACAGTCAGGCACAAAGACACATAACATTTAAACAAAAGATACATAACATTTAAACGCAAAGACCGCAAAGACGCAAAGAACATCAAGCTGTGTTCCTTTGCGTCTTTGCGGTCTTTGTGTTTAATATATAGTTTTTTCTCTTTATTCCTACAAATGCACCTCCGACAGAATCTTCTTCGTCGCTCCCATGCAACTCTCGACATACTGTCCGGCGGCAGTGCCGGCCTTTGCGATGGTGTCATCGTCGGCAATGAAGCGAGTCATGACGACATCGAAGTCCTCGTAGGAGGCTATCTCGAAGCCGCCGCCATCGGCTTTCAGTCCCTGCGCTTCGGCGAAATGGTCGTTGTTGGGACCGAAGATGACGGGCATTTCCCATACGGCTGCCTCGAGAACATTGTGGATGCCGACGCCGAAACCGCCGCCGACGTAGGCCACATCGCCGTAGTGGTAGATGCTGGAGAGCAGTCCGAAGCAGTCGATGATGAGACAGTCGGCTTCCCGTGCCTCCTCGGGTGTCGTCTTGGTGTAACGCACGGCACGGCGGCCGAGCTTCTGCATGATTTGCTCCAAATGGTCCTCGTCGATGACGTGGGGTGCGATGATGAGTTTCCAGCCGGTGTGCTCGTTGAAGTAACGGATGAAAATATCTTCGTCGGGAGCCCAGCTCGAACCGGCCACAAAAACGTGGTGGCCCTCCGAGAAGGCTTCGACTATGGGCAGCTGCTTGGACTGTTCACGGATGTTGAGCACGCGGTCGAAGCGCGTGTCGCCGACAACGGAGACCTCATGGATGCCTATCTTGGCGAGAAGTTCGCGGCTTTGGTCGTTCTGTACGTAGAAGTGGGTGAAACAACGGAGCACCTTGGCGTAGCTGCGGGCGTACCAACGGAAGAAGATCTGGTCAGGCCGGAAGATGCTGCTCACGCTGTATGCCGGCACATGACGGTGCTTGAGAATGTGCAGATAGTTGTACCAGAACTCATATTTGATAAAGAACGCCATCACCGGACGCACCAACCGCAGGAAGCGGATGGCGTTGAGCGGTGTGTCGATGGGCAGATAGCAGATGATGTCCGCCCCTCCGTAGTCTTTTCTCACCTCATATCCGGAAGGAGAAAAGAACGTCAGCAGTATCTTATACTCCGGATGACGGCGGCGCAGTCGCTCCATCAGCGGGCGGCCCTGCTCAAACTCTCCAAGCGACGCGGCATGAAACCACACGTAGCTGGAGCACGGGTCGACCTTCTCTTTGAGCACATCAAACGCCTCACGTTCGCCGCGCCACATCTTTTTCACTTTCTTATTGAAAAGACTGGCCACGGCCACACCCAACAGGTAGAGATAGATTGCTATGTTGTACATGTCAGATAGGAAATGTTAGATGGGAGATGGGAGATGTTAGATGTTAGATGTCAGATGTTAGATGGTAAATGTGAGATGGGAGATGTTTGAAGCCGGATTTGCCATCTGACATTTAACATCTGACATCTGACATTTAACATCTGACATTTATCAACCTAATACTTCTATTGCGCGGCGCATACGGCCGATGGTTTCCTGCTTGCCGAGGAACGCCGAGATGTCAAACATGCCCGGGCCCTTGCCTTCGCCGACGAGCGTGAGACGCCAGGCGTTCATGATGTTGCCCAACTTATATTCCTTTGCGGCAATCCACTCTTCGACGATGCGCTCCTGATTTCCGACGGAGAAGTCGTCGATGGTCTCCAACAGGTCGGCCAGTTCGGCCATCTGCAGCGCGGAGTCCTCCTTCCAGCGCTTCTTGCGTGTCTTCTCGTCGTATGCCGTGGGGGCTTCAAAGAAGAAGGAGCACAGAGGCCACAGCTCGCTGACGAAGCTGACGCGGTCCTTCATCATGCAGACAACGTCGGTGATGCGCTCGTCTGTCTCGGCGGGCACGTGGCTGCGCACGACGGGCGCGAAGAGCGCGGCTATCTCCTCCGGCGACTTGGCGAGTATGTACTCGTGGTTGAACCAGATGCCTTTCTGGTAGTCAAAACGTGCTCCGGCCTTGCTGCACTTGGTGATGTCAAAGAGCGGAACGAGCTCGTCGAGCGAGTAGAGTTCGCGCTCCGTGCCGGGATTCCATCCGAGGAAGGCGAGGAAGTTGATGACGGCTTCGGGGAAATAGCCGCTCTCGCGATAGCCCGACGAGACTTCTCCGGTCTTCGGGTCGTGCCACTCGAGCGGGAAAACGGGAAATCCGAGGCGGTCGCCGTCACGCTTGGAGAGCTTGCCCTTGCCCTCGGGTTTGAGCAGCAGGGCGAGGTGGGCGAAACGCGGCATGGTCTCCTCCCAACCGAAAGCGCGGTAGAGCAGGACGTGGAGCGGCGCGCTGGGCAGCCACTCTTCGCCGCGGATGACGTGGCTGATCTCCATCAGATGGTCGTCGACGATGTTGGCCAGATGGTATGTCGGCAGCTCGTCGGCGCTCTTGTAGAGCACCTTGTCGTCGAGTATGTCGCTCATGACGCGCACGTCGCCGCGGATGAGGTCGTCGACGTGTATCTCCTGCCCCGGCTCGACGAGGAAGCGTACGACATATTGCGCGCCTGCGGCTATCAGCGCGTCGACCTCTTCCTTCGGCATGGTCAGCGAGTTGCGCATCTCGAGTCGCGTGCGGGCGTCATATTGGAAATTGTCGATCTCCTTGCGCTTGGACTCCAGTTCCTCCGGAGTGTCGAACGCTATGTATGCCTTGCCGGCGTCAAGGAGTTGACGGACGTACTTCTTGTAGATGTCGCGGCGCTCGCTCTGGCGATAGGGACCGCGGTCGCCGCCGAAACTGACACCTTCGTCAAAGCGTATGCCGAGCCAGCGGAACGACTCTATGATGTATTCTTCGGCTCCGGGCACAAATCTGTTGGAGTCTGTATCTTCGATGCGGAAAACCAGTTCGCCGCCGTGCTGACGGGCGAAGAGGTAGTTGTAGAGGGCGGTACGCACACCGCCGATATGCAGTGCCCCGGTGGGGCTGGGCGCGAAACGCACCCTGACTTTTCTTTCGGCCATTACCTTAATTATGGATGGATAATTGATATTTTGTGCAAATTTACGTTTTTTTTCCCAATATTACTCTTTTTTAGAGAAGAATTTGCGTCCCACCCAAACGCTGACGTTGTAAAACCACCCAAACGTAGGGTCGCGACCCGTCGCGACCGCCTCCGTGCCAACCATACAAACGAACGAACGCCCATTTATAAACCCACCCAACGGGGATGAAGCTGTTGGCACGGAGGCGGTCGCGACGGGTCGCGACCCTACGTTTGGGTGATGCATAAACGACAAAAATATGTATAGAGGGTAGTTTGTGAAGGCCGTGCGCATCGGGACCGTGCGCAAAGGAAAAACGGCGGGCAAGGGGTGATGTAAAGAAATGATTGTTAATTTTAACAATTGAAAATGCTCCAAAAAAACGAGGAAAACGTCGTTTTCCGACCGCGGCGGCGTCATTTTTTGTCTTCGGCGCGGAAGTTGTCTTGCCGTAAGGGCCCCGTTGGTCTGCGGCGGCATGCTTGTTGAGTTGCAACGGCGTGCTTGTTGCGATGCAACGAGGGCCCCGTTGCAATGCCGCGGGGCCCTTACGGCAAGAAAAAAACTGCGAAAAAGTTGCACACTTTGACAAAAACGTCCGTAACCCGCTGTCGGTCAGGCAATAAAAGATGCACGCGCAAAACTCGCATATTTGAGACCGAGGGAGCTTTTCTCCGGAAAGTCGTGTTAAATCGGAGGGCGTTTGTCAGAATAATTCCGAGTTTTTAACACTCCGCCGACCTCATTTCCGACCCCGCGGGGGCCTTTCGGGTCAAGACAAGTGGGTGGCGAAGCCGGGATTTTAACTCTCTTTAACCCTCAAAAATGGATATTTTTTTGTACTTTCGCACCATCTTCCCGTATTGTTGCCGGCATGGAGCGTCGGCATGCGGGCGAGACATAAGGACAACAACACTTGGATTATGAGAAGAGCAAACATACTCACCGACTTCACCTGGAGCAGACTGCTCGTCAAGGTGGCCATCGTCATCGCCACCGTGACCGTGATTGTCTGGGTCATGCCGGACGACAGCCGGACATACTTCCGTGTCGAACAGGGCCGCCCCTGGCGTCACTCCGACCTCACCGCACCGTTCGACTTCCCCATCTACAAGTCGGACAAGACCATCAAGAAGGAGCGCGACAGTCTCATGCGGCAGTACGAACCCTACTACAGTCTCGACAAAGAGACCGAGGGGAAACAGGTGCGCCGCTTCGTCGCCGACTTCTCCAAGGGCATACCCGGAATGCCGGACGACTATATCAGCATCATCGCCAACCGGCTGAGACGCATCTATCAGCGGGGTGTCATGAACACGACCGACTACAACAAGCTGCGTGCGGACACGTCGAAGATGGTGCGCGTGGTCAACGGAAAAAACGCCGCGAGCATCCGTGTCATAAACATATATTCGGAGAAGGGCGCCTACGAGGAGCTCTTTCTCGACGAGATGCTCAGCCAGCACCGTCAGGCCCTGCAGAAGTGCAACCTCAACGACTACATCACGCCCAACCTCATCTTCGACCAGACGCGCAGCGAAGCCAGTCTGACCGACCTCATGAACAGTGTGCCGCTGGCCAGCGGCGTGGCACAGAAAGGACAGAAAATCATCGGACGGGGTGACATCGTCGACGAAAACGCCTACCGCATCATCGAGTCCCTCAAGATGGAGAACGAACGGCGAAACAGCAACTCGGGCAAGATCGGACTGGTCACGATGGGCGAGACCATCTATGTGGCGCTGCTCGTGCTCTGCTTCACCATCTATCTGAGCCTCTTCCGAAAAGACTACTTCGAGAAGACGCGAAGCATCGCGATGCTCTACTCGCTCATCGTCATCTTCGTCATGTTCACCGCTCTGCTCGTGGGCAACTCCATCGGCCATGTCTACATCCTGCCCTACGCCATCGTGCCCATCTTCGTCCGCGTCTTCATGGACTCGCGCACGGCCTTCTTCACCCACTTCACGATGATACTCATCTGCGCCTGCATGCTGCAGTTTCCGTTCGACTTCATCGTCGTGCAGACGCTGGCGGGCCTGGCGGCCATCTATTCGCTCCGCGAACTCCAATACCGCTCGCAGCTCTTCAAGACGGCCATCATCGTCACCATCGTGAGCATGGCCATGCACGTGGCCTACGAAATGATGCGCGTGCCGACACTGGCGGATGTCGACACCGGCACACTCAACTACATCATCGTCAACGGCACGCTGCTGCTCTTCGCCTACCCCATGCTCTATCTCGTGGAAAAAATGTTCGGCTTCACCTCCGACATCACGCTCATCGAACTGTCCAACACCAACAACGACCTGCTCAGACGCATGAGCGAGGTGGCCCCGGGCACATTCCAGCACTCCATACAGGTCGGCAATCTGGCTGCGGCGATAGCCAACAAGATCGGCGCAAAGAGCCAGCTCGTCCGCACGGGCGCGCTCTATCATGACATCGGCAAGATAACGTCGCCGATATATTTCACCGAAAACCAGTCGGCCATCAACCCACACGAGAACATGTCGTACATCGACAGCGCGCAGATCATCATCGGACATGTCACCGACGGACTCAAACTGGCGGAAAAATACAACCTGCCGACGGTCATCCGGGAGTTCATCAGCACCCACCACGGACAGGGTAAGGCAAAATACTTCTACGTCAAATACAAGAACGAGCATCCCGACGACTACGTCGACGACCTGCTCTTCACCTACCCCGGACCCAATCCTTTCACCCGCGAACAGGCCATCCTCATGATGGCCGACACCGTCGAGGCGGCTTCCCGCTCGCTCCCTGACTACACGGAGAAGTCCATCCGCGACCTCGTCAACCGTCTCGTCGACGGACAGCTGGCCGACGGATACTTCCGCGAGTGCCCCATCACGTTCCGGGACATCGCCTACGCCAAGACGGTCCTGATCGACAAGCTCAAGACTATCTATCATACGAGGGTCAGCTACCCGAAGGAGACACAATCCAAAAATGCATAAGGGAACTACCTAAGACCCACCCCAACGAGGGCGTTGCAGAACTCCCGCAAGTAGGGTCGCGACCCGTCGCGACCGCCTCCATTCCAACTGTTTCAACACAGTCAGTCGGCATGGAGGCACGTTCCATCAGGCGATTGATTATGCTGCATGGAGGCGGTCGCCGACGGGTCGCGACCCTACTTGCGGGAGTTCTGCAACATTCCCGAGCATGGTATGCTTTAATGGTGGTGTAACAAATCAAACGCAAAGACCGCAAAGCCGCAAAGGAACATTGTTTATTATCCTTTGCGGCTTTGCGGTCTTTGCGTTTGATTGTCATTCCACGCTTTTATGCACTCTCATATCATCCCATTATTCTACGCTTACAGTTAATTCATGTTAACAAAATAGAGGTTTTACAGGAAATTTAGAACAGATTTGTTACCTTTGCGGCCAATTATTAAACAATAATGAGAATGAAGACGTTAAGAATTGCCGCCATAGCCATCTCACTGGCAGCGGCTGAGACTGCCTTGGCAGGCGGTCTGCTGACAAACACAAACCAGAACATAGCTTTCCTGCGCAATCCTGCGCGCGACGGCGCCATAGGCATAGACGGCGTATACAGCAACCCCGCGGGTGTGGCTTTCCTCGGTGACGGACTCCATCTGTCCATCAACCTGCAGAACGCACACCAGACCCGCACCGTGACAACGGGCTTCCCCCTGTTCGTCTTCAACGCCGACAAGCCCGGACAGACGGCCCGGGAATTTAAGGGAGACGCCGACGCTCCCATCATTCCGTCGATACAGGCGGCATGGAACAAGGGCAAATGGAGCCTCCAGTTCGGTTTCGCCATCACCGGCGGCGGCGGCAAATGTGAGTTTGACGGCGGCCTCGGCTCGTTCGAACAGGTGGTAGCAAGCATACCCGCAATGGCAAAGGACCTCAACGCGGCATTTGCCGGCATCGGCCAACTGGATCCCTCTTCGCCTTTCGCAAACGAACAGTTGTGCAACGGTTATGCCTATGATTCCTACATGCGCGGCCGCCAGTACTACTATGGTTTCACGCTCGGAGCCGCCCGCAAGCTGACGGACAACATCTCGGTCTACGGTGGTCTGCGCATGCTATACGGCACATCAAACTACTACGGCTACGTCAAAAACATAAGAGTGGAAAGTTCTATACACGGCATGGCCAACGCTCCGAAGCATTTCGGAGAAGTTCAGCTGGAGCTGGCGAAATATAGCGGTATCGCTGCCACAAAGGCAGAGCAGGCACAGGCTGCCAGTGACGCATACGCAGCAGCCGGCAACGCACAGGCTGCTGCTGCCTATGCCGCCGCAGCAGCTCAGGCACGAAACGCAGCCGAAGCTCTCGGCAAAGGTGCCGCCGGAGCAAACCAGCTCGCAAGCAGCACGCAGGACATCGAGCTGAACTGCGACCAGACGGGCTGGGGAATCGCTCCCATCATCGGCGTTGACTATAAGGCGGGCCGATTGAACCTCGCAGCGAAGTATGAGTTCAAAACCCGCATGCGTCTGAAGAACAAGTCGGCCAACAGCGAGAGCGCCAAAGGCATCCCCATGCTGAACAAGTTTGCCGACGGAAACAAGGTCGCCGAGGACTCTCCGGCACTCCTGACGGTCGGTGCGCAGTATGAAGTGCTGCCCAGACTGCGCGTGATGGCCGGATGGCACCACTACTTCGACGTCGACACAAAACAATATACGAAGGACATGCTCAGCGACAGCAACGAATATCTGTTCGGTGCCGAGTATGACATCTGTGACATCCTGCAGGTCAGCGCGGGCGCACAGCGCACTGCCTATGGCTTGAAGGACGCGGGAATGAACGACATCAGCTTCAACGTCAGCTCATGGTCGTTCGGTCTCGGCGTGGGCGTGAAGGTTTCGGAAAAGGTCAAAATCAATGCCGCCTACTTCCAGACTCTCTACGACGACTACAACAAGACGGAGGCCGTCGTGACCAACAGTTTCACACGCACGAACCGCGTGCTGGGTCTCGGAGTGGACCTGAAGCTATAAGAACCACCCCCAACGAGGGTGTTGCAGAACACAACCCCAACGATGGTGTTGCAGAACCACACTGTAGGGACAAATTCTTGTATCTGTCCGCCTACAACAATTGATAATCAGTGATTGTTTGGCGGACAGATACAAGAATTTGTCCCTACAGTGTGGTTCTGCAACACCCTCGAGCTTGAAATGTCTTCAAGGCTGGACATTGATAGAGTAAGAGTAAAAATATTATTGCTGTCCGGTAAAACAGATTTCCGTACGGCATGCTTAATCTGTTGTAGGGACATAGTCTTGTCTTTGTCCGCAAATAACATATTGATATCCAATCTTTTTCTTGCGGACAAAGACAAGACTATGTCCCTACAACA
>JAFULM010000012.1 GCA_017483185.1 Prevotella sp. | reverse complement strand
TAAAGAGTTTAATAAAAGAAAACAATGACGCATGAATACAGATATACAGAAACTCATAGGTGAAGCTACAACCTATGACAAGAAACAGATGCTTGAGGTCAAACGCCCTAAAAGTTGGCTCAAGAGTGTATCGGCTTTTGCTAATGGCGAGGGCGGCACGTTGATATTTGGTGTCAGTGATGATGACCATATAGTCGGACTCGCTGACGCAAAAGGCGATGCAGAGAGAATAAGTGAGGAGATTAAGAGTAAAATGGATCCAGTTCCTGCAGTCAATCTTGAACTAAAGGAAGCAGAAGGTAAAACCCTTGTATTATTGCATGTATATCCCGGACAGGAAACGCCATATTATTACATTGGCGACAAACAGCGCATCGCCTTTGTACGCATAGGCAATGAGTCTGTTACAGCAGACCGCACTCAACTGAAAACACTTGTGTTGAAAGGTTCCGGGCGCACATATGACAGTTTGCCTTCCAATTATAGATTTGAGGATATGGCATTCTCCAAACTCAAGTCTGTCCACTACAAAAGGCTACAGCGTTCGTTTGAAGACAATGAGTTCGTTTCGTGGGGAATCATTGATGAAAATGGTATGTTGACAAATGCTGGTGCATTATTGGCTGATGAATCTCCTGTTCGGCAGTCACGTATATTTTGCACACGCTGGAATGGTCTTGATATGACAAGCGGCTTAGGTGAAGCGATTGATGATGTGGAATTAGAAGGTTGCGTGATAAGCCAGTTACAGGATGCCGTTTCTTTTGTCAGGAACAATTCCCGGAAGAAATGGTGGAAAGAGAATGACTATCGTGAGGAACTGCCTGATTATCCAGAACGTGCCGTAACAGAAGCGATAGCAAATGCCATTATCCATAGGGATTATATGCAGATGGGAAGTGAGATACACATAGATATGTATGACGACCGTTTAGAAATATACTCACCTGGAGGAATGATGGACGGCAGGCTTATCCAGCAGTTAAACCCACTTACAGTGCCATCCAAAAGAAGGAATCCCTTGCTGGCTGATTTCTTCAGTAGATTGGGACTTATGGAGAGACGAGGCAGTGGAATGAAGAAGATCATAAACACATATAGGCTTTATGAGCATCTTTCAGACTACCATGTACCAGCATTCACCTCCAATGCTTCTGAATTTCACGTGACTCTATGGAACTTGAATTATAAGGGTGAGATAATGGAAGAACTCACGCCAGACAACATTCCCTTAATACAAGAGTTCGTAAAAGGCAATGGCGAAGTGGTCGTAAAAGAGTTCGTAAAAGGACCGTCCAAGTTCGCAAAAGAGTTCGTAAAAGCAAGTCGCCAGATATACAAGTTGATTTCTCAAAATCCTCATATCAGCGCTATACAAATGAGCGAGAGCATGGATCTTTCACCTCGCCAGGTTCAGAAATACCTGAGACGTCTTCAAGAATTAGGAAAGATAGCTCGTATAGGTGGGCGAAAAATGGGAGAATGGAAGATTATCGACGAAGAATACGAGGGATTCTTTGATAGAATATAAAGACAAATTTGAATTAACAACCTCATATTGACAAGTGATTATGACAGATAATAAACATAAATTTGGTGACTTGGTTATGACCCAAGGCACTTCTGATTATTTTCAATCGGGTTCTAATTTTGAAGAACAGCTTTCTTTACTTAAGGACAAGATCCGAGAGTTGTTTAATTTGAAAAATGTCAATTTTCTTTTTGGGTCCGGCACAAGTAGTGGAGCAATTCCTACAATGTCGGAACTTTATACTTCGTTGTCCTTCACCGCCGAAGAGAAAGAAATGGAAACAGAGTTCAAAAGTATCGCTGCAAAATGTGAAAGCAATTTAGAGAAATGTCTGACAGTAATGTATGCCGCAAGAACACATTATCAGGGGATAGAGATCACGGTCAAGGAGCAACAAGAGAACATAGAATCTTGGTTGAAACTTTATGAAGCCATGATAGATAAAGTTGAAAAGCATATTTTTAACAGTATCAATATTGGGTTCGATAAAGATAATCACAATAAGGTCTTAGGATACTATAAAACTTTCTATCAAAAGTTGGCTCTTAGGACTAAGGATAATTCCAGAATTCGAGTGTTTACGACAAATAACGATTTGTTCAGTGAAACAGCTCTTGACGCATTAAATATTCATTACATTAATGGTTTTAGCGGAGGACTTCACAAGTACTTTAATCCTGCTATTTTCAACTATACATGGTCTAAACGAATGGACACTAGTATTGACAAATATGAACCTGTTGAAAATATGGTATATCTTTATAAAATTCATGGTTCTGTCAATTGGCGTGAATCGCATAATCAAACTAATAATTATTTCGAGATTGAGGAAGTTGTTCCTTCTGAAACAACCCCCAATGGCTCTGTTCTAATATATCCCACCCCAACAAAGCAGGACAAAAGCTTGGGCAGCCCATATGTTGACCTCTTTCGCGAGTTCCAAAACAAATTACTAGAACCACATTCTGTCCTATTTGTTATAGGATATAGTTTCAGTGACAGGCATGTAAACGATATAATATATAGGGCCTTGGCTACTAATTCAACTATAAATGTGGTGATCTTTGGCTCCAAACCAAAAATCGAGGAAAAGAAAACTAAGCCAATCTTCTTTATTGACGATAAGCGCATCTTTACAATTAGTGGGATAGAGTATAATGACGAAGACAAAAAGGATAAAAAGGGAACAATTAATTACTTTGATTATATAGTTAATAATCTCTTGCCAAATCTTGACACATTCCAAAAAGAAGAAAATGTACTTAACCGATTCGTCGAAAGCTTAAAGATTGAAACAAAAGATGAAAATAGGTAAAATAATATCAGTGGAATATGACAAGTTTAGAGTTCGCTTGTTTCACACTACAAGAAACTCTACTGTCAATATTGATGGAAAAGTATACTATTTTGGCAATATTGGTAGTTACTTGAAGACAATAAACTCTTCAGGAGAGTATATTTTGTGTGAGGTGGTATCAATAGTTGATTGGGTAGGCAAGGAAAATCAAGTATATAGTACATATAATCTCGACAGTTCAAGAGAGATTATCATTAAGCCAATAGGAACATTAATGCACGAAAAGTTCTGTATGGGTGTGGGTATTTTCCCTTCTTTGTATAGTGACGTGGAAATCGTGACTTTTAATGATTTGGATTCAATATTGTCTTGTAATGAAGGATATGACATTGAAGGCGTACATTCAACAATTTTCATTGGGACAAGTAAAAGTTTGATTAATTACTCTATAGAACTTGATATCAACCGTTTCTTCAATATACATTCAGCCGTACTTGGGAATAGTGGTAGCGGCAAGTCTAATACAATAGCTCATATTTTGCATGAAGTATATCGCAAGCATGAAAATGAAGCTATAGGAGCCAAAACAATCATATTCGATGCAAATGGTGAATATCCTATGGCTTTGGGAGTAGAGGCACATTTGAATAACGAGATAGAATCTATTTTCTATAAGCCTAATATATGTGAGGAGAATGGTGTACATAAACGGTTCATATTACCTTATTATTTGATGAACCTTGATGAGTGGTTGTCATTTTTAATGGCATCGGAACGAACTCAAAAACCGTTCTGGGACAGAGTCCTTCAAGAGAGTTATAAGTTTTATAGCATTTTCAATACTGATAAAAGAAACGATACTCATCGATTTGCCAATTATATCAAATGGAAATTACAGCAAATGCTATTCAATATTGTAAGCAGAATAGATAGTGACACCTCCAAAATGACAGCGGCAAAAGGAGCTATCGCAATGCTTAGGCAGACATGCGATCGAGGTCTTGGTGATGATGCTGATAATAATGTCTTGACAGATCTTTCTAACTTTCTCAATGCATGTAACGACCTGTGCGTGGTTAACTTTGGCAACAATAATGATTCCTTGTCTAATGCACTTAATCTTTTTACAGCTATAGAAGACAAGCCGAAATACGTATGTATAACAAAACATCGTGACCATTGCGAAGCGAACCTTTCAGGTACCCAAACAGAAGGTGCATTCCGACAAATCGATGAAAGTGATGCTTTGTCGGTAGACCAAAACAAGCTTATGCCTGGTAAATACTTTGATTACCACTATCTGCGAACTGCGGTTGATATGGTACTTTTGGAAGAAGAGGCTCATGGTAATCTGCACATTAGAGACTTCACATCTACGCTGATGAGTCGGTTGGATTTCTTTCTTTATAACCCAGAGTGCGCGTTTATGCGTATTGAAACTCCAGATTATCAAGATTGCAATGACTACTTAGAAAAAATGTTTGGCATCTCAGATTCTGAGGGAAAAAGCAAACAACTTATCACTATAGATTCGAGTGAAGTGGGAACGGATGCTTTAGAATTGATGACAAGTGTCGTATCTCGAATGGTGTTCGATTATAGAAAACATAAGTTTGGGAAATTGCGACAGCAAAAACCAATACATCTGATTCTTGATGAAGCACATCGCTATATTCGAAAAGACGCTAATTACATAATGCGTGAGAATATTTTTGAAAAAATAGCACGAGAAGGCCGGAAATACTCTCTATATTTGATTATATCTTCACAAAGACCCTCAGAGTTATCCCAGACGGTTTTGTCGCAATGTGGAAACTATATCGTTCATAGAATACAGAACGAAGTTGATATGAAATATATCTATTCAGTTCTTCCATACTTCAGTGAAGATTATATAACAAAAATCAAACAAGCTGTTCCTGGTGAGGCGTTAATCTTCGGAAATTGTGTACCTATGCCAATTATGGTTAAAATTAAAGAAGCTGAGCCAGCACCAAATAGCAAGAACTGTGACATTAAGATGGAATGGTTTTACAAAGAAGTTGTGACTGATAAAGACAAAAATAACAAATACAATGGTTGATGTCTTGACCCAAGAGCAGCGCCATCGTTGTATGTCTGCGATAAAAAGCAAGAATACGAAGCCAGAATTGCTGGTGAGAAAGTTCTTGTTCGGCCGTGGGTTTCGGTATAGACTGAATCATCCACGGCTTCCTGGGCATCCCGACTTGGTTTTGCGCAAATACAGAACTGTTATTTTCGTAAATGGTTGCTTTTGGCACGGTCACGAAGGATGCAAATACTACGTTCTACCAAAGACAAATGTTGAATTTTGGAAGAATAAAATTGAGCGTAATCGGAGTAGGGATATAGAGGAACGGCAACAGATAACTTCGATGGGGTGGCATTGTATTACTGTTTGGGAATGTCAGTTGAAACCAAAAGTCCGTCAACAGACTTTAGAGGCTTTGGAATATACTCTTAACCATATTTACCTTGAAGACAGAAAAATAAAATATTACAAGACGATAGAGGTTGAATATAATATGGTAGCAGAACCCGTTGAAAGTTATGGCAAATCAAAATGAATAATCTAAAGGTCTGTATATTTCATATTTGTGGACACTTCAATACTGTGGGAACTTTGCGGTATCAAACAACTGGTAGAATATCGTATTTTAGTTGGTTATCAGTGTTATAGAATATTGAGATGGGTTCAAGCGTGGAACCGTCTTGCTGTCTGTTCCACGAGTCGAGGCTCTTGCATTGCCTATTATAGTTGAACAGACAACGTCAGAGCCCACGCCGATATGAATTAATCATCAATCAACAGAGCTTTCAGCAAACAATCCGTCTGTACCGAAAGGGTACAGCTCGTGCTTGCGAACTCTCCGCGAGATGACATAATCACACCCGGGACATCTACCGTTGGCTTAGTTCAAGACTTTGATTTTGGAATTTGCAAGATTCGATGTGTCAAGAACAGAGCGTCAGATAAACGCCTTCAATATGTCTCGAACCATTTTCCCCGCCCAAAGCCCGCTTCATGCGGTCAGACACGGCCGCACTTAACCCGGCGTGGGCTGCCTAGTCTGCTGTCATGGAGACACGTCTCACGCTGGCAGCTTTTGTCTTAAGGCAATATATGATCCGACTGCAAAGATAGTGCTTATTTTTGCATTATGTGGCATGATGAGGTAATTATTTTTCAAAAGACGTGCGGTTGTGACTGTAGTCTGATTAAAATTGAACCTGTTACAGCGTAAAATAGTGGCCGTCTCCATTGTAGAGGTAGAGTCGCTGTCTGTTTTGATAAACGGATTTCTACTCTCAGGGCTGTAATGTCATAAAAATTCTGAATTTAGGGCCGTTTTTTAGGGGCACTTTATGAATTTTTTCCGCAGTGCCTCCAAATTCTTCAATCCTGCGAAGGTAAAAATCGGGGCGTTTTTTCATTGAAAAAACCATGCTTTTTCTAACGGGCTGACACTCAGCTGCTTGCGATCGGGAGGCTTTCCTTTGGTTTTTCAGAAGATGGCGGTCGGGATGCCGTAAGGCCCTTACGGCTCTGCAACGGGGCCGCCGTTGCATTGCAAGGAGGCCGCCGTTGCATCATGACGGGCACGCCGTTGCAACCCAATAAGGGCCCCGTTGGTCGGAAACGGTCGCTTTTTTGTGGTCTGACGGCGATGCAGAAACGGCGAACTTTTTCGTTTTTTGAGTCCCGTAAGGCCCTCCCGGGGTGTCGACGGCTGCCGATTGTGTCCGTCACCACATGTCCGACGGATGCAAGGAGGCCCCCGCGGCTGCCGAAAAGGCCTCGAAACGACGCTGAACGGAGATTTTTCCGTACACGATTTTGTAAGAAAAAACGATGCCCTCGAGGTGTGCCGTGACGTACGGAATTAGCCGAAATGCCTTGTGCCGCAATCGCAATGTGTTAAATCCGGTGAAGAAAATGTCGTTTTTTGCGGCTCTGTTTGTGTGTGGTCTTATGTTTTTGTCGTATATTTGCAATTGTCAATACAGGATGTTGACAACTTTAAGGTCAAATACATATCAAATCAATAATCAATAACGGAAAAGAATATGAAACGATTCTGCAACTATCTGACATTTGTCGTGATGCTTATGGCCACGGCTGTCTCAATGACATCATGTGATGACGATGACGCCGATCAGGCGTATGACATGAACGGGATATGGCGAGGGATTATCCAAGGAAGCTATTACGTGGACCGTTTTCACAACAACGACTACGATACCGAAATACAGTTTGTGCAGGAAGGTGTTTTCGCTCACGGTGGTTACGGCTTGGAGACAGACTATCCGCATGATCGCCACAAACCGTTCGTTCAGGTGGGATTCGACTGGACCGTGCGCGACGGAAAGATCTATCTTGAATATGACGACGGTTATCGTGTGATCATACGCGATTATGAGTTGTACAGTGTCGGTCGCAGCACCCATTTCCGCGGCTATTTTGACAACTACGATACGGGCGAGACGATGGCCTCGTTTGACCTCGTCAAAATCAGCGATGCGACAGATCTGAGCTACGCGAAGAAGCACAGGACCGACTTCTCTGCCGAGGAGGAAGAGTAGGTGGGTGTATCAAGACGCTTCCTTTACATTCTGATACATTCTCGTGTCTGATTCTCGGACGGAAAATGTATCTTTGAAAAGAGATTGAATACGGACAAATATGAAAGAAGAAAACATCAAGCAGGACATGCGGACGTCAGTGTTGTTCATTTGCCTCGGCAACATCTGTCGTTCGCCGGCAGCCGAGGGCATCATGCGCCACTTGGTCCACGAGCGGATGTTGGACGACAACATCGAAATCGACTCTGCCGGCATCGGCCCGTGGCACGCGGGTGAACTGCCTGACCGCCGCATGCGTAGCCACGGGGCAGCCCACGGATATGACTTCTGCAGCCGCGCGCGGCAGATATGCCGTGAGGATATGGACCGTTTTGACATCATCGTCGTGATGGACAGCGAAAACCGTCATGACGTCATGGCTCTGGCCCGGACGGACGACCAGCGCCGCAAGGTGATGATGATGACGGACTTCTGCCGTCGGCACGACGGACACACCGAGGTGCCGGACCCTTATTACGGCGGCGACCGCGGATTTGAGCTGGTCATCGAACTGCTGGAGGACGCCTGTGAGGGACTGCTGGACCACATCGTCCGCACCCGTGGGCCGGAGTGGGCGGCATACGTCTGACTTTCCGGGATAGCAATAGATGTGATTTTGGTAACTTAATCCGTAATAAAGATAATGCCGTTTCTGTCGGTTTGCATTAATTTTGCAACCGATAAACCGGCTGCCGGTTGAATGTTGACAACGTAACGTAAATAAAGGAGAATAAGACTATGTTTGGACTTGGAATACAAGAGATACTCGTCATCGCGCTTATCATACTGCTGCTCTTCGGCGGCAAGAAGATACCCGAACTGATGAACGGACTTGGCAAGGGTGTCAAGAGCTTTAAGGACGGAATGAGCGGACTGGGCGAAGACGCCTCGGCCGGAGACAAGAAGAAGGAGGCCGGTAACGACGGACCGGCGAAGGAATGAGCGTCGGAGAGGGTGGCGTGGCCACTTTCTGGGATCATCTGGACGAGCTGAGAGCTTGTCTGATACGCATCATAGTCGTCACGGTTGTCATGGCGATGGTGGCCTTCTGCATGAAGGACACGCTGTTTGCCGTTGTGCTCGCGCCGCGTGAGGGCAGTTTTGTGACCTACCGTCTGCTTGGCACGGAGCCGTTTGCGCTTCATCTGATGAACACGGGGCTGACCGAACAGTTCATGATTCACATGAAGACGGCCCTCTATGCCGGTCTGCTGACGGCTTCGCCCTACGTGCTGTACGTCCTGTTCCGTTTCATCTCGCCGGCCCTCTATGCCGACGAACGCCGATATGCCGTACGCATCACGCTGAGTTCCTACGTGATGTTCATGGCCGGGACGCTGCTCAACTATTTTCTGATATTCCCCCTTACCGTCCGTTTTCTGGGCACATATCAGGTGAGCCCCGACGTCGACAACATGCTCACGATACAGTCGTACATCGACACTCTGATAACGATGTGTCTCGTGATGGGAGTCGTCTTTGAGCTGCCTGTCGTCAGTTGGCTTCTGGCCCGCATGGGACTCGTCGACGGAGAGTCGATGGCGCGCTATCGGCGTCATGCCGTCGTGGCCATACTCATCGTGGCCGCCATCATAACGCCGACGACAGACATATTTACGCTGTTTGTCGTCTCGCTGCCGATATGGCTGCTCTACGAGTTGAGCATAGTCATAGTGAGGATGACAGGCAGAAAGAAGAAACAAACAACAAACAGATAAGTCATGTTAAGAAAGATCAGAACCGTACTTGCCGTGATGTTCTTTGCGGGCATCACGCTGCTCTTCCTCGACTTTACGGGCACTTTGCACCGCTGGCTCCATTGGATGGCGCACCTTCAGCTGGTGCCGGCCCTGCTCACCAACACGGCCATCGTGGCCATCCCGCTGTTGCTGACCCTGGTCTTCGGCCGCATCTACTGTTCCGTGATATGCCCGTTGGGCGTGTTTCAGGACATTGTGGCCTGGCTGCACAATCACGGCCGCAAGCGTCCTTACAACTATTCAAGGGCAAAGACGTGGCTGCGGTGGAGCGTGCTGTGCGTGATGGTGGCCGCTTTTGTGGCCGGCATAGGGTCGCTTGTGGCTTTGCTCGAACCATATAGCGCCTACGGACGTATGGCCGCGACACTGTTTCAACCGATTTGGCAGACGGGAAACAACGTCCTGGCCGCAATCGCCGAGCGCGTGGACAGCTACGCTTTCTATTCGGTTGACGTGTGGGTGAAGAGTCTGCCGACGCTCATTGTCGCCGCCGCCACCTTTATTATAATATGTGTGTTGGCTTGGCGCGGCGGTCGTACCTATTGCAATACGATATGTCCCGTCGGCACGTTGCTCGGCGCCGTGTCGCGCGTCTCGTGGCTGAAGGTGCACATCGACACCGACCTCTGCCGCAACTGCGGTTCGTGTGCGCGTTACTGCAAGGCGTCGTGTATCGACGTCAAGACGCACACCATCGACCCGACACGTTGTGTGGTGTGTGGCGACTGCATCGGCAAGTGCAGTTTCGGAGCAATCTCCTACGGTCATCAGCCGGTCCGCAAGTCCGCTCCGAAGGGTGGGACGGACGAAAGTAAAGCCGCAGTCGCAGCTCCGGACCTCACGAAACGCTCGTTTCTGCTCGCCACGGCGATGGCGACGACAGCCGCTATGGCTCAGGAGAAGAAAAAGGTGGACGGCGGACTGGCCAAAATAGAGGATAAGGTGGCGCCCGAACGTCACACGCCGCTGACACCTCCGGGATCGCTGAGCGCACGCAATCTCGCCACCCGTTGCACCGGATGCCAGCTCTGTGTGTCGAAATGTCCTAACGGAGTGCTTCGCCCGTCGACAGAGCTGACCAAACTGATGCAACCGGTGATGTCCTACGAGATCGGCTACTGCCGACCGGAGTGTACGGCTTGCTCGGAAGTCTGTCCTACGGGAGCAATCCGTCACATCGCCAAGGAAGACAAGTCGGCCATCCAGATCGGCCATGCCGTGTGGGTGAAGAAGAACTGTCTGCCGCTGACGGACGGTGTCTCGTGCGGCAACTGTGCCCGCCACTGTCCCACGGGAGCCATCGAGATGGTGCCGTCGGTGGCTGGCGACGACACGTCTCCGCGCATCCCGGTCATCAACGAGGCACGTTGTATCGGATGCGGAGCTTGCGAGAACCTCTGTCCTGCACGCCCGTTCTCAGCCATTTACGTCGAAGGGCATGAGGTGCATAGGACCATTTGACGGACCAAAGAGTTATGACAATCCAATCATTACAGTCTATGAGCAACAATAAAGATATGACACGGCGTCGGTTTCTCCATCTCTTCGGAGCGGGAACGCTGGCCACAGCCGCAGCTCTCACGGGGTGCAAGAACGACCGTAAGGACGGAGTGGCGGATGATTACAGCAGTCAGACAGAGCCTCCGGTGGGCAAGATGACCTATCGGAAGAATCCAAAGACGGGACAGGAGGTGTCGCTCCTGGGGTACGGCATGATGCGTCTGCCAACCGACGCCACCGCCTCCTCACGTGAGAGCGACGCTCCGATAGCACAGGAGACGGTCAACCGGCTTGTCGACTATGCCATCGAGCATGGTGTCAACTACTTCGACACGTCTCCCGCCTACTGCAAAGGCTTGTCGGAGCGGTCTACCGGTATCGCGCTCAGCCGCCACAAGCGGGACAGCTATTATGTGGCGACAAAACTCTCCAACTTCAGCCCGGAGACATGGACGCGCGAAGAGTCCATCAAGATGTATCGCACGTCGTTCAAGGAGTTGCAGGTCGACTATATAGACTACTATCTGCTCCACGGCATCGGCATGGGTGGCATGGAGGCACTTCGCGGCCGCTATCTCGACAACGGCATACTCGACTTTCTCATGGAGGAGCGACAGGCCGGCCGGATACGCAATCTTGGTTTCTCATATCATGGTGATGTCGCCGTATTCGACTATCTGCTGTCGCAGCACGACAAATATAAATGGGACTTCGTGCAGATAGAACTCAACTATCTGGATTGGGAATATGCTGACGAGATAAATCCGCGGAACACTGACGCGGTCTATCTCTACGGCGAACTGCACAAGCGCGGAATACCGGCCGTCATCATGGAACCGCTCCTTGGCGGCCGTCTGGCCAACATCCCGCAGTATCTGGCGGTGGAAATGAAGCGCCGCCGTCCGGAAAAGAGTGTCGCCTCATGGGCTTTCCGCTATGCCGGCACACCTGACGGAGTGCTCACGGTCTTGTCGGGAATGACTTATATGGAACATCTGAAGGACAATCTGCTGTCTTATTGTCCGTTGGAACCTGTCAGCAAGGAGGAGAGTGACTTTCTCCATGACGTGGCCGAAAAGATTGTCGGGTTGGAGACAATACCCTGCAACGACTGTAAGTATTGTATGCCGTGTCCATACGGAGTCGACATACCAGCCATATTCGTCCACTACAACAAGTGCAAGAACGAGGGACGGCTGCCCCGCAATGCCAAGGACGAGGAGTACGGACGTCTCCGCCGGGACTACCTGATCGGTTTGGACCGCAGTGTGCCGCGTCTGCGACAGGCTGCCCATTGCATCGGATGTGGACAGTGTGAGTCTCATTGCCCGCAAAACATACGCATCCCGCACGAACTTCGCATCATAGACAAGTATGTGGAGCGTTTGCGGCAGGGCTTGGAGGAATAGCTCGGCGGGTGCTTCTGAGGAAAAAGAAGGATACGTTTGAATGATATTTATGATGGAAAAACTGATTGAAAGATTGCATGCGGAACAGTGCTCGTGCGTCATCTCCAATGGTGACAGCGTGCGGTCATTCCGCCGTCGCGGCATCATGGACTTGTTTCTCGTGCTCAAGAATGAGCCGTCGCTGCTCCGTGGTGCTCTGGTCGCAGACAAAGTGGTCGGCAAAGCCGCAGCCGCTCTGATGGTTCTCGGTGGTGTGAACCGTGTTTATGCCGATCTTATCAGTGCTCCGGCCGTCGCTTTGCTTCAGCAGCATGGCATTCAGGTCGGCTATTCGGCCGTTGCCGACCATATCGTCAACCGCGCCGGAACGGACTGGTGTCCGATGGAGAAGCTGAGCCGGGACGAGCACGACCCGGAGGTGATAAGGCGGAAGGTAGAAGACTTCTTGCGTGGCAGGACAGCGACAAGTTGCAGCATCTGAATGGATACATGCAGACAGCAGAGAGGCCGGACGATATTGCGATGACAACGGCATCGTTTCTCAACGGCCACGGCATTGTTATGAAAGAATAATAACCATAGAAATGAAATAAGAGAGATAATGGAAACAACCGTAAGACTATACTCACCGACTTATCGCGAGATACGGACATATATCATCGCGACACTTTTTATCGCCGGAAATATCATCCTGCCGCAGTTGTGTCACACCATTCCACAAGGAGGACTGATATTTTTGCCGATCTACTTTTTCACTCTTGTCGGTGCCTGTAAGTACGGATGGCAGGTCGGATTGCTCACCGCTTTGCTTTCACCGTTGGTCAACCACGTTCTGTTCGGCATGCCACCGGCCCACGCCCTGCTTCCCATCACGGTCAAGTCGGTCGTCCTGGCGCTTTCCGCCGCGTTGATTGCTCGTCGCCAAGGTACGGTAACGCTGCTTTCCGTGGCAGCCGCAGTTGTCGCTTATCAGACTGTCGGTTCTCTGTTTGAGTTGGCGTTGACCGGCAGCTACGCCGCTGCGGTACAGGACGTACGCCTCGGTCTGCCCGGCATAGCGATACAGATCTTTGGCGGTTATGCCGTCCTTCGCTGGCTTTTGCGGCGTTAAACAGGCTTTGCGGCGTCTTGATTATAAGATAGCGACGTCATGGTATGAGTTTATAACGAAAGCCCCGGAATGTCACGATATGGACATTCCGGGGCTTGCGTGTTTGTTATGTATGCTTGTCGTATAGCAACTGTGGTTATTCTCAGTCTTTTTTAATGCTTCTTGCGGTCAAACTTGATCAGGGCGAGACCTATGATGGTCCATATCAGCTCCCTAAGACGAACGAGCAAGGCCACGAAAATGCCGGAGCTGGCAGTCATGGCGAGACCTTTTGCAGACATGAGAAAACCGCCCTCGCGTCCTCCGAGTTGGAGCGGGAGAAAGAAAAGCATGTTGGCAAAGAGGGATGTGAAAGCGAGAATGAGTATGCACTGGAGGAAGTTGGCCTCGGGCATAATGACCAAAAGGATGAAGAATATCTCAAGAGCGGACACCACCCGGCATGCCAACTCAAGGCCGACGGCAGTGACAAAGGTGCGCGGGTTCTGATTGTGCAGTGCCGCCATCTGGCTGTCGATGCCGGCCAACTGTTCTCTGTGGCTGTCGAAGAAGTGCTGTGCCCGTCGTTTGATGATAGGGAAGTGGCTCACCAGACTCATACATCTCACCGTTATGCCTTTCTTGTAGCCTTTTATGAAAAACCAGATTGCCGTCACGCAGAACGCTCCGACTGCCGTAAGCAGACCTCCCATGAACATGTTGACCTCTTGCGTGAGGACGTACAGCACGATGGAGAGGAGCCAAAACCAGAAGTGGGAGAATATGTGCGTCATGGCATAGAGTATGACCGACGACGAGGCACGCTCCGTTCCGATTTTCGGAGCGAGGGACATGATGCGATAGGGCTCGCCTCCCATCAGTCCTCCGGGGGTGGCATAGTTGAGCGCAAAACCGCTCACCGTGATTTTGTACAGCCACCAGTAGGACACCGTCTGACGTTTGTCGCCGTTGGCCGGAGTGTCAGATGATGTCTCACTGGTGTTCCCGCTATCGCCTTTTGCCGCCTTTCGGTCTTCCTCTTGGCTGCGTATGATGATATACCACGCCGCCGTATTGAACATATACAGGAAGAACCAAAGGACTATTACGGCCAAAAACCAATAGCCGGCACGCTGAACTCCCGCCCAGACCTGAGCGAAATCGAGCTGCGTGATCATTATCAGCAGAACGGCAATACCAAAGATGAAGAATCCGTTCTGATATTTCTTTTTCATTCTTCGGTTTCCTGCTTGTTGGTCTCTGCGGCGTTGTCGGTTGTCGTGGAACTGTTGTCAGCAGTCGGTTTCGCATGGCGTTCGTCGCGTACGGGTTTGCTTTCGCGTCTGGACTGGTCCTTCTGCTTGGGAATGGCAAACCTCGTCTTCTCACCCTCTTCCCTTTTTTCGTGGAAAAGTTTGGGCAGAGGATTCTCCAACGGTTCGTCATAATTGATGCGATTGCGGTAGATGTCTATTGCCGCATAGATGGCCTGACGGAACGAGTTGGCGTCGGCGATGCCCTTGCCGGCAATGTCGTATGCCGTGCCGTGGTCCGGCGAGGTGCGCACGATGGGCAGTCCTGCAGTGAAGTTGACACCGTCTTCGACGGCAAGAGCCTTGAATGGGGCCAAACCCTGGTCGTGATACATTGCCATCACACCGTCAAACTTGCTGTACATGCCGCTGCCGAAGAAACCATCGGCGGGGTAGGGGCCAAACGCCTGTATGCCGGCGGCTTCCAGTTCCTCTATTGCCGGTGATATGACATCGCGCTCTTCCGTTCCCAACACACCGTTGTCGCCGGCGTGCGGGTTGAGTGCCAGCACGGCGATGCGTGGGTTGGCGATGCGCAGGTCGCGCTTCAGACTGGTGTGAAATATCTTTGTCTTCTCGACGATAGCTTCTTTGGTGATGGCTTTTGCCACGTCCTTGATAGGCAGGTGGGTTGTCACCAAGGCCACACGCAGGTCGCCGTTCATCAATATCATCAGCGCTTTCTGTCCGTCACCGACACAGTTTTCGATGTATTCGGTGTGCCCGCAGAAGTGGAATTGGTCGCTCTGGATGTTGTTCTTGTTGATTGGTGCCGTCACCAAGACGTCATACAGTCCCGAACGAAAGTCTGTCATGGCCCGGTCGAGTGCCTTCAATGCGGCCTCTCCGGCTTCGGGTGAAGGCTGTCCGACTTCGATTTTCACTTCCTCATCGAATGTGGCAAGCAAGTTTACGCGACCCTCTTTTGCATCTTCAGCGGAGTTGATGATGCTGAAGTTGGTCTGCAGGTCGAGCATTTTTCTGTGGTATGCGGCCGCTTTGGGTGAACCGTAGATGATGGGAGTGCAGAGCTCGAGCATCCCCGGTTCCTCAAAAGTCTTAAGAATCACCTCGTATCCGATTCCATTGGTATCTCCGTGCGTGATGGCCACGCGGATAAGTTTATCTTCCATAAATATATTATATTAATGTATATAGTGCAGCTTGGGCTGCCGGATTAAGTTTCTCTCATACCTTTTTTATGAGCTGTCGACAGCAGTCCGCAGGCGGCGAAGATGTCCTGACCGCGGCTGGCGCGTATGGTGGTGAAGACGCCGTGCTGCGTCAGGTAGTCGCGCATGGCCTCCATCTTGCCGTCGTCCGTCGTATGTAGGTCCACGCCGGGTATGGCGTGGAAGCGGATCAGGTTCACCCGACACTCCAGTCCATTCACCAGACGGATTATCTCCCGTGCGTGGGCCATCGTGTCGTTGAGTCCGTCGAACACGATATATTCGAATGACGCCCGCCTCTGGTGCGTGAAGTCATACTGCCGGAGCAGGTCGACGACATCCTTTATCGGCATCTGGCGTTCTGCCGGCATCAGACTGAGGCGCTGCTCGTGGAGCGGCGAGTGCATGCTGATGGCGATGTGGCAGTCGCTTTCGTCAAGAAAGCGTTTCAGCTTGTTCTTCACGCCAACGCTGCTGACCGTGATGCGCTTCGGGCTCCATCCATATCCGTAGTCGGCCGTGAGCACCTCCGTGGCCCGGAGGACATTGTCGAGATTGTCCATCGGTTCGCCCTGGCCCATGAAGACGACGTTGGTCAGCCGTTCGCGCTCAGGCAGGGAGTATATCTGGTTGAGAATGTCGGCGGCGGTGAGATTGCCCTCGAACCCCTGTTTGCCCGTCTGACAGAACAGACAGTTCATCTTGCAGCCCACCTGCGACGACACGCACAGCGTGGCACGGTCGCCGTCGGGGATAAACACTGTCTCGACAAACTTGCCTTCGGCCGTCGGAAAGAGATATTTGACAGTCCCGTCGACCGATCTCTGACAGTCGGCCGGCTCCATCGCTCCCACCGTGCACATCTCTGCGAGTCGTGCCCGATTGGCTTTCGACAGATTGGTCATCTCATCGATGGACCTCACGTGTCCGACATATATCCACCGCGCTATCTGTCCCGCCGTAAATCCGGGCATGCCGAGACGACAGGTGACAGACTCTTTTATCTCGTCGACAGTCATGCCGAGAAGCACTTTCTTGCTGCTGTCCATTGTCTTTATGAATCGTTATAATCTGCAAATTTACTGCAAATCGGGCTAAATACAAAATAAATTGTCTACAAACAGATAAAATGAGTACCTTTGTAGACGATAAGCCGCACTCGGCAATGTGTGGGCAAGCTCACATCGCGCTCGTCTGCATTATCGCTGCAGCTGCAAAAACAATGACAAACAAGTATGGATAAGGAGAAAGATATGCTTGACCGCGCGCGTCTTCTGTTGGGAGACGTGGCGATGTCGGAGATGGACCGCGTGCGTGTGATCATCTTCGGAGTGGGCGGCGTCGGGTCGTGGTGTGCCGAGAGTCTGGTGCGTTCCGGTGTGCGCCATCTGACCATAGTGGACAGTGACGTCGTCTGTGCCACAAACATCAACCGCCAGCTCATGGCGACCACCGAGACCGTGGGGCAGGTCAAGGTCGACGCCCTCAAGGCTCATCTGCTGACGGTCAATCCCGCAGCGGAGATCGACGCGCGCCGTGAGGTCTTCACGGCGGCTACGGCCGACAGTTTCCGTTTGGACGAATACGACTACATCATCGACGCCATCGACTCGCTCCGCGACAAGATGACGCTCATCGAGACCGCCTGCCGGACTCAGGCCCGCTTCTTCTCTTCTATGGGGGCGGCGCTCAAGCTGGACCCGACGCGCGTCCGTGTGGCCGAGTTTTGGCGTGTCGAAGGCTGTCCGTTGGCCCGTGCGTTGCGTCAACGGTTCAAGAAAGCGAAGACCCGCCCCGCCCGCAAGTTCATGTGTGTATATAGCGAAGAGCGTTTGGAAAACAAACAGCCGTCCGGCGACAGCCACGCCAACGGCTCGCTCATGCACATCACGGCCATATTCGGCCTGACCATCGCCGGCCTCGTCATCCGTGACATCGCAAGGTAGGGGCGACGGGGAGGCCACCGGCCCCACCCCGACCCTCCCCAAGGGGAGGGGGCCTGCGGAATGGGTATTCTCCGTGCACATCTTTCAGTTTATACCAAAACAATGACTTCATTTTGCGTAATCTCATTGAGGGCACAGCAGAACTTCCACAAGTTGGGTCGCGACCCGTCGCGACCGCCACCTTGCCGCAAAATCAATCGCCTGATGGAACGTGCATATAATCCAACAAACCGCATTGAAACAGTTGGCAAGGAGGCGGTCGCGACGGGTCGCGACCCTACTTTGGGGCCATGTCACCCGTCGTGCCATCACTTCGGGCCGGGGATAAAAACAAAAGAGGAGCACCAGATATCACATCTGATGCTCCCCGTCTAACCAAAATAATAAAGGGAATTCATCCCGGGGGACGATCCCCTCACATTAGAAGAACTGTTTTTACGGTTCTTCTTTTTCATTAACTTGCATTTCTTTCTTTATTAATTTTCTTCTTCGTCATCAAGTCCCCAGATATCAAAGCTGTGGCCTAAGCCGTGGCCTTTTGATTCCATGATGTCGGAAGAGTCGCCGGAGTCGATACCAATTCCGCCGCCAGAAACGGCAGCCAAGAGGTTTTCTGTGTCTATTGTCTCTATCTCCACTTTCGGAGCTATATATTGCTTTTTCATTTGTTTTGTAGTTTTATGATAGTTATTGATAAAATATACTGTGTTCACATTTTCTTATTTCACAATCAGTTTCTTGCCGTTCTTTATCAGCAATCCCTTTGTGCCTTCAGCCACACGCTGGCCGTTGAGGTTGAACGTCGGCGCGTCGTCAGCCACCACCGTATTCTTCACTGTCGTGATGCCGTTGGTGTCGCCACCGAACACGATGCTCATCGGGCGGGCGTTGCTGCCTGTGCCGAACTCGTCGCTCATCAGAATGTAAGCCTTGTTCTTGGTCAGCGTCGCACCTGTATATTTGACAAACTTATCGCTCTTGAGGACGTACACGTTGCCTGCGACCGCGTCTTCGGTGAGCGCAGCCTTGAAGTCGTTTGTCTCTATTGCAGGAGCTTCGCCGCCGTATGTGAATGTCACCGTGGCACCGGCCTCGCCCTTGAGGATCACGCCTTCACCTGCGGGAATGACCGTGCCCAGCTCAGTCAGAACGAGTTCTGAGTTTGCTTCGTCGGCCTTGGACGTATATGCCGTAGCGCCCTCGATGGTCACGGTGTTGGCGTTGCTGTATGTCGCATAACCGCTGGTGTTGAGTGTGATGTCGTTTATTGGCTCCAACACATCAAGAACGATAGTGAACAGCAGCTGTTCACCGCCATTAGTGAATGTGATTTCTCCTTCAACATTGTCCAACGGGAATATGCGGAAATCGGGGTTGGTGTTGCAGTCTCCCACATTGTTGTATGCTCCCATGGGAACTTCATTTACGTCAAATGTTTCACCGTTGATTTCCTGCCATCCAGATAAGCGTGCACCACTGGCGGCATTGACAGTGCTGTAAAGTGTCAGTTTGGTTGCCTTTACGCCAACGGGAAGTATAATCTTGTTCTGTGCGCCATTTGACAATTTAATAGTCGGGTAGGTGTTTTTCCCCGTTGTTATAGTGGTATTACCTGGCGTCCATGCTTTATCGGCCTTTGTGAGAACCAGGGAATAGCCTTCTGCATCAGTTCCTGCATTTCCAGTCAGAGTACTAAGACCATCAACAGTCCCTACCGTAAAAGAATTCCATCCCATATAGATAGTTTTGGATTTGAGGTTCTTGGGAACGGCTTTGACTTCAACTTTGGCTTCTGAAGATGTGCAACCCTCACGGCTTGCTCGTGCATATACGGTCGCATCTTCTGTGAGTGTGAATGAGCGTGTGTATGGTTGGAACGAAATGCCGTCTGTGCTATATTCGATAGTGACATTGGGATTTCCACATGTGATAGCTACAGAACCGTTTTGTGATTTGATTGTGGGTTTTTGGAGTTCGATACCGGTGAGTATTATTGTTATTTCTGTTATACCGGAATTTATAGTCGTATTTCCGTCTCCAATAGCAATGGCCTTTACAATAGTACCTTCTTCCGCAACAAATGGTGTATTATATATGTTACCATTGTCTGAACTTGGATTTGTGCCGTCTGTTGTGTAGCGTATCTCAGTGGCATTTTCTACTTCTTGTATTGTAACTTCACCGGAAGAGGCATCAAATGTGATATTGGGATTTGATAATAATATTTTTGACTCACCTGTATATTCTACTTCAATATAGAATATACCACCTTCACCAGCACCTCTTTCTATTGAGTGTTCTCCTGCGTCTATGTTTTCCAGAGTGAAAACACCTGCATTATTTGCCGTGTTATCCACACGGTTTTCTGCAGAAAGAATTGTTCCGTCAAATTTTGGACAATTTGCAGGGTTCTTTTTGAGGCTTTGGACAATTGTGATTTTAGAGGTGGAAGTTGTTGTGAACTGTAGTTTTGTAGTGCCTTCAAGTTTTAATCCTCCCGCACATGTAACGTCTTTGTATGTACCTCCATAATTTGTGTTGTAATTAAATTTTCCATCAGCAGGGTGGGTGAAAAAGTTGGCAACAGATTGTACTTCTTGTTTTTGATCATTAAAGTACCATGTGAAGATGTCTCCTGCCCATGCGTACCCCACCGAGAGCACCATGAGCATCATTAAAGTAAATAGTTTCTTCATGAGTTATTTGTTATTTTAGTTTGATAGTAAATAGATTCTTCTTTTGCAGTAGATTATTGTTTATCTGACAACAAAGGTAGTTAATTAAAATCAAAAAAAAAAAACGGATGTGAAAAGTATTGTACAAGGTTGATGTTTAACACAATTTTGCACTAATAGAGCGCCTTTGAGGGTGAAAAACAGGATTTTCGTCCCTTTTTTACAGACAAGCGGAAACACAGATGGACGGCTCGCTCATGCACATCACGGCCATATTCGGACTGACACTTGCCGGCCTTGTCATCCGGAATTTAGTCGGACTGTCTGTCATAAAAGCGGACAAACGTGGAGCCGATAAGTAAAGTATATTCTGAATTTTCGACCTCTCGGCAACGCGACAAAATTGGTTAGGTGGAGTGACGGAGACGCCGTTTTTTAACATTGATACACTCATTGTCCGACCGAAAAAATCCCGCGGCCGAGCAACGGGGCCCTCCCGAGGTCGCAACGAGCACGCCGTTGTCTTCTCGCGAGCACGCCGTCAGGTTGCAACGGGGCCCCCGTTGCAACCCCGTAAGGGCCTTACGGCAAGAGCGGAGAGACTTCGGAAAAGTTGTCCGCGGACTTATCTTGCTGATTGTCAGTGTGTTGGCTAAAATCGCGAAAAATGGGGATTTTTTGGCCTCGTATGCGATTTTTTTTCCTTGTCGGCTGTTTTTGAGTGACGTCTGTCAGGATAATTCCGAGTGGCGGTATATGTAAAATTTATTCGTTTGGAGGGTTCGGCCCCACCCCGGCCCTCCCCAAGGGGAGGGTGCCTGCGGAATGTGTATACCTTTGTGCACATCTTTATCGCAATTGGGGCGCAAAACAACATGCTCATTCGGGCGCCTTTATGCGGGGTAATTTTTGTCACAGTTCATACATCCACAAGTAGGGTCGCGACCCGTCGCGACCGCCTCATGGGCACATAATCAATCGCCTGACGGAACGTACATATAAGCCAATCGAACGGGTTGTATCACGTGGCAAGGAGGCGGTCGCGACAGGTCGCGACCCTACTTGTGTGTATGAACTGTGACAAGAATTACCCCGCATAAAGACTACCAAAAGAGCATGTTGTGTTGCCCTGATGCGGTTGTTATGTTGTTTCACGAATACCGCCGAATACCGCTCATACGCAATCCTATTGTGACTTTTGTCAAAAAGAAAAAGACGGCCGCGGGGCGTATTTATTTGAAATACGTTTTGAAATTGCAGATTATTTATTAATTTTGCAACGTGATAAAGGCTAATATCGCACATTAATAATTCGGAAGGGGCGGCTCGTGTGTATGACATATACGTTGGGCGCCCTTTTTCAGTTTACGTACATTATATAATATACATATATGAAACGCATAATCCTGATATTCGTCTCGGCTGTCGTGCTCGTCGCCTGCGGCCGGTCGTATGAGGAGCAGAAGCGGCTCACACGCGCCGAGCGTCAGCGTCTGGCGCGGGAAGACTCGGCCGCGCTGAAGATAGCCGTGACGCCGACACTCGACTGTCTGCCGCTCTATGTGGCCCAATATTACGGCCTGTTTGACGGGCTGGGGGCTGACGTGCGGCTGAAACGCTATGCGGCACGGATGGACTGTGACGAGGCTCTGCGGAAGGGTAGGGTCGAAGGACTCGTGACCGATCTTGTCAGGGGTCAGCGCCTTGTCAGCCTCGGCACGCCGCTGGAGTATCTGACGGCGACCGGCGCCTACTGGCAGCTGCTGACCAACCGCAACGCCCGTATCAAGGAGCTGAAGCAGCTCAACGACAAGATGCTGGCCATGACGCGCTATTCGGCCACCGACATGTTGGGCGACTATGCCGTGGACAGCGTCGGACTGGCACCGGAGATGGTCTTCCGCATACAGATCAACGACATGGTCCTGCGGTTGAGGATGTTGGAAAACAACGAGATGGACGCCCTGCTGCTCACTGAACCGCAGGCCACGGCGGCACGCATGCTGAAGCACCCGGTGCTGATGGACTCGCGGAAGCTGGGGATGAGGCTCGGCGCGGTGGCCGTGAAGAGCGCGGCGATGGGTGACACGGCTCGACAACGGCAGGTGAAGGTGATGCTCAAGGCATACGACATGGCCTGCGACTCGATAAGGAAGCACGGGCTGAAAAGTTACAGACGACTGATTGCGGAGAAGTGTGGCGTCGACGAAAAGGTGGCTGCCGCACTCCCGAAAGACATACGTTTCGACCACGCGGTGCCGCCACGCCGGGAGGACATCGACCGTGCTGAGGCATGGCTGACAGCAAAGGTGGCCGACGACAGAATAACACCGGATGACGATGGAGGCAAATAAGGAACTTGACGACATCCTGCGACGGCTCGACGACGGCCGATTGAGCGTGGCAATGGATCTTTTGGGAACGTTCGTGTGCAAATATCCGGAGCTCAATCTGACCGGCCGGTTGGACGAGATACGCAGTGACTACGACCGTATGGCCGACTATTGGGCCTCGGGCTACCGCGACCCGCAACTCGCGGACATATATGACGCGCTCCGCCGGCGTGTCTATCGGTTGGCGGCCGACACCTACGTGCGTTACGACATGACCCATTCGTCATATCCGGCGTCGGTCCGGCGTCGTGTCGACGGGGCCGGACGCGACTGGTCCCTGACCGTGTTGCGTGGCGCGCTGGAGGGGTTTGTGACCGATGTGGCCATGCTCGACCTGGAGCCGGAGCATGTCCGTCGGCAGAAGTCGGCCGACATCTATGCCGCCCATCAGCGGCTGGCGAACGACCTCTTTGACCACATCTGGACCTCGTCGCAGTGGACGGAGGGAACGGCCGACGCATACGCGGAGATGTTGCTCTCGCCGACGGTGGACACCACCGACCAGCAGCTCATCGTCTCGGCACTGACGCTGAGCACGATGAACATGTTTGACATCAACAAGTTTCGTCTGCTCGTCACGGTCTATCGGCAGACGACGGACGAAAATGTGCGCCAGAGGGCTCTCGTCGGATGGGTGCTCTCGCTCAGAGAGGACCATGACGGCATCTTCCCCGAGCAGAGACGGATGGTCGGGGACATGCTCAGGGATGAGGCTGTATGCTCGGAACTGACGGAGCTGCAGATACAGATGCTTTATTGCGTGATGGCCGAGAGCGACACGCGGAAGATACAGAAGGAGATAATGCCCGACCTGCTCCGGCACAACAATCTCCACATCACGCCCACAGGCATAGAGGAGAAGGCCGAGGACCCCATGCAGGACATACTCGACCCCGAGGCTTCGGAGCGCAACATGGAGAAGGTGGAGGAGGGATTCCGAAAGATGGTGGACATGCAGAAGGCCGGTTCGGATATCTATTTCGGCGGTTTCTCACAGATGAAGCGGTTCCCGTTCTTCAGCAGCATGAGCAACTGGTTTGTTCCGTTCTATCCGGAGCATCCGGATGTGAGCCCGATCTACGAACGCATGGGAGGCAAAGGACTGCTCGGCGAGATGATGAGGCGCGGGCCGTTTTGCAACAGTGACAAGTATTCTTTTGTCCTGGCGTTCAGTCGGGTGATAGACCGCATACCTCAAAGCATGCGCAGCATGATCGAAAACGGAGAGGCTGCGGGGCTTGGCGGCATGCCGGACGCGGACACGCACACACCGGCCTACATCCGACGTACATACCTGCAGGACATCTACCGCTTCTTCCGGCTCTTTCCGTCACGTCGCCAGTTCCGCAATCCGTTCGACTATCGGGACGACGAGGAGTGGAACTCAAACTACATATTCTTTGCCGGCAGCTTGTTCCGTGACACTCCGTTGGAGAAGCGTTTCGGCGAGATCGGATCGTTCATGCTGAAGCGCAAGATGTACAGGGAGGCGGCCGAATTGCTTGACAACTATGGTGACAACGGGAAAGACTACCATTATTATATGCTTTGCGGGCATGTCTTGTCTCATCGGGATGAGACGCTGCTCCATTCTCATCTCGCCAGCATGACGGCGTCGGGATGTTTCGGGCGCGCGCTGGAGTTGAGACCGGAGGACAACCGGGCCTTGACGGGATGCGCGCGGGCGTTGTTTTATGACGGTCGCTATGCCGAAGCACGCGACGCCTACGCCCGTCTCATGGCCGCTGCGCCGGAGGTGATGACTCACGCGCTGAGCTACTGTGTGTGTCTGACAAACCTCGGAGATTATGACGAGGCCCTCAAAGTGCTCTACCGGTTGGATTATGAGAATCCTGACAATGTCGCTGTGAACCGCGTTATGGCTCGTGCGATGATGGGGTCGGGGAAGCTCGAACAGGCGGAAAGGGTCTACGCGAAACTCGAAAGTCGCGGTGTGATGGACCAGAACGACCGCCTGAACAGCGGCTATTGTGAGTGGTTTGCCGGTCGCAACCGTGCCGCGGCGGAACGATTTGCCGCCTATCTCATGGCGCGTTATCCTGGCGTGGGGCATAGCGGCGTGCGTGAACGTGCGGAGGAGGACATCATGGACTCCGAACGGGCGTTCATCGTCGAACATGGCGTGACGCCGGTGGAGATGGAACTGATGCTCGATCTCGTGTGCGAAGAGGTTTTGAAGGGAGCTTAGAGGACGGACTAAGGTCTTTATTGATACCTTATGACATGTTTATGGCCACCTTATAATATAGTCTGAACACAGAGACACGGAGACACAGAGGGATAAAATAACTCTGTGTCTCCGTGTCTCTGTGTTCAGATTATAAACAAATTGTTGCCGGTCTGCTTGCTTTTTCCATTGTCATAGTACAGGAGCCAACAGATGGGCAAACCATCCGACGAACTTCTGCCACGGCGTCCGGAACTCGTCCCAGGTCTGTTCGGTGAGGTAGACGCTTTTCCTCTTGTCTCTGTCGAAGATGTTGTCGAGCTCGCGTGTGGTGTGCGGATCGATGATGACAGCGTTTTCCTCGTAGTCCCAACTGAGGCTGCGGGAGTTGAGATTGGCGCTGCCGACGGTGCAGAAGCGGCCGTCGACCATGATGACTTTGGTGTGGTGGAAGCCCGGTTGGTAAAGCCACACATCCACTCCGCGCTTCATCAGCTTGTGTACATTATAGAAAACGCAGTCCGGAGTGAGCGGAATGTCGCTCTTTGCCGATACCATGATCTCTACCTTGACGCCGCGTTTGACCGCGTTGCGCAGTGCTTTCTTCAGCTTGCGGTTGAGTGTCAGGTATGGATTGATGAGCTTGATGGAGTCTTGGGCGCAGTTGATGGCGTTCTCGTAGAACGTCCGGATGATTTTGTTCGACGTGCGCGGCTCGCGGTTGATGATGCCTACCATCTTGCGGCCGGCTGTCGCCGTAGTGTCGGGAGCGAGGCCGCTGAAGCGTTCCGGAGTGTATGCACGGAAGTATTCCGGCCGCCAGATGTCCTCTCCGGTGACTTTCTGCCATATCCGCGTGAATATCATCTGAAGCTGGTTGACGGCTCCTCCCTCTATGCGGCAGTGCATGTCGCGCCATTCTCCCACCTGTTCCGTGCCGTTGATGTAGTAGTCGGCCACGTTCATGCCACCCGTATAGGCTATGCTTCCGTCGATGACGACAATCTTGCGGTGGTCCCGCAGGAAGATGTGGTTGACCCAAGGGAAGCGTATCGGGTCAAATTCGTGAATGTCCACGCCGTTCCGCCGGAGGTTGTCCACATGCTCGCGGCGCAGCGGTTGGTTGTTGGAGTCGTTACCGAAGCCGTCAAACAAGGCTCTCACCTTCACGCCTTCGGCCGCCTTCATGCGCAGAAGGTCGAACAGCAAGGACGCGATGGAGTCGTTGCGGAAGTTGAAATATTCGAGATGGATACTGCTGCGGGCTTGCCGGATGGCCTCGAACATGTCGTCAAATTTAGCCTGTCCGGTTGTGAGTAGCGTCACGCTGTTGTTGTGAGTGAATGTCACGCCGTTGTTTTCCAATACATTCACTATGACGGAATCGCTTGTCTGTTTTGCAGAACCGCTTGTCTGCATGCTAAAATCGTTTGTCTGTGCTTCCATGTCGGACGTGGAAAGCAGCAGACAAACGATGGTGATCAATGGTCTCATCCCTGTTTCTTACGATATTTTAGTCTGTATTCCAATGGCGACAAACCTTGTTTTTCCTTGAATATTGTCGTGAAATTCTCGGCGGTAGTGAAGCCGAGATTGATGGCAAGCTCGCTCATGTTGATGTTTGTGCGTGCAAGCAACGTGCAGGCATGCTTCAGACGAAGTTCCAATACCAGTTCGGCGGGTGTCTTGGACGTAATGCTTCTTATCTTGCGGAAGAACGGAACACGCCCCATTCCCATAGCCGAAGCCATCTCTTCGAGGCTGATGTGCCCGTGGCTCATGTTCTGCAGGACGTATTGTTCGACGTTATGCATCAGTTTCCGGTCCATGATATTACTCATTGTATAGTCGCCCATCGTGACATCACCGGCATAATAGAGGTCGAATGTGCTCTGCGGGGCGTTCTTTTCGACGTCGTCTTCCGTGATACTTTCAGCGTTCTCTTGGGCAAATGAGTTGTTTCTTGAGGTGCTTCGGGTATCTTTGACATTGGCGGAGGCTGCCGCTTCGGGTTCTTCCGGGCGGCCGATGCTCACGTCATCGCTGTCGCTGACAGTCTCGTCGGCATTGCCGTCGTTGTTGTCCTGGATGTTGTCATAGTTGATTGTGGCCGTCGTCATGCTGGCGTTGATGGACTCCAACCGCCTTGTCTCCTTGCCTTCGATAAGTCCGTCGGGTATCTCGTCGGGAGCAAGACCCAGCAAGCGGTTGAAGCGGATTGTCGCTTCCTGGATATTGAACGGCTTGGCCAAATAGTCGTCGGCACTCAGCGTGATGTTCATTTCGTGCATGTCGGCTGAAGTCAGCACGCCGTCGGTCATGAGGACAAACTTGATGTTTTCCGTTCTGGAGTTCATCTTGATGCGGTTGCACATTTCGCTGCCGGTCATGCCGGTCATGTATTGTTTGCAGACGATGATGTCAACGCGGAGCACTTCAAGGTCCTCGACAGCCTTGTTAACGTCGTTGTAGACGTGCATGTCATATACATTGCGTAGATGGGCCATGATGAAACGGAGGAATTCCTCATTGTCGTCAATGAAGACGACGGTATATTGCTTTGTTGTCGGGTCTCCGTGACAGGCTTTGGTGTCAGCCGTGAGCAATCCGACATCAGTCCTGACAGGTTCAATCTCGCCGTTGTCGTTGAGTTGCATCCTGTTGGTTGCGGCAGCGGAAGCCTTTGTCTCGGGGTACTCCAGTGTGGTTTGCATTTCCGATATGCGTGTGATGACCTGCAGCATCTGGAAGTGCAGCGAATTAATCTGCTCCTTACTCTCGACCGAGTTGGCCTTTTCGGCCATGTTTCCGATGATTGACGTCATTCTCGCCATCGGCTGCCGCAGATCGTCGCTGGTGGCTTTGATTTCCTCACGTTGCAGTGCCAGTTCGCGTAGTATGGCTTTCTTTTTGGACCATAGGTATGATACCCGTCTGAAACCGAATGTCCACAGATATACGGCGACGGCCAGAATGGCGGCATAAATGATAATCATCCACCATGAGATCCACCACGGGCGGAGTATGGTTATATCCAGAACACGCTCCTGATTGCTGATTGCTCCGTCTGCGCTGATGGCTTTCACGTGTAGCTTGTAGTCTCCGCTGCTGATATTCTGGAATGTCACGCCGTGTGACAGCGCGTCTCCGTTGTGCCAGTCGTTGTCCAGTCCTTCCATCCAGAACATGAACTGGAGTCGTTCGCTCTGGTTGTAGTTGCCTGCTGCAAACTTAATTGTGAAAGTGTTTTGGCTGTTTGTCAGTTCGATGCGGTTGCTCTCGTTGAGCGCTTGTGGCAGCGGCACGGTTCCGTCATATTCATGTCCGGTGATGATTTCGGTGTTGCCGATGAACAGTTGGGTGAGCATCACGCGCGGCAAGGTCTCCTTGTCGTCCTTGTTGTGATGGCGCATCCAGTTGATACCGTTGAGTCCGCCCATCATGATGTTGCCGTCGTGTCGTGTGAGGATGGCACCTTTGTTGAATTCGTTGCTTTGCAGTCCGTCGGACGTGTCGTAGTTATAGAGTCCGTAGTTGAAGTTGCCGTTCTCATGGTTGCGCTGTACGACCACGCGTGTCACGCCTTTGGTTGTCGTGACCCAGATGTTGTGGTCCTTGTCCTCGGTCAGTCCGCAGATGCAGTTGTTCGTCAGTCCGTTCTTTTCGGTGATATAGTTGAGGCTGTCGTTCTCCATGTTGAGCACGTTGATGCCTTCCCGTGTACCTATCCACAGCAGTCCGCGTGAGTCTTCGATTACCTGTGTGATGTAGTTGTTGGAGAATGTCTTCATGTTGGTGGAGTTGCCGGTCAGCATGAGTTTCTCCGTTGTGGAGAGATTGAGTATCATCAGTCCTTCTCCCGTACCGACGAAGAGGTTGTTGTTCTTTCCGTAAAAGAGCGTGGTGATGTTGTTTGTGCTCAGTTTTCCGTTCTCTCGTGTGTATGTGGAGAACGTGTTCATTCTCGGGTTGAAGACCTGAAGTCCTCCCGATGTCGCTATCCAGAGGTTTCCGGTCTTGTCCGTGCAGAGGGCGTTGATGCGGTCGTTTATGATAGTCCTCATGCTGTCGCGGGCAGCGGAGTATATCGTGCTTGCTCCGTCCTTTATCCTTGTCAGTCCGTTGCGTTTTGAACCGACCCAGAGGCTGCCGTCTGCCGTACAGGCCATTGCCGACACCTTCTTGCTGGCCAGAGGTCCGTCGTATCCGATGATGCCGTTGCTGCTTGTTCCGATCCATATTTTTCCGGAGGCGTCTTGTGCGAGTGCTGTCACGTCGCCGCAGAGGTCGGACTCAAACTTGTATATGTTCTGTCCGCTGAAGGCCACTCCCGATTTTTCCGTTCCGACCCACAGCAGGTCCGTGTCGTCCACGTAGAGACTCTGTATGTTGCGAGTTTCGTCTTTTTGGAGTGTCAGATCGTTCAGTCCTCGTGGTTGTACGGGGACCATTTCGTGTGTATTGACATTCATGGATAGCAGTCCCAAGATGTCTGTTCCAATCCATATATTGCCTTTTCGGTCTCCAGCCATACCGTTGACGGCGTGGTCCTCGGCCACGCCCGTCATGCCGAGACGGTCTCCGAATGTCAGGTCCCACGTGTCGGCGTTCTTCCGATAGAGCATGAGTGTGCCTTGTCCGTAGAGCCAGATGTTGTCCATTTGGTCGGCAAAAGCCTTCAGTGATGATGTCTTGCGCAGTCGTGCGGCGGCGACGACATCCGTCTGCCATACGGTGTGCTGCTGGTGCATGATGTCGCAGCACACCAGTCTTCCGTCGTCATAGACGATCACAGCTCCGTCGTGACACTCGCTGATGGAGCAGATATTGCCTTCCGGCACGCCGTGGGCGTCGTTGGTGTATCCGAACTCATAGAGTAGCTGTTGCTGCATGTTGTATGCCATTACACCTTTATTAGGTATTGCCGCCCAGAGATTTTTGTGGCTGTCGATGTAGACCACGGTCGGAGAGCCGTTGATACCCATCTTTCCGAACACCTGGCGCATGTCCCGTTCGAACGTCTCCGTCTGCGGGTGATAGACACACATGCCGGCCAGAGTGTTGATCCACAGATTGCCGTCGAGTGACTCCTGCAGACTCACGATGTAGCTGTCGGGCAGCGACGAGCCGTCTTGTGAGTTACACTGGAAATACTTGAATGTATAGCCGTCATAGCGGTACAGTCCGGCCGGCGTTCCGAACCAGACATATCCGCGCGAGTCCTTCATTATGCAGTTTATCTGGCTGCTGTTCAGGCCGTTGCTTGCATCGAGTGTCTTAAACAGATAGACAGCTGTCACCGTCAACGGGAGCAAGAGGAGAACGATGCACAATATTTTTTTGAGTTGTCTCATGGATAAAACGGTGTTGTCAATGTCAGTATGTTTCGTCTTATATCAGATCATACAGGAGTAGTGGTCGACGACTCCGAGCAGTCTGTCGTCCTTGTCTGCCACCAGGACGGAGTGTATCTTGTATCGGTTCATGATTTTCTGTATCTCCGAAATCTTGGTCTGTGGCAACACTTTCTTGGGTTTTTCCGTCATTATGTCGGCTACGGTGCGGTCGAAGAACTCCGCCTGCCACTTCTCCATTGCGCGGCGTATGTCACCGTCCGTTATCAGTCCGTGGATGCGTCCGTCGGCGATGGCCACTCCCAGACCGAGCTTGCCCTTGCTCACGAGTATGATGGCCTCACCGAGATGCATGTCCGGCGTGATGACAGGCAGGTCGACCGTGCGCATGACATCCTGTGCCGTGGTGAGCAACCGCTTGCCCAGTTCGCCGCCGGGATGAAACTGCGCGAAGTCCTGCGGGCGGAAGTTGCGGCGCTCCATCAGTGCCACGGCCAGCGCGTCACCCATAGCCAGCATGGCCGTCGTGCTGCTTGTCGGGGCGAGGTTGAGCGGACAGGCCTCACGGCGCACGCTCACGTTGAGGTGGCACGTCGAATATTTGGCCAACAGCGAGTCCGGATTGCCGCTCATGGCGATGATGGGTATCTGCATGTGGAGCACCATCGGGATAAATCTCAGCAGCTCGTCCGTGTTGCCCGAGTTGGATATGGCCAGCACGACATCGTCGCGTGTCATGACGCCGAGATCTCCGTGGAAGACGTCGAGAGGATTGATGAAAAACGAGGGCGTGCCCGTGCTGGACAGCGTGGCTGCTATTTTTGCTCCGATATGTCCGCTCTTGCCCACGCCGGTGATGATGACTTTGCCGTGGCAGCTGTACATCAGTTCGACGGCGCGGTCAAGATTTTCGTCCATTTTGGGGATAAGGTCGAGCAGCGCTTCCGCCTCGTCCTTGATACATTGTATAGCGTATTCTCTTGTTGTCATGGTTGATGAAGTCCCTTTCGTCGTTTTCGAGACGTCTGTCTGTGGAAATAGCCGGGGCTTTTTTGTTGTTTTGTGAATGACTGGTTTTGTTCTCTCTCGTTAGTAGCAGCTCCGCCGTCCTGTTGTCTTTGGCGGCTGTCGGAGCGTCTGTATTTGTTTCGCTGTCGGATTTCCGTCGTCTTGCTTTATTCTGTCAACTTGCGGACGAGCCCTTCCAGCTTTGCCAGTTCCAGCATGTTGGCCGCGTCGCTCAGTCCGTGGTCCGGGTCGGGATGGACCTCAAAGAAGTAGCCCGTCGCTCCGAAGGCCTTTGCGGCCATTGCCATTTGCGGGACAAAGCGTCTGTCGCCTCCCGTCTTGCCGCCGTCGCCTCCCGGCCGCTGTACGCTGTGGGTGCAGTCCATGATGACCGTGGGCACGATTTCGAGCATGTCGGGGATGTTTCGGAAGTCGACGACCAGATTGTTGTAGCCGTAGATGTTGCCGCGCTCCGTCAGCCATACTTCCGACGCACCGGCTTCACGGGCCTTTTCGACCGGAAACCGCATGTCTCGGCCGCTCAGAAACTGGGCCTTCTTGATGTTGACCGTGCGTCCCGTGCGTGCCGCAGCCACCAGCAGGTCCGTCTGCCGGCAGAGGAACGCCGGAATCTGGAGCACGTCGGCCACGTCGGCCACGGGGGCGGCCTGCCAGCTCTCGTGTATGTCGGTCAGGATGCGGAGACCGTAGCGGCTCTTGATGTCGCCCAGCATCTTCATTCCGCGCTCCAGACCGGGACCGCGGAAAGAGCTGATGGAGGTACGGTTAGCCTTGTCAAAAGAGGCTTTGAATATGATGTCGGCACCCGTCAGATTGTTTATTCTGACCAGTTCGCGGGCCACCGTGTCAAGCAATTCTTCCGACTCGATTACGCACGGGCCGGCAATGATTGTATTCTTCATACATTAATTATATATAGTAACATAGTGCAAAGTTAGCTAAATTCTGCGTAACGACAAACAAAAGACCATAAAATTACGCCCAAACCATCATACGGCATCATCCGGCTTCGTCATCGCTGTGCTTTCGCTGACGTACTGAGATATGGAATTCTCGTAACGGAGGACCATGAATAACGCAGGTCGAAGTGACACGAAATGTCGGCTCGGTCAGGGGAAACTGTCTCGTCCGGTGCATTCAGAAAATACTCAACAAAAAGTGTTAAAAACACCCTCTGAACGCCTTCATTTTGCCATTCTTTTTCAAGAAACCTGTCCGCGGTCGCAAATATCGCAAAATAGCGCGTGCAAGTGTAAACGACTGACTGAGAAATAGTTGCCCGCCAAAATTCCAATCTGTGCAATTTTTTTGGCCGAAAAAGCTGCTTTTTCGGCTCAAAAATGTAGCTTTTTCTCTGCCGTAAGGGCCTCCCGGGGTCGCAACGGGCATGCTGTTGCAGTGCAACGAGCGCCCCGTTGCAGACCAACGGCATGCCCGTTGCGACCCCGGGAGGCCCTTACGGCAAGACCATCGTCGTTCGGACATGGTTTTGAAGCCTTTCAGTCTCCTTCGGACCGCATTTTTTTGCGATTTTCATTTGTCCTGATTTTTTTAGCAACAATGTTTACAAAGTCAGGTCGAATCAGAGCCGGCGTGTTGTCGCAACATTATTGACAATGAGTCTCTTGGCGGTGTAAGCCATGTTTGTTGACCCTCCTCTGATCTGTCAATGCTTCCGTGGATGGGCAATATGTTTCAGATTACAGTCTGAACAAGTGGTTGTGAATGGTAGAAAGGTCAGCAGCACGGCGACTATTTCCACATTTCATGTAATCGCTGATATTTGTAAAGGCGGAGCGACCGTGTGTGAGAAAACATTGTTTGCTCCGAAGACGCAGACCGGCCGTTTGGGGATATTTGATCGGTTTTTTTTCTTTGCGTCAGACGTCCGCTTTATTTTTAAGTTTATTTAGTATTTATGTAAATGACTGATTTTCAGTGGTTTGCTTTCGAGGGATAATTTAACAATTGCCAATTATTTGCTGTTTTGTTATATCCGCTCAAATAACTACTTTTGCACCGCTTTTACGCTCGCCGTATATTTGTGGATTGTAATTCCTGTTGTAATTTAGCGACATTTAGGGATAGCATATAAACCGTTTTTGGGATACACCGGAGTTTTATGACGACAACTCATTTGGCGGGTATGACATGATATTGGACTGATTACTTTTATAATTAATATTATTAAGGATAAAGATTTTTATCTTTTTCTGCATTTTCTTGCTGAAAAATTTGGTGTATTCAGAAAAACTTACTACTTTTGCACCCGCAATCAAGAAACATAGCGAGGTGCGTTAGTTCAGTTGGTTAGAATACATGCCTGTCACGCATGGGGTCACGGGTTCGAGTCCCGTACGCACCGCCAACATTGAGAGCAAAAAGAAAAGTCCCGAAGCATCGTGCTTCGGGATTTTTTTGTTATCGCCATGACTCGATTTTTTTGGTCGGGGTGGAACAATGGGCTCAGCGGATTTATGATTACTCTTGTCCATTCTCAAATTATCAATTTTACAAAAGGATATTTTTGCATTTGTCAGATTTATCTGTTAACTTTGCAGGGAGTAAAGCCGGTAGGCTTACACATTATTATAATAATAGGGTGGTGGACGCCCTATGGAGAAACATAACAATAAGAAAAGACAGATGAGAGGAAAAATAGACTGTTTTCTGGCGTGCGCGGCACCCGGCAGTATGACTGCTTTGGTTACGGTGCTGCGCGACAGCAGAACGGTGCATGACATAACATTGGTGATGACGGCCGGACAGGCTGTGACGGGAGATGTGCCGGAAGGATGCTCGGTGATGGAGACCGGACGGATGACATCGTCTGCAACGATATACGGGATTGCCGCGCGGGCTACGGCCGAATATGTCCTGTTGCTCACGCGTCCTGTGGAGCTGACTCTTGGCAAGGGTGCTTTGCAGAGGATGTTGCGCGTTGCGGCGGACTCCGGAGCTGGCATGGTCTACAGTGACCATTGGGAAATACGTCAAGGAGAGCGGCTGGCTCATCCTGTGATAGACTATCAGGAAGGCAGCGTGCGGGATGATTTCGATTTTGGCTCGCTGTTGCTCGTCAGGACGGATTTACTTCACCGTTATGCGGCAGAAGCTCCACAGACGGCCTATGACTACGCCGGACTGTATGATCTGAGACTTTTTCTCAGCCGTGAAAGCCAGTTGTTTCACATCAACGAGTATCTTTATACCGAAGAGGAGACAGACCTCCGGGCCAGTGGTGTCAAGCAGTTTGACTATGTCAACCCCGCCAACCGCGACGTGCAGGTCGAGATGGAACAGGCCGTGACCGCCCATCTTGGTGTCATTGGGGCGCGGATAGACACTTCCGACTATATCTGTCCGGACTTCGGAGAGCAGGATTTTCCTGTTGAAGCGTCGGTCATTATCCCTGTCCGCAACCGTGTGAAGACCATTGCCGACGCTATCGGCAGTGCTCTCAACCAAAAAACGGATTTCCCATATAATGTAATCGTTGTCGACAACCATTCTACCGACGGAACGACGGAGGCGATACAGGCGATGACGGAGGGCTCTTCGAAGAGTGAGGAGTGTGGAGTGAGGAGTGAGAATACTGTTGTTGCTGAAGGGACAGGACAAATCTCCCTCCTCCCTCCTCGCTCCTCCCTCCTCGAAAAGCCCTCCCGACTCGTCCATATCATCCCCTCCCGTACGGATCTCGGCATCGGCGGTTGTTGGAATGAGGCCGTCGGTGACAGTCGTTGCGGCCGTTTTGCCGTGCAGTTGGACAGTGACGACCTGTATAGTTCGGAGCATACGCTTCAGAAGATAGTCGATGCGTTCCGCAGCCAGCAGGCCGCAATGGTTGTCGGTTCATACCGCATGTGCGATTTTGAACTCAACACTCTGCCGCCGGGACTTATCGCCCACCGTGAATGGACGGACGAGAACGGACCAAACAACGCCCTGCGCATCAACGGACTTGGTGCTCCGCGAGCTTTCTTCACGCCTCTGTTGCGTCAGATACAGCTGCCGAACACGAGCTACGGAGAGGATTATGCCCTCGGACTGATATTCTCCCGACGTTACCGTATCGGCCGAATCTACGACGAACTGTATCTCTGCCGCCGTTGGTCAGGCAACAGTGACGCCGCGTTGAGCATAGATCGCATCAACGCCAACAACCTTTATAAAGACCGGCTGCGCACGCTGGAGATTTCCGCACGCCGCCGGATGTTGCAAGGCAAGGCCGACATCCAGGCAGATACCTCACTCCATCGTTTTTTCAACCGCCAGTTGGAGACTTGGGATGACGCCCGTCGGCGCTATCGTGAACTGCAAAGTGCTGTTACGCGGGAACTTTCGGGAGACACGTTTACGTTTGTCGCACAGCACAATCCCGCACGCATCGTCTCCACCGGAGCGTCCATAGACAGCCGTGCGATAGCCGCCCGCCCGTGTTTCCTATGCGAAGCCAATCGTCCGGCGGCGCAGCAGAAGAAAATCATCGACGACCGCTTTGAACTGCTGGTCAATCCCTTCCCCATACTCCCCATGCACTTCACCGTTCCCGCCCGCAGCCATCGGCCGCAGCTCATCCGTGGTGATTACGGCGAGATTTACCGTCTGCTGGACGATTATCCGGATCTGACGGTATTCTACAACGGTCCACGGTGTGGCGCGTCGGCTCCCGACCATGCCCATTTTCAGGTCGGGACGTCGGGCGTTCTGCCACTTCAGAGAGAGTGGCAGCGCCTCTGCCGCAACCTCGTTCCTGTCGTAGAAGACGACGGGGATGGTAACGGCGTATGGCAGGTGGCTGACTATCCTTGTGCCGCGCTGCTCATCCGCACCGCTACCTGTGAGGCTGGCGAACGTCTTTTCGGATATGTCTATGACGCTCTGCCGCAGGGTGAGGATGAGGCTGAACCGGGAATGAACATCGTCGCCTGGCGCACTGCCGACAGTTATGTCTCTGTCGTGTTGCCGCGGAGCAAGCATCGTCCGGCATGTTATACGGCCGGAGGTGATGACAAGTATCTCATCAGCCCGGGGGCGTTAGACATGGCGGGGCTCATTATAACGCCGCGAGAGGAAGACTATGACCGTCTGACACCGGAGAAGGCGCTCGCCATACTCCGCGAAGTGTCACTGTCGGAAGACGATATGGCCGCCGTCATGGAGCGTATCGGCCGCAACGCCGCGGCAGCATCGGCGACTGGACATACTTTGTCCGGTGCATCCGCTTCGTCGTCAGCACACACTCCAGTCATCGACTGCCCTACAAATCCGGAAGTCAATGTCGGTATCGTCAGCGGAAACCGTATCTGTTTCGCCCTCAATGGTGCTTATACGGCCAAGGGAGAGACTATCAGCGGTGAACAGTCAGTGGAGTTTTCGGAAGGCGGAATACTCTGGAACGGCAGCCTCTACCGTGAACTGACGTTCACTCCGCACTCGACAGACGCTTCATTCTCGCTCCATGACGTCGTCATCGGAGTCCACTTCCATTGGGAACGCAAGGAGACTCAGGTGTTCAGCGGTACGTTGCGACTTGTCGTGGAGGCCGACCAAATCACGGCCATCAACCAATTGCCCGTCGAGGACTATCTCACAAGCGTCATATCGAGCGAGATGAAGGCCACATCTTCGGTGGAACTGCTCAAAGCCCATGCCGTCATTTCACGCAGTTGGTTGCTCGCCCAAATGGACAAGCGGCGTCGGCTGAAAGACGGACATGACAGTTTTTTCTCGTTCATAAAGAAGGATGACGAACTGATCCGTTGGTATGACCGTGAGGATCACACCATCTTTGATGTCTGCGCAGATGACCATTGCCAGCGCTATCAAGGCATAACGCGCGCCAGCAACAGTGCAGTGGTGGAGGCCGTGCGTGCCACCCGAGGGCAGATATTGACTTACGGTGACGAGATATGCGACGCGCGGTTCAGCAAATGCTGCGGCGGTGTGACGGAAGAGTTTCAGTATTGTTGGGAAGATACGCCAAAACCGTATCTCACTGCTATCCGCGATTGCGACCCGACGGGTCACGACTTCTGCGACACAAAGGATCCGGCGATACTCTCCCAGGTACTCAACGACTACGACTGCGAGACACCTGACTTCTATCGCTGGCATGTGGAATATACTCAGGAGCAGTTGGCGAATCTCATCAACACCAATATGAAAGAGGACTTCGGTGCAATAGTCAACCTGATCCCCGTAGAGCGCGGACGTAGCGGACGTATCAGCCGACTGAAAATAGTTGGAACGAAGAAGACATTTACCATCGGGAAAGAGCTCGAAATACGCCGTACGCTGAGCGAAAGCCATCTTTACAGCAGCAATTTCGAAGTCGAACGGCTCGACATCAATGATGACATACCCGGACGTTTTGTGCTCACCGGTAGCGGATGGGGCCACGGTGTGGGCCTCTGCCAGATTGGAGCGGCGGTGATGGGAGCTCGCGGTTACAGTTACGACCGCATACTGCTTCACTACTATAGTGGTGCCGAAATAACCAAAGTTTATTGAAAATGAAACAAATTCGTAATCCGTGGGCATGGGTTCCCACACTCTATTTTGCAGAGGGCATACCATACGTAGCCGTCATGACGATATCGTTGATAATGTATAAGCGGCTGGGCATGTCAAACACGGATATCACTCTCTATACCTCCTGGCTCTATCTTCCGTGGGTCATAAAGCCTTTTTGGAGTCCGTTCATCGACATCATGTTGACCAAGCGTTGGTGGATATTGGCCATGCAGTTGCTTGTCGGTGCGGCGTTGGGCGGTGTGGCGTTTACCATACCCGGTCCGTTCTGGCTTCAGGGCACGCTCGGTTTCTTTTGGCTGATGGCCTTTTCGAGCGCCACACATGACATAGCGGCCGACGGATTCTACATGCTCGGCCTCGACCAACACCGTCAGGCACTCTTCGTCGGCATCCGATCGACGTTCTATCGCATAGCGACAATATTCGGACAAGGCCTTCTCGTAATGCTGGCAGGCAATCTCGAGGTCGTCACCCGCAACGTCCGCTATTCATGGAGCCTCATGTTCTACTTCATGGCGGGCCTCTTCATAGCCCTTTGGTTGTACCACAACTGGGCTTTGCCGCGTCCGGACGAAGACCGTAGGAGGGTGACGATGACGGCACGCGAATTGGTCGGAGAACTGCAATACACCATTGTCACCTTCTTCCGTAAGCCGCAAGTGCTGGCCGGAATCTGCTTCATGCTCTTCTATCGTATGCCCGAGGGACTGCTGGCTAAGGTTTCGGCGCTGTTCCTTATTGATGCCGGTCACAACGGCGGACTGGGTCTCTCGCCCGCCGAATATGGCCTCGTTCAAGGCACGGTGGGCGTTGTCGGTCTCACTGCAGGCGGAATACTCGGTGGTATAGCGGCCAGTCGGGACGGCCTGAAACGTTGGTTGTGGCCGATGGTGTGTGCAATCACGTTGCCTGACCTTGTCTATGTGTATCTCAGTTACGCCCTGCCGACCAATCTGATGATTATCAACGTGTGCGTGTTTGTTGAACAATTTGGCTATGGTTTCGGTTTCTCGGCCTACATGCTATACCTTATATATTATAGTCGCGGCGAGCACAAGACCTCCCATTATGCCCTGTGCACGGCCCTGATGGCTCTGTCGATGATGATTCCCGGGCTCTTTGCCGGTGCGCTTCAGGAGGCAGTCGGCTATCGGATGTTCTTCATCATTGTCGTGCTGACATGTTCTCTGACCTTTGCCGTGTCGGCACTTCTCAAGATTGACCCCGAATTTGGAAAGAAAGACTGCGACGGAAAATAACCAACCGCAGTGTCTCAATATGTAATCAGGCCGTGGAATCCGAAACGGGTTCCACGGCCTGATTGCGTATAAGGGTCATTGTCGCTGTCCGGCCGCTTCATGACCGCATTGCGTCATGGCCGTCGCGGACCGATCATAATGGAATGAGGAGAAGGTGTTGCAGACCCATATAATTTGTCCCACTTGTAGGGACGTATTCTTGTATTTGTCCGCAAGTAACGTGTTGACACAAATAATTCTGTTTGCGGACAAATACAAGAATATGTCCCTACGATTTCATTGTTTTGCAACACCCTCTATCCGTCAGGCCGGTCAGAGCTTCGCGGTATTCTGCCATCAGCCGGCTGACGATTTCACCGGCCGGTCTTATCCCATCGACGGCTGAGGCAATCTGACCGATTTCCAGCTCACCGTGGTCCGTGTCGCCCTCAAATATGCCGCGTTTCGATGCCGCCCGTCCGAGAATCTCGCGCAGGTCATCAGCTCCGGCGCCGTCAGCTTCAGCCTCTTCGATACGGTCGAATAGTGCGTTGCGGACAAGGCGGGTGGGGGCGAGCCGTTTCAGACAGAGCATAGTGCCGCCTTCCGGAAGTCCGATGCACCGCCGTTTGAACGCCTCCGAGGCCGAACTCTCGGCCGACAGCGCAAAGAGCGTACCGATCTGGACACCCTCGGCACCCAGCACCTGCGCTGCCAGCATGGCCTGTCCGCTGCCGATACCGCCCGCTGCCAGCAACGGCAGTGATGTGGCGCGGCGCACCTGCGGGATGAGTGCCATCGTTGTGGTCTCCTCACGTCCGTTGTGCCCACCGGCCTCGAAACCTTCCGCTACGACGGCGTCAACTCCGGCGTCCTCGCATTTACGGGCGAAAAGACTGCTCGAAACGACGTGAACAACGGTTATTCCGGCCTCATGGAGCATCGGCGTGAACCGTTTGGGGCTACCGGCAGAGGTGAAAACAATCTTCACGCCGCTGTCGATGATGAGCCTTATCAGCCTGTCAATCTCCGGATACATCAACGGGACATTGACGCCCCACGGCTTGTCTGTGGCCTGTTTCATCTTCGTGATATGCTCCTGAAGAGTCTCGGGGTGCATCGAACCGGCTCCGAGGAGTCCCAGTCCGCCGGCGTTGCTCACCGCGGAGGCCAGCCGCCAGCCGCTGCACCACACCATGCCGCCCTGTACGATAGGGTAGCGGATGCCGAAAAGTTCTGTTATTCTGTTCATGTTCGCTTGTTTTTTTACGTTCCTTTTTTATTATAATGCTTTGGCCATCGGCCGTATGGCAAAGTTACGACATAATGGCGACAATCACCGTCCGCGTCTGTGAAAAATGTTTCAGCGGATGAGGCCGGACGGTTAATCTATGTTTATGAAATCAAAGATAGCTCAGAAAAACTAAAGAACCGATAATAAGGTCGTGCGGTTGTAATTATTTGAAAAGAAAGAGGTTGTATTCGATTTTATTCGTTATATTTGCAAAATGTTGAATAAATAAAGGTTAGAACATGAAAATTAGTATTTCACGTCTGTTTAAGGTTTCAGACTCCACCGGTGCATGTCTCGTTTGGTTCGTTGTCATCGCCGCTACATTAGTCTTCAACTCGTACATGAGCACGAGCAGTATCAATCCCGACAGCGATATGATTGTCATGAACCACAAGACAGTGATAAAGTCATATACCGGACGGGATACCGTGGTCACGCAGGTCAAGGCAGGAGACAGTCTGCGGCTGCTCGGCTATCGCCGCGCAAGTTTCGCGATGCCTCATAAACTGTGGGTCGAGACGGCCGGCGGCACACGTGGCTTTATCGACATGAAGGAGTTCTCCATCCCCATGATTGTGAAAAAAGGAAATCGTAAGGGTGATACCGTGAGCGTGACCGGCATAGAAGAGAAAGGATACAAATACGACGTGACATTTTCTGACGGCACCGACGAACAGATATATTATCAGAAACTGATGCCCGTCATGTCCGACCGTCTGTCCGACCGCACGCTGAATCCCGACACGCGGGCGTGGTTCATGTCAAAGGGCAAGTTCGAACGGCTCTATCTCGGCCGCACGTTCGGCGAATGTGACAGTCTGCGTCGTCCCGCGATTCACGTGGTCAGAACAGCCAACGGTATTGTCGCAGAGTTTGAGGTGCGTGTCTTCGACCCCGCCGACGGCAAGTTCTATCGTCCCGTCGTGACCTTCAACGACTCGCTTGTGGCCTCGTCATACGAGCTGTTTTATAAGAGTGACCGCAGCGACTGGCTGCTGAAGAGACTGCCGTTGGTGACCGGAATTGTCGATACGGACTGGCTGAGCAGTCTCATCCAAGGTCCGCTGTATAATGATGTGGAGTCCGCGGCACCGGACTCATGGTGGATGTGGACGTTGTTCGGCATCTTCATGGTGCTATATGTCGGCGGTTTCTTCGTGTGGGTGTTCTGCACCGGCGCCGCACCGACCCTTCTGATGGGCTTCCTCGTCCGTTTCCGTCATGTCTACTATCCCCTCGGCGATAAGAGTTTGCGCATGCTTCTTGGCGTTGTCACCATCGGCAGCGTCTATGTCTGGAGCGTGCTCATGCTCCTGTGGGGCATGTTCTGGCCGTTCCTCGCCGCCATCTTTATGGCATCGTTCTATTTGTTCGTGCTCACCGCCTCACCGCTCGACCACGTTCCCCACGTGCGTTGTCTCGTCTGCCGTCGTCTCCACACCATGCGTCAGGTAGCAGAGCGCATCGTCCGCGAGCACGACGAGTGGGTGGACGAGAGCAAGGAGGGCGAGCTGCTGGGCAAGAAAGTGCGCAAATGGGACACGTGGACAGACCGCATCACCACCAGAACTGACGGCTATGGCAATAAGCACGTCTCGACAGATAGGATTAACATGAAGCACCACACGGAGACGACGCGGACGGTGCGCATGCACGAATATAAGGTGCTGCTGCATATAACGGATTATGAGCAGGAGCACCGTTGCCGCTTCTGCAATCAGAAGGAGCTGACACACTCGACCTCATGGCGTGAGATAGACCGCAAATATCTCGGCAGTTACGTGACGACTGACGTGTCGGAGGATGTTAATTGACGGTGTCCGCCACGGCCTGCCTGTCATGCCTATCGGCTCAAAAAAGTCCCGAAAAAGGCATTTATCGGCTCAACGTGAGCCGATTTTCCGCCGATTTTTAGTAATTTTGAGCCGATAAAGCAAATTTATATGACTCAGGAAATCGAAATACTTCAGTTCCTCCATTACAATCCGGAGGCTTCGAGGGCTGATATTGCCTCTGCGTTATCATCAGTTTCAAGTCCGGCGACACTGAAACGGCTGATTGCCGAGGCCGTCAGAAATGGCTATATAGAGGTGGTCGGCCGCGGTCCGGCTACCCGCTACCGGCTTACGCCGCAAGCGCATGTCACGATGGAACTGAACCTCGACACTTATTTCGACAAGGACCAGGACGAGCGGCAGGTGCAGACGATGTTCAATTTTGACCTCATCAACGATGTACTGCCCAAGGTGGACCTGTTCACCGACGCCGAACTGGAAACCCTTGATGAGGCCCAGCGGCTCTTCCGTCAGCATCTGTCGGAGATGTCGGAGCTTGAATACCGCAAGGAAATGGAGCGGCTGGGCATTGACCTTTCGTGGAAATCGTCGCAGATAGAGGGCAATACCTATTCACTGCTCGAAACAGAACGGCTACTGAAAGAGAAGCAGACGGCCGGCGGCAAGACGAAGGAAGAGGCATTCATGTTGCTCAATCACAAGGACGCGCTCGATTTCATTCTTGACGTGCCGGACTATCTTCAGGACTTGAGCGTCGGGCGCATAGAGGAGATTCATGCTTTGCTGACAAAAGAACTGGGAGTTGAACGGAACATCCGCCATCGCCGTGTCGGCATTACTGGAACGAACTACATGCCGCTTGACAACGAGTTTCAAATCCGTGAAGCGCTTGAAGACACCGTGCGGCTTGTCAACGGCAAGACTAATGTCTTTGAAAAAGCCCTGCTTGTCCTCGTTCTGCTAAGTTATATTCAGGCGTTCACGGACGGCAACAAGCGCACGGCGCGGATTGTGAGTAACGGAATTCTCATTGCGCACGGCTATTGCCCTATCTCGTTCCGTACCGTAGATTCCATTGATTACAAGAAGGCAATGCTGATGTTCTACGAGCAAAACAATATCGCTGCGTTCAAACGGATCTTCATCGACCAGTTCCTCTTTGCGGTCAGAACTTATTTTTGAGCTGACATAGAGCGAAAAGGATTTCAGGGCAGAGCCGATATGAACGGTTAATCCAAACCTTATTGCTTTTCCTTGACATTTTTTTGCCGTTTCAGGATTTATTCCATATCTTTGCATACGGCTTCCCGTTATATGCGGAAGTAGAGAGCGTTCCGTTCCGGTTCGTACAGAATGTTCGGCCGGAACAAATTGATAACCCTGAAAAAAAGGAGGTAACTGACAGAATTCACAAGAAGAGAAACGAATGAAGAGGGATTGAACCGCTCGGGAAGAGGTGTCTCTCAGGTTAGAATTATTAAAATCAGCCGTTTTGAAATGTACGGCACAATAAACAAACCGAAAAAGCGTTTCCCGTTCTTTCATGACTTGATATGAACATATAAACATATATAGATATTGAGCTTTTAGCTCTTGTTCTCTCTATTCTGAATACCGCCAAACATTCACAACTGAGGACAGGCAGACTGAAAGTTCACGTCGTTTGGGCGTGAACTATTCTGTGCTTGTTAGTTGTGAGGTCACTTGGCGGTAACCCAGAATGGAAACAGGCATAAAGAATGGTTGCACGCCTTTTCATAATCAGAAATAAAATCAATGAGAATAATTTCGCTTATTATTATAACCATGTTTTGCATCGGCAAAATGGTAGCTCAAACAGGTAAGGAAGTGGTTGTTAAAGCTGGGACGATTGTACTTTTACAGTCTGTCAATCAAGTTAAAGCTGCCGATGTAGAAGAAGGTCAAATGGTGGATTTCAAAGTCGTTCAGGATGTCATGGTTGATGAAATATGCGTTATTCCAAGTGGAACTTTAGTAAAAGGGAAAGTAACAGAAGCGAAGAAAAGTTCTTTGGTTGGAACAAAAGGACGTTTAAGTATAAATATCAGTTATTTGAACTTACCATCCGGAACTCCTATTTATTTCTCTAATACAGATGTGCGCATCAAAGGTAAGAACAAAACACCTTTGGCTGTTGTTACGGGTCTTATTATATGGCCGTGTCTATTCATTCCGGGAACAAAGGCTGTAATGCCGGCTGGATATGAGGTGCAGGCAACTATTGCGGCCAATGCAACAATCAATGTAAAATAGTATAATTAACTTTTAATCGCAACAGTCGGTAAAATGGACGGCATATAATGGAAAAATCCCGATATACAGGTGATGCAGCATCGCCGTATATCGGGATTTTTTAGTGTATGTCTAATCTATGATATCGTCTTACCGGTTGCTATACTTTATGCCATTCTTGACAATGATTCCGCGGTATGACTCCGTTGCGGGCTGTCCGTTGAGCTTGAACAGTCTGTCATTGTCAGCGACGGAGGGAGCTGCGGCGTCGACGCTGTTGATGCCGACGGTTCCGGAGATGTTGATCAGTTCAATCTCCTGACCGGCCGTTGTGGGGATGTCATAAAGATAAGATGTGGAAAGTGTGGTTGAAGGTATCTTCGACTTGTCGGCGACTATCGGGTCGGGCATGACGTATGGTTGCGTCAGCGCGTTGGTGTTGTCGCCCGAGGCGGTGGCAAGCGGCGTGCCGTCAGCCATTTTCAGCTGCGTATGGCTGCGCAGACGGAGGTTGCCGCCGATGGTTGACTTGATTTTCACGGACTCTACGTTGCCGTCTTTCCACTTCAGCTCGGTGACGACAAAGCCGCCGCGTGAGCGCAGACCGTTGACCTCACCGTTCTTCCACGACGAGGGTAGGGCGGGAAGCAGATGGATGAATCCGGCGTGAGATTGCAGCAGCATTTCGGCAATGCCGGCACAGCAGCCGAAGTTTCCGTCGATTTGGAAGGGCGCGTGAGCGTCAAACATGTTGGCGTATGTACCTCCGTCGGCATCGTTCATTGTGGCGTTTGGATCCATCAGGCGCAGCTGGTTCTTGATGATGTTCAGTGCATGGTCGCCGTCAAGCATGCGGGCCCATTGGCAGACTTTCCATCCCATTGACCATCCGCGTGCCGCATCGCCGCGTCCGACAAGCGATTTGTGGACACCCTGATAGACCGTCGGATTGACGTAGGGTGAAACCTGATTTCCAGGGAATGCTCCCCAAAGGTGTGACAGATGGCGGTGTGAGGTGTTCTCGCGGTCCCAGTCCTCCTGCCATTCCTGTATCTGACCGTATTTGCCTATCTTATAGGGAGTCAGACGGGCCTTAAGCTCGTCGAGCTGAGTTGCGAAATCTTCGTCAACGCCGAGCTCGCGTGCGGCTTCAGCCGTGTTTTTCAGTACGTCGTAGACCATCTGGTTGTCCATAGCTACGCCGCCGAACAGCGCCACATTCACCTTCGAACCGTCATCCTTATTATAGGAATAGAGTCCGGGATGGTTTTCGGGAGAGTTTGACGGACACACGACCATATATCCCGTGTTGGGGTCTTTGACCAAAAAGTCCTGGAAGAACTGGGCGCATCCCTTCATGACCGGATATATTTCCGCAAGGTAAGTCTTGTCGCCCGAGAACAGATATTTTTCCCAAAGGTGGGAGCAGAACCATGCGTTGCATGTGGGCCATACGCCGACGGCTCCGTTGTCAACGGCTCCCGTGGTGCGCCAGATGTCCGTGTTGTGATGAAGCACCCATCCGCGTGCGCCGTACATTTCCTTTGCGGCGTCAGCACCGGTGACGGAAACGTCCTTTACCATCTGTATGAACGGGTCGTGACACTCGGACAGATTGGCCACCTCAGCCGGCCAGTAGTTCATCTCGACGTTGATGTTTGACGTATATTTTGAGTCCCATGCCGGATATTGGCGTGCGTTAGGGTTCCATATACCTTGCAGGTTGGCCGGTTGCGTGCCCGGTTGGGATGAGGATATGAGCAGATAACGTCCGAACTGGAAATAGTTTGCCACGAGTCCCGGGTCGGCTACTGTCGTCTTGAACTCCTTTATGCGCGTCTCCGTGTCCTTCTTCTCCTGCTCGTCATTGGTGCCGAGGTCGATGCTGACGCGGTCAAACTGCTCCTTGTATTTTGTAACATGACCGTTGAGCGCAGTCTCATAGTCCTTGTTCTTGGCGAGATATCCGTTCATGTAGGCCAGAGCCTTGGCCTCCGCGTCAGCGCTGATGTCGTTGTAGTTGACAAAATTGGTGGCCGACGAAATGACGATGGTGGCCGATGTGGCGTCCTTGACCTCTATGGCCGGTGCCTTCGGATTGCCGGCCACGAGACCGCTCTGCATGATGTTCTGTGTCCCGGAGTTTGTCTGTGTGCCTCCGTCGTTTATCACTTTGATGAAAGTATAGCAGTTGAGCTTGTTGTCGACGTTTTCCGACTGGGCTTTTGACGGGATGAGAGACGCCTCGATCATACCGTCGGCGTTAATCCTGTTGATGTCCAGTTTCTCCATATTGGTTTTTACCGGTGCGGCATAGCTCACGTTGAAGTTCAGTTTGCCGGGTTCGGAAGCCTCAATGCGCATGATTGTGACATTGTCTTCCAGCGATGTGAATACGGTTCGGGTATATGTGACACCGTTGACGATATATGACGTCGTGGCGGTGGCGTTTGATATGTCGAGCGAACGTACGTATGCCTGTGCGTCAATGGCGTTATCCGTCTGTCCAGCCTCCTCGTCGTCGTAGCGCTGTCCGGGGAATGAGATGAGCACACATCCTGCCGCCTGATATTGCGCACCGTGTGAAGTGGTCGACATCCAGTTAGGTATGGCCAGCTTCTGGGCTTCCACATAGTTTCTGTTGAAGATATATTGCTGAACCTGCGACAGCACCGATTTGGCGTTGGCGTTGTGGTTGCGGTTGGGCGACTGGCCCCAGAACGTGTCTTCGTTGAGCTGCAGCGTGTCTACGGCCACGCTTCCGCTGACCATTGCTCCAAGGCGTCCGTTGCCCAGCGGCAGGGCTTCCTCCCAGTATTTGGCCGGGCGATGATACCAGAGACGGTTCTTGCTTTCGAGTACGGGAGGTGGAACGGGGCGTGTGTCAGACGTTGTGAATGTCGTGGTGACAGGCGTGTCGTAGACGTTTCCGGCAAGGTCGGCCAGCGAGCCGGCGGGCAGATTGAACGAATAGGACGTCGTGAGGTCAAGGTCGGCGAAGGCGAATGTCACCTTGTTGACGTTGACGACGGGCGAGAGCTTTTGGCTCTTGCCCGTGGCGTTGTTGGTGAGTGTAGCCGTTGCGTTGCCTTTCGCTGTCACGCCCTCGTTGAAGTTGAGGATAATCTTTCCCGTCGGAACGACACCGGCGGCATTGTCGGCCGGCGTGATGTCCTTGAGGCGGGGCGCCTGTGTGTCCTCCGCGTAGATATTGACGTACTTCAGGTTATAGTTGCTCGTCTTGGTTGCAGACTGTATCAGCATGCGTATTATAAGGCTTTCCTTGTTGTCGGCGTCGAGGTTGTAGTTGGCGTCGACGTATGTGTTCCAGTGTGCCCCCGCAGTGTAGTCGTTGAGGACTTTCCACGTGCTGCCGCCGTCGGTGGAGTAGACCACGCCAAACTTCGTCGCCGAGCTGGAACCGTCACCGATGGCGAAGTTCAGTTTGATGTTGCTGAGGTCGGTTGTCGGCATGGAGACTTCAAAATACTGGTCGTGTTTCGTGCCGTCGGTATAGTCGGCCTTTGCCGTGAACTTGTCGGTGGACGCCGTGTTGAGGCGCAGCAGATAGTTCGGGGTCGAACCGCTGGAGGTCACCTCCCACCGGCCGTCGCTTGTGTGGACGGTCACCCGACAGTCTTCCGGAACCATTGCACATTCGTTCGGAAGGAAGTAGGGCTGTTGCTTACTCCAATAAGTGTTGGCGATGCGTGCCCATCCTAATGTGTTCGGGGTGAAGATGATCGCGGTGCCGTCCTTTTCAGAATCGTAGCCCGTCGTGAATTCCCACTTTGCCACCACGGTTTGAACCGCGGCGGCATCCATTCCACCGAGGAGCAGCATCAGTAGCAGTCCTAAGCGGAATAATGGCTTCTTGTTTTTTTTGTTGTTCATTGTCATAGGTTTTATTAATATAGATAGAATTTCGTTTTCAAGAACCTTTCCACGTTGTCGTGCATACCGCTCACGCCTTTGCCGTGCGGTTTCGGTCGGGTTTCGGCCGCGGCCGGACCGGCTTGTCGGGAGGCCGTTCCGCGGTAGGCGCTATTGTCCGCAAAGATAGCGGCAGTGCACATAAAATATGTGGAAAAAGTGCCCATTCATGATGCAAAAAGGGCTCATCGGACGTTTTTTACACGTTTTTCGGACGCTACGGCCGCCTTTTTTCGTATATTTGCAGAAGTTTATATTTCTTCGAACGGTCTGTGACCGGACGACAAACTGCTGACCGATGAGACACCTCTTTATATTAATAATGTTCTGCCTGAACATGATATGCGCCTATCCGCAGCGCACAACCACCTACGACATCCATTCCGGGCTGCCCCACTGGGTCGTCTCCGGCATCGTCCAGGACCGCCAGGGCTTCATCTGGGTCTCGACGTGGAACGGTCTCTGCCGCTACGATGGCTATGAGTTCCGGCAGATAAAGGCGCGACCGGGCGACGGAACACACATCAGTTCGGAGGTCATAAGAAAGATGGAGCTTGACGGCCGGGGCAACATCGTCTGCCGGACAACCGGCGGCTCGTTCATGTTTGACACGCGTACATACCGCCTTCATGACGTCGCCCGCCATGTCCCGCCCGCCATCAATCCTCCGGAAATTCCGGCGCCGCTCACCGACAGAGAGGGAAATCAGTGGCAGATAGAGCGCTACGGCATGACCAAGACCGTCAGCGAACATCGTCCTGCGTCACTCGTCCCCGGTACGGAAGATGTTCAGGCGAGGGCCTTCATGCGAGACAACCGGCAACGTTGGTGGCTCGCTACGAAGGATGACGAGACAGTCCGCATCTACGACCGTGACAACAAGCTCATCGGATATGTCGGCGGCGACGGGCGCATCCACAAGGAGAAGACCCGCTTCGGATACAGGGCCTACTGTCTTGTGCAGACGCGCTGTGGAGATGTGTGGGTGGGATGCAAGCCCGGGGCTTTGCTGCGACTGCGTCCCGTGTCGGACAATGGGTTTGAGGTCAAGCGGATTGAAAGCCGGCTGTGTGACGTCATCTATCACATCGTGGAAGATCGTGACGGCCGTCTGTGGTTAGCTTCGTTCGGCGGCGGTATCCAGTGTGTGCCCGATCCGGCGTCAGCCAATCCAGAAACTGTCGGTTTCAGCGGCGGCGAGGCAAACGTGGAGCATGACAAGGTGAGGCGTCTGCTCATCACCTCCGACGGAAACCTTGTCTGCGCGACGACAAACGGGCTCGTCGTGGGCCGGATAGACCGCCGGGACATCCGTCGGACAACGTTCCGAAGGCTGACGCGCGACGGCGAAAGGAAGGAGAGCCTGTGCAACAACGCTGTCATGGACGTGACGGCCGACGTGCGTGGACGGATATTCGTCGCCACCGTCAACCACGGCATAGACATGATAGACGGGAAGGAGCTGATGACGCCGGAGCCGTCGTTCACCAATTTCAACAGTGCAAATTCCTCGCTTACCTCCGACGCCTGTCTGGCCATGACGACGAAGGACGACGACAGGATATTGGTCGTCTGCGTCGACCGGGTCATGGAGTTTGAGCCGGACAGCGACCGTACGGTTACCTACGCGCGCAGTTTTTGGACCGACAGATGCCATTTTTCGGAAGAACGTCCGCTCCGTCTCTACGATGGCTCATGGATATTCGGGCAGGAACAGGGAGCCTATGTGGCCACCCGCCGCAGCATGGAGACGCGGGACGTCACGCCGCCGATACGCCTGACCTGTCTTTCGGTCAACGGAAAGCTGCCGGACCTCGGTGTGTGTGCCCGCGACACGATAGTCATAGACACAGACGAGAGGAACTTCTCCCTGTCATTTGCCGCACTGTGCTACCATGATAACTCGGAAATCTGCTATCGCAGCCGTATCGGAGATGCGGCATGGAGCGTGGCTGACAAGCAGCGCACACTTACGTTTTACGACATGCAGCCCGGCGAATATGTGTTGGAGATACAGTCGACCGACCGATACGGCCGTTGGACGGACAACAACCGCAAAGTCGTCATCGTCGTGAAATATCACTGGTATGAGACACTTTGGGCACGGATAATGCTTTGGTTGCTCATCGCTGGCGTTATCTCGGCAGTCATACACACCATGTTCTATATCCGCTCACTGAATCGGCAGCGCCGCGAACTGCTCGACAAGTACATGGCCTTGCTGGACAGCGGCAAGACGCCGGAGGCCGGACCGGACGTGCAGCCCATTGACAGTCTGCCCGGAAATCTGTCGGACAGCGACCGCAAGTTCCTGCAACGTGTGGAACAGTACATAGAGGAGAACATCGGAAACAGTGAGGCCAACATCGACGACATGGCCGCTTTTGCGGCTTCGAGCCGCAGCAGTCTCAACCGCAAGTTGCGTTCGCTCGTCGGCATCACGGCCGCCCAACTGCTCATCGACGCCCGCATGAGACAGGCCGCCCGCATGCTCAGCCGTCCGGCGGATGGCGGGAAGCCGAACATATCGGATGTGGCCTATAAGTGCGGATATGCCGACACGAGATATTTCTCGCGCTGTTTCAAGAAGAAATACGGCGTGACACCATCCGAATATTCATGCTGATGTGTTGCGTAAGGGTAAAAACACGCCCTCACGGCGCAGTTATATCGGAAAAAAAGAGTAACTTTGCGGCGTAACGTCAAATGCCGTGACAGGACGATAGGACTGACGGTAATAACAAGATAGTATATAAAAATGAGAAAAGCAACTGTATCTTTAGATGGAATATGGGCGTTTCTTGATTCATTATCGCTAAGCGCACGTGATCGTCGGTGGCTTGCTGATAAGCTGGTGGCAACGGGAAAACCGGATGACACGGCAATGGCAGAAGATGACGAGGGAGAGGAGTGTATGACGAAGGCTGAAATATTGAACAGTCTTAACACTGCTTGTCAGGAACTGAAGCAATATAAGGAAGGGAAAGTGACGTTTAAAACTCTGGAAGAAGCGATATATGAGTTGTGACATAAAGGTTACCCCGGATTTCATTAGAGCCATGAAGCGGTTAGCAAAACGATACCGTTCTTTTGCCGACGACTTGAAGAAGCTGAATACATCCCTTTCAGAAAATCCGCGGCAAGGAGTGGATTTAGGGAATAATATCCGCAAAGTCAGAATGGCAATATCGTCGAAAGGCAAAGGAAAAAGCGGAGGTGCAAGGGTTATCACTTACGGTGTTGTGGTGGCCGAGACGGATACGGAACTTCTTCTCCTTACTATTTATGACAAGTCCGAACGTGAGAATATTTCGGACGGAGAGCTGAAAGCTATATTGTCAGCCAACGGTTTGATATAGCCAACCGTGCCGGACAAAGACAGTGGTATATAAAAACACATCCATCAGCGCAGTTATCTCGGAAAAAAAGAGTAACTTTGCGGCGTAATTACAAATGCCGTGACAGGACGAGATGACTGACTGCAATATCACGAACGACAGATTTCGGATGCCCGCCGAGTGGGAACCACAGAGCGCGGTGCAACTGACATGGCCGCACGAGGCTACCGATTGGCAGCCCATATTGGCCGAAATAACCCGGACTTATGTTGAAATGGCTATTGAAATAGCCCGCCGCCAAAGGCTTATTGTCGTTGCCCCGGCGCCCGAAGAGTCGTTGGAGCAAATCAGGCGTGGCGGTGCGACGGAGGAGATGATGGACCGCATCACGACGCTGGCGTGTCCGGCGGATGACACTTGGGCGCGGGACCACGGCTTCATCACGCTTACCGACGACCAAGGGGGCCTCCGGCTGCTCGACTTCTGCTTCAATGGATGGGGCCGTAAGTTTGAGGCTGCGCTCGACAACGCTATAAACAGACGGCTGTATGAGGCAGGAATTGTCGCGGGAGAGTATGAGGACCATCTTGATTTCGTGCTCGAAGGAGGTTCGATTGAGAGCGACGGCCGTGGCACGGTGTTCACGACGACGGGCTGTCTCATGGCTCCCAACCGCAATCAGCCGATGACCCGGGCAGAGATAGAGACGGAACTGATACGCCGTCTGCACGCCCGGCGCATCGTCTGGATAGACCACGGCAATCTGACGGGCGACGACACGGACGGTCATATAGACACGCTGGTGCGTGTGGCGCCCGACGACACATTATTATATGTAGGCTGCGACGACCCCGAGGACGAGCAATATGACGAATTGCGGCGCATGGAAGAACAGTTGCGGACACTGCGCACGTCCGACGGACGGCCTTTCCGGCTGCTCCGGTTGCCGTCGCCATCACCGATATTCGACGACGACGGTGAACGGCTGCCGGCCACATACGCCAACTTTCTCGTTGTCAACGGTGCCGTGCTCTGCCCCACATACGCCCAGCCGGACGCCGACCGCGAGGCGCTTCGCATCATCGCCGAGGCATTTCCAGACCGTGAGACGGTCGGCATAGACTGCCGGAGCGTCATCCGGCAGCACGGTTCGCTGCACTGCTGCACGATGCAATATCCCTCCCTTCCTGCCCTGCGGGATGGAGAGGAGACGGAAAAGACTTTCATCTGAAAGCACGCTTGCCGTCCCTTCTCCTTCCGGTAGGGGAGGTCGGGAGGGACTTTCATTATATAACAATTCAAGTATGATATGAAAATAGGATTTCTTCAACAGCATAACACGGCCGATACGCGCGACAACATCCTGCGTCTGGCCGAAGGCGTGGCCGATCTGGCGAAGCGCGGAGCTGAGCTTGTTGTTCTTCAGGAACTTCACAACTCGCTCTATTTCTGTCAGGTGGAAAGCGTCGACAACTTCGATCTGGCCGAGCCGATTCCCGGCCCTTCAACTGACATGTTCGGCGAGCTGGCCCGCGAATACGGTGTCGTCATCGTCACGTCACTGTTTGAGCGTCGCGCGCCGGGCCTCTATCACAACACGGCTGTCGTGATAGAGCGTGACGGAACCATCGCCGGCAAGTACCGGAAGATGCACATCCCGGACGATCCGGCATACTACGAAAAGTTCTATTTCACGCCCGGTGACCTCGGTTTCCATCCGATTGACACGAGCGTGGGCCGCCTCGGCGTGATGGTCTGCTGGGATCAGTGGTATCCGGAGGCCGCCCGCCTGATGGCTCTTCAGGGCGCGGAAATCCTTATCTACCCCACGGCCATAGGCTATGAGAGCAGCGACGCGCCCGAAGAACAGCAGCGTCAGCGCAGTGCTTGGCAGACCGTTCAGCGCGGCCATGCCGTTGCCAACGGGCTGCCGGTGGTGGCTGTCAACCGCGTCGGCCATGAGCCGGATCCGTCGGGACAGACGCGCGGCATCACGTTCTGGGGCACATCGTTTGTCGCCGGACCGCAGGGAGAGATATACTATGAGGCTTCCACGGACGAGGAAGAGAGCATCATCGTCGACATCGACATGAAACACAGTGAGCAGGTGCGCCGCTGGTGGCCCTTCCTGCGCGACCGCCGGATTGAGGAATATGGCGGGATAACGAAGAGATACATTGACATGTAAAGTGAAGAATGAAGAAGGATGAAAATGAAGAATGGGGCTGACGCCGTTCTCACTGTGCTGAATCATTACGGCGTAGCCTGTTCTTAAATCTTCATTCATCGTTAGAAAGACCGTGCCGTGGGAACGGCGTAGTTGATTATTCGCTTCGCTCATCAACACGTCTTCATTCTTCACTCTTCGTTCTTCATTTATTAAATAGGCAACCAAAAAGAAATAATGATAATGTCTTCAAACTTAAGATTTCAGGTAGTAGAAGAGGCCTTCAAGAAACAGGCTGTCGAGGTGAAAGCTCCAGCCGAAAGGCCGTCGGAGTATTTTGCCAAATACGTCTTCACACGTCAGAAGATGTACAAGTATCTGCCGGCAGACGTCTATGCCAAGCTCATCGACGTCATTGACAACGGCACACGTCTTGACCGTTCTATCGCCGACGCCGTGGCGGCCGGCATGAAGCAGTGGGCAATGGAGATGGGTGTGACCCACTATACCCACTGGTTTCAGCCGTTGACCGAAGGTACGGCCGAGAAGCACGACGCCTTCGTGGAGCATGACGGCAAGGGCGGCATGGTGGAGAACTTCAGCGGCAAGCTCCTCGTCCAGCAGGAGCCGGACGCCTCGTCGTTCCCCAACGGCGGCATACGCAACACATTCGAGGCCCGCGGATATTCCGCATGGGACCCCACGTCGCCCGTGTTCATCATCGACGACACGCTCTGTATTCCGACGATATTCATCTCCTATACCGGCGAGGCGCTCGACTATAAAGCCCCGTTGCTGCGCGCGCTGCACGCTGTAGACCGCGCCGCGACCGACGTCTGCCGCTATTTATATCCCGAGGTGAACAAGGTCAAGTGTAATCTCGGCTGGGAACAGGAGTATTTCCTCGTCGACGAGGGACTCTATTCGGCCCGTCCCGACCTCATGCTTACCGGCCGCACGCTGATGGGCCACGAGAGTGCGAAGAACCAGCAGATGGACGACCACTATTTCGGAACAATCCCCGACCGCGTCCAGGCCTTCATGAAAGACCTCGAAATACGCTCGCTCGAACTGGCCATACCGTGCAAGACGCGCCACAACGAGGTCGCTCCCAACCAGTTTGAGCTGGCTCCGATATACGAAGAGTGCAATCTCGCCGTCGACCACAACATGCTCCTGATGTCGCTCATGAAGCGCGTGGCCCGCAACCACGGTTTCCGCGTACTGCTCCACGAGAAGCCGTTTGACGGCATCAACGGCTCGGGCAAGCACAACAACTGGAGCCTCTGCGCCGACAACGGCGTGCTGCTCCATGCCCCCGGCAAGACACCGGAGGAGAACCTGCGCTTCGTGACGTTCATCGTCGAGACCCTCGTGGCAGTCCACAAGCATAACGGACTGCTCAAGGCGAGCATCATGAGCGCCACCAACGCCCACCGCTTGGGTGGTCACGAAGCCCCGCCGGCCATCATCTCGTCGTTCCTCGGCAAGCAGCTGAGCGAGCTTCTCGACCACATCGAGACCTCCGACAAGGACGAGCTGTTCAACCTGAAGGCCAAGCAGGGCATGGAGCTCGACATCCCGCAGATACCCCAGCTCATCATCGACAACACCGACCGCAACCGCACGTCGCCTTTCGCCTTCACCGGCAATCGCTTCGAGTTCCGCGCCATCGGTTCGGAGGCCAACTGTGCGTCGGCCATGATTGCCCTCAACTCGGCCGTGGCCGAAGCTCTCGTCAACTTCAAGGCGCGCGTCGACGCCCTCATGGAGCAGGGCGAAGGCAAAATCAGCGCCATTCTCGACGTGCTGCGGGAGGACATAAAGGCCTGCAAGCCGATACGTTTTGACGGCAACGGATATAGCGAGGAGTGGGTCGAGGAGGCCCGCCGCCGCGGACTTGACACGGAGCGGAGCTGTCCGGTGGTCTTTGAGAGATACCTTGACGCAGAGAGCATCGAGATGTTTGAGCGCACAGGAGTCATGTCGCGCAAGGAACTGGAGGCCCGCAACGAGGTGAAGTGGGAGACATACGTGAAGAAAGTCCAGATTGAGGGTCGCGTTATCAGCGACATGTCGATGAACCACATCATCCCCGTGGCAACTCACTATCAGAGCACGCTCATCCGCAACGTGCAGAGCATGAAGGCCGTATTCCCAGCCGAGAAGGCCGACCGCCTTTCTGCCCGCAACATGAAGCTCATCGAGCAGATAGCCGAGAGCACCGAGGCGATAGAGCGTCTTGTCGAGGAACTGACGGAGTCCCGCCGCGTGGCAAATCGCATCGAGAGCATCCACGAGCGTGCCATCGCCTACCACGACACGGTGGAACCGAAGATGGAGGCCATCCGGAAGGAGATTGACAGTCTGGAAATGATTGTCGAGGACGGTCTCTGGACGTTGCCGAAATATCGCGAACTGCTGTTCATCAGATAACCGTACGGCCCGTCAGACCGTTTCCGTCACGGGCAAAAAGAAGGCCGGAGAGACTTTCCGGACATCTGAATCAAATCTTCCCACGGTTTGTTTCATATGTCGGGGATGTCCCTCCGGCTTTCGTTATCCTACTGACTACAATCCAATTACCTTATTATCAAATCCCTTACTATCACATTACTAACATTATAACATCACTACTTCATTATGTCCTTATACTGTTCCCTTGTTCTTCCGGTGAATATGTTGCAAAGATAGCGATGTGGCCGTTCATCGCAAAATATTCAAGGATAATGATTATCAAAAATGGTTTATCTTTTATTATTGCAACACAGATTAACTTCGTGCGTCCAGTAATCGCCGTGATTTTAATCTGTTTTTAGGTTCTTCCGGCATTTGGAGTGACAAGGTAGGTAACACAATGACCTCATTTGGAAATCTTTATGTGGGTAATCTCTGTGAGGACGTCGCAGAAAAAGTAGGGTCGTGACCCGTCGCGACCGCCTCTTTGCCACATAAGCAATCGCTTGACGGACCGTTCATTTGCGCCAATCGACCGTGGTGAAACAATGTGGCAAAGAGGCGGTCGCGACGGGTCGCGACCCTACTTTTTCTGCAACGTTCTCACAGAGATTAGCCACGTAAAGGCACCCAAATGAAATTTTTGTATTATTGCCATAGTACAAAAATATGTGTGCAGAGAGTAGTGTATAAATACAGTCTCATATTTTTACAAAACGGCAACCGGAAAAACTTGCGGTTTTGCTCATTCCGGAGGCTTTTTGGGCCGTTTTTAGCCAAAATCGGAGGCTGTCTTGTGCAGAAAATCGCGTGATTTTCTGCCGTGATCACCCCGTAAGGCCCTTACGGGGTTTCAGAAACGGACGTTTTCGTCAGTTTTTGATGCCCGTTTTTTGCCAAAAAAATCCGTTTTTCTTCGCCGTAAGGCCCTCCCGGGGTTGCCGCGGGGCCGCTTTGAGAGTACGACGGCGGCCCCGTTGCATTGCCGTAAGGCCCTCGTTGCAGAGCCGTAAGGGCCTTACGGCATGGTCGTCGTTGCCTCGCGGAAAAACGGCAGGACTGTCCTTGTTTGTAAATAACAGTGAATGAGGATGTTGCAAAATGTGTAAATATTATTCCTCTGAGACCCCTAAAATTTGATACGTTCATGCTTGCGATATTTTCACTCGTGGCCGAATTTTTTTGAAAAGTCCCCATTCTCGTGGGCATTAAAATAGGAAAAAACAGGACATGACGGTTCGTGCGGAACGTTCATGAGTGTGGTCCGGAGGGTAGGGCGTTCGAATGGCTCGGTATAATTAAGAAATTGACGGTCGGTTTTATAATTTTTCAGTAATCGGGGGGGGTAAAATGGGATTTTTTAAGTATATTTGCGTGGAATATAACAGATTGAATTAGTTATTAAACATAAAGTGATAAAATGAAGACGAAGAATTGTTTTGCCGGCCGTTTGACCCGGTTCTGTGTGGCGAACAGGCGGCTGCTTTCGGTTGCGCTACTGTCCGTCTCGCTCCTCGGCGTAAAGGCACAGGGCGACGCCGACGAGAAATATGCTGCGGACCTGCTCCGTCCCGGCACGGAAGCCCCCGATTTTGTCGTTGCAAACGCCGGTGCGGACTATGACGGAACGTCGCTCAGATCGCTGCGTGGCAAGTATGTCGTGCTCGACTTCTGGGCTTCGTGGTGTCCGGACTGCCGCAAGGACATCAAGAAGATACGCTGGATGAACCGACATTTTGCCTCTGACAGCATCGTCTTCATCGGCATGTCGTTTGACAAGACCGAGGAGGCGTGGCGAAAGTGCGTGGCCGACAGCGCGATGACGTGGATGCAGCACCGTGAGGAGAAGCCGTGGAAGGAGACGCAGGTGGCCAAGGACTATCACGTCAACTGGATTCCGACGATCTATCTCATCGGACCCGACGGCCGCGTAAAGCTCGGAACTGTCATGGCGGACAAGCTGCGCCGGACTCTCGAAACGATTGCGCCGGAAGCTGTTGCGAACCGGAAGAAGGCGCCGCGCAGAAACGACGGTGCGCCGACGGGCGTGAAACCGCTGTCTGAGGCTGATTTGGACCGCTTTCCTGGTGGTGGCGAGGCGCTGAAAAAGTATGTGCACCGGCATCTTCAATATCCGGAAATGGCAAACAATCTGCAGGCTGCCGGACATGTAATAATGCTCTACACCTTGAATCCCGACGGCAGTATAATGGACATAACGGCAACTGACTGTAAGCTGACGCACGTGAACACGACCGCACTCGCCAAATATACCACAGAACAGCAGGCCGAAATACGCAAGGAATGTATGCGCCAGTTTGCAAAGGAGGGCTATCGGATTTTCAAGAGCATGCCGAAATGGAAGGAGGCCAAGGATGGCCGACCGGTGAAGGGAATGTATCGGTTGAACTTCGGCGGAGTGGAATTTATAGAAAGGTAGGCCGCAAAGGGGATATTTTTTAACGCCATCGGCGTTAAAAAATGTGGGTGTATCAAATTCAGTATCAAAATACGAACTCATCCGGAAGCCTTTAAGTGGGGTAACTGTAGTCCCCTCCTTCCGAAGGAGGGGTTAGGGGTGGTTAAACAATAACATTCTATAAATCATCTCTTTAGATAACAGAATATGACTAACCACC
>JAFULM010000011.1 GCA_017483185.1 Prevotella sp. | reverse complement strand
CTCAAGTCGCTTTATGGGGTAAGGGGATGGTATGCGCATTGAAACGGACGCGAGGACTTAATGGTTATCTTACGAATCAAAAGTCCATTTCTCTTTATGTAGGTAGCACTTCGGGAATGGAGTTGCGGATTTAAGGTTAAAATCAAACCTTCCGTTATCTCATCTTCTGAAGAAATCCATTTTTCAAGCAAATAATGTATAACACTCTGTTTCGAAGATTCTGTTATATAATAGGTATTAATAACCCTCCATCCTCGTTCTCCCATATAATTAAGGACCTGCATCATCGTATTAAATTTCAACTTCTTTCCATCTTCTCCATATAAAGCGTCAAAACCTTTTATATCTGTTTTACGCCCCATATCAAGTTGTACTTTCACTTTGCCGAATCCCCAAAAGTTATATCCCATAACATTACAATATACAGGCCTCTTCTGTGGTAAATTCTGAGCTTTAATACCCAAAATAAAGAAAAGAACAGACAATAATACTATCAATATCTTTTTCATAAATACTAAAAGAGTTCACGCATCAGGGGCGCATCCCTTCTGCATGAACTCGCAACAGCTATTTTTATAATTTAGCCTAAGATTCGATATGCGCCTCAAACCAAAAGCCTAAATAAATCTATCTGATTATGGCAAAGGTAATGAGAAAAATCGGGATGGCAAAGAAAACGGCGGGGAAAACGTTAAAAATTGGCTAACAGTCAAAATAAACAAATTGTTATTTGATTAATAAACAAATTATTATTATCTTTGCATTGTCAATTAAAAACAACATGTATAACATCAAAAAAAAGAAAACAGATGGCTACAAAAGAAGAATGGAAAGAGTATTTTGAAAGGCTGAAATTAAGGATTGACATTATCAATAAATCCAACCTTGACGAAGCTACAAAGGAGAAGCTGACGGACGAACTCCTTGAAAAAATGAATATTGTGAGTAAATATTTTTATGAAGAATAAAAAAGAGCCCCTTCGGGGGCTCACAAAAAGCAAAAAATATGAAGACATCTATCAAAAATTCACAATGGCAAAAAGTGCTTCAAGCCTATGAGAGTGCCAAAGATGAAAAAGATTTTGCCATAGCCCACTCTCTCCAAAAGGAGATGCAGGACAACATGAATGCCGATGAGCTCAAAGCTTTCAATGAAGCTCTCATCAAAGACACATACGCACTTCTTAGCACCGGCGATAAAATGATAGAAGAATATGAGACAGAGAAGGTACGGAAAAAATTAGGAGAATTACCGGAGGCTATTTCTATCAGCTACATAGCCAAAAACTATTTTGGCAAATCACGGTCATGGCTTTTGCAACGTATCAATGGTAATAAAGTGAATGGTAAGGAGGCACACTTCAGCAGTGGAGAAATTCGCCAATTACAGAATGCCCTCCATGATTTAGGACAAAAACTCTCATCTGTTGCATTGATATGATGTTATACAGTTTTTAGTTGACAAAAAAGAGAGTTTGTCAGGCAGGTAGATTGATTTCTATCTGCCTTTTCTTATTAATCGGGATGGCAAAGAAAACGGCTGAGATTTTAAAGAAAAAACCCCGAACCGTCACGGTCAGGGGCTTAAACGAGTTCTTTTTATGTATGAAAACACCGCATTGTCATAAACGGAATGACGCGGTTTGTAATTCCTTTGTTATGCTGTCCATACATGTTGACAGGCGGGCGTAGGTCTTTTCTCCGGCATTCTTAATGCCACTTGCATATTGGCGCATCAGTGAGGGATTAATCCCGGCACGACGGGCAATGTCCGTAATATTGAGAAAAGAGAAATACTCAAAGAATGACTGCAGGTCGTACTGATAGCGGAAATCCACATCATAAGCTGTGCCGCCGTTCTCTACATAGTCAGCCTTTGCCTCATTCATGCACATCTGCAGATCGGCCTTTGCCTCTTTCACGGATGCGCCTGCACCATTAATTCCACCACCGTACACGTCATTCTCTGCATGGCACCAGAAAGTTCCGTCTGAAGCTTGTGAAACTGTAACCAATACTTTTTTCATATCTTATAAATACATTTATACTATCAAAAAGAGTTCCACCATATCATGGCTGTATCCTCATCTCCATGTTGCCTGAAAGTGGTTGGGGATTATTCCCCAACCATCTCTTTCAGAATCTTAAGCGCAAGTCCCTTGTGAACTTCGCCCGCGTGTCTCGGCACGAAAGTAAATTTCCCCGTCTTGGGGTTAATCCATTTGTCGTGCCCACCTCCATGTCGAGCCAAGACGCACCCGGCATCTCTCAGGCTCTTTAACAATTCGGATGTTTTCATTACATGTTAGAACTCTTTTGTCTTATCGACGGTGCAAAGGTAACGAAAAAGTTATAAATAACCAAATTTTAGGTAACTTTTTTGTTACACGCTGCAAAATAACAATTACTGCCGATGTCCTGCCGTCAGCCATGCAATAAGCTGTCAGCAGGACCAAGGCAAAATAATGGCGCGACTGATGGCCATTGAGTGTATTTACAAAATTCGCTCTACGGCCACCGGACGCGCGACCTTATTCCCCGCTTTTCTTCGGGCGGATGGTAGTGCAACGTCATCCGCCCGAAGAAAAGCGGGGTGATATTGTAAAATAAACAGAAAATTCCAAAAACATACAATTCCGACTATTTCACGAACATCACTTTTTCGGTAATTTTTAGGCAAGCGGCCGCAATTCGGGCGGCAACCGCTAAAAAAATGATGTTCGCCATCAAAAAAACGAACGCAAAACGGGCAGAATAAGACCATTTTGCACAACTTTTCCACTATCAAAAATCGCAAAAGGCTGAAACGCAGTAATTTAGCCTTTTGCAGTAAATTTGCGCAGCAAATCACTGCTTTAGCAGCCCCCACCGCCCTACGTAAGAAACGGCAATTACCGCATCTTTCCGAGCGGAATATGTAAGTATATTTCCATATATCCAACCTTTGGCAATTACGGAACAGGTAAAACCGAGGATGCAGTTTTGTGCAAAAATCATCCTCGGTCACTCCGTAATTGCTTAAATCCTACCTTCATCCTGATAGCTATAAAAGCCATCTGCCGTGACAATGACATGGTCAACAAAATGTATTCTCATTGTATCACACGCCTGTTTAAGAACCTTAGTCAACCTGTCATCATTAATACTTGGCCGCCTGTTACCACTGGGATGGTTATGACATAACGCTATCGTAGTGGCCCCACATAATATCGCCTCACGGATTATCACACGCACATCGACGGCCGTTTCTGTCAATCCTCCACTGCTTACCCTCTCATGTTTTATAAGACTTAGATTTTGCCGCATAAACAAGACATGTGCCTCCTCTACACGCAGTGATATAATATGCGGTCGCATATAACGATATATTGCATCTGCGCTGCATAGTTCCGGCATCTGCGACGGTTCTTCCATAAAATAACGCTTGCCGAGTTCCATCGCTGCCTGCAATGCCATTGCCTTACAGTCCTTCACACCCTGTACGACTTCAAGTTCTTCAAGCCTCTTCTCCGCGAGATTGCGCAGCCGGCCGTCAGAGATTGCAAGTAATTTCCGTGCCTGTGTAATACTCTGATTTTGGTCTGTTCCCTGTCCTATTACAAGGCTTAACAATTCAATGTTTGTAAGGGTTTCCATTCCATTATTGACCGCCTTATACATTGGCATTTCTTCTTTTAGCAATTCGTCAAAACGATAATTATTCATTATTATATCCTCCTAATTTATTTGTGTGCCGCACATATAGCGGACACTGCGGTACGACAATCATTTGTTTTAACACTATCCATCCATTTTATGAGCTGCATGGTATGTTCTGCGAACTGTCCCCAATATGTATCCTTAACAATGCCCTTAACCGTCTGGGCAAGGAACAGGCCGCCCCGAACATCCGCGCCCACTGCTTTCAGCTGTTCGGCGAAGTTATCAGCGGTTACACCTGTAGTTATAAGGTCATCAAAAATGATTACCTTGCGACCGCGGAAAAAATCCTCATCCAACATCACGCAATATCCATCAGCATCACGCACGACATGACCACTGCTGCGATGTAACGCATCACGTTTGCCATAGATATGTACATGTGACATTGCATTTTCCTGCATACACCTATCTGCCACTACCGCGGAAAAATAGCTGAAACGCTTGCGGTATTCCAACATGCTGCTGCATGGAGTACAGGCTATGACATAATCACTACATTTGTGGGAATACCACCGCCATAAAAGTGTTGCCACCAACTTGGCCGCATACTTGGCCGCCATCTTATCACCGTCTTTGAACTTATAGATAAAGTTGCGAACCTGTCCTATGCCCGGATTTGTGTCAGCATATCTTTGCGGCAAATAATCATAAAAGTGCTTTGTCTTCATATCTTCTGTAAGTTTTCCCGGTTTCCGAAGTGAGAAAGATTGATTTCCAAAATTCTTCATCCAAGGAGTTTTTTTTATTTCTCCCGTACATCCGTCGTTCGATGAGTTGATTTCCGATGCGAACAACAGCAGGGGCAGAAGACAGAAAGACAAGGGTTCGTGTAGAAAAATAAGCAAACGGTTGTTAATGTGGGAGTACTCCCAGGCATTAACAACCGTTTGCTTATTTTTGTGCAAGGTTCATTGGCGTCTGTATAAGCCCGGCTAACTTTGCATCAGAAATTGACTTATACGAGTGACAGAAGTACGGAACAAAAAACAATGCTCCTTGGAGGAGTCAAACAATCCGCAGGGCGACCGCCTCTCCCTTAGGGCTGGGGCTATTTGCCGGGATAACTGTTGGCCATGCCGGCCACAGTCTGCACAACCGGGAAACGCTCAACCCCTATACAGAGGGTATCAAAAGCATCGGAACCGTCGGTACGGCTCTCCAGCTTGTCTTCCTCTGTCTCCACCAGTTTCTCGCCTCTCTTATCTTTCTGCCCATTGTAAATTCCGGCAGACTGTATGGAGATGAGCAGATCGGGATTATTGTCGCGGTTGATAAGCACCTGATGATTGGCACGGCCACGAAACATACGGTTTATCAACGCATTCTTATCAATATGCTTCATCGGCTGGCCAATATATACAGCTCTGACAGACCACTGGGCCCGCCGCAACTTCTTTTCAATCTCGGAATGAAAATCATTGTTATGCAAAGCGTAGTTGTTGCCGACAAACGTAGCATCATAGTAGAAGATGACCTGATGACGCTTATGGTAAGCATAATAAGCGAGGAAATCATCGAGTAGCTCCGGGATTTTACGCTCGTATTTGACAAAGAAAGACTTGATGACACGAAGCCGGCCGTCTCTACCGACCTGTCCGACGACGAGCCAGTTGATATTGGCGTTTGCGTCAAAAGCAATTATCAGCGGTAAATTCTTGTCAAGGTCTCCATCCATCCGGCAGTCTTCGGTCTTGAGCTTTCCGGAATCGAAGTTCTGAAGGTTGAGTACCGACATATCCGGAGCAGTATAGAGATTGACATCCTCACGCATGCCACCATAAAAGCCATCGGCCGATATACCGATACGCCGGCACATTATAGATGTGGCAAATGTAAGCGGCGGCAGCTCACGCTTCATGCGCCGGATAAAATCCTCACCGAGAAGAGCAAGATTTTCGATGCTCGTATACTCCTTGTACAACAGGCACTTACTGCGGAAGGCATTGAGCTGTGCGTTAAGCTGCTGCAGCTGGCGCTCATAATATGGCGTGCGCTCAGGACATTTGACCATCCGGCGGCGTACCTGCCAGATCTGAAATATCAATCCCTCCATAACCTCCACCAGCTCCGGATCCATATCATCCTTATACTTCAGGAACCACGAGCCCTGTTTGGTTATGGGCATATCCGAAGTGATAGTCATGCCGTGGTGCATGAAGTGTTTGCCGAAATACATCTGATTGCCACGGTTGGCCTGAAAAGTTTCGTCCTTAAGCCGCTCGAAGTCAATGAATTTCGCCTCGTCGATGATGAGATAGTCGAGCGACATGGAGTTGGATGTTCCTGTACGGTCCTGACTGATAATATTGCAGACTGAACCGTTATAGAAGGAGATTGTGTTCTCCCAATTCGCCGGAACGAAAAGAGGAGACTTCCAATGAAGCGCCCGCCACGGTTTCTTGCCGACGACATAATGGATGTCACGCTTGAATCCCCACCGTTCAAGATGTATCAGCATGGAAGGCAGTATATTGGTCAGACAGCGCTTGACAGATGGCGCGACAAACCCACCCATAGAGCCGGGCATGCCCTGAAATGCTGTCTGTATGCGCTTGGCCTGTACGGCACCCTTACCAAAGCCACGGCCACAGACAGCCACAAGATCACGCGGCATCATGGCCAACATGTAATATTGGCCGTCGTTGAAAAACTGTCTATTCGTCTGCTGTATCTCCGGCATCAGTCTCTACCTCCTGAAAATCTGCAAATTCAATGTTATCAGACATGTATTTCTTGTTGAGCTTGCGAATACGGCCGCGCAGGTCCGGAATACGCTCAATGCCAAGAACCGTCGGATCATCGGTCGGTTCAAAGTTCTGCGGCACAATCTTGTCAAACTCCCGCTCCGGCTCATCCTCCTTGTCCGTACGGTTGTTGAGAATACGGGCTTTCTCGATGGCTGCCACGGCCTTGTGCTCTCCGGCACGGCGCGCGGCCTTGAGATCCTGCTCCAAATCCTGATTTATCTTCCACCGCATAAAGTCTCTGTTGGCCTGTTGCATGTTGCCAAGGAGTATCTGTACAAGACGCACATCATCGTATGCCTGGGCACGGTTGACACGGAACATGGCCATGTCAAACTGCACAATGTCTTTATCGAACTTGTCAGGGAACTGAAGCCAATAGGAATATACGCCACGCAATCTATGCAACCGCTCAAGTATGGCCGGATTGATGTGCTGCTCCCGCAACTCATCGTCATTAAGGACTATATAGCGCTGATATTCATCGATATGTACCGGAAGACTCATGTAAATGAAGAATAAGATGTGAGGAGAAAAGGAATCATAACGCTACATCAGAGAGCAGCGTCATGATACGCCTCTGACATTCTGAGATGGCGGCCGGTGAGCCGGCGGAAGCCGTATCAATAACGTTACGTCTCATCTCGTTAGCAGTAGCAGCCAAGCCGCCGTAATATGCACGTCTGGCCGGATGGCCTGGCGTTGCAATATCATCAGCAAGCCGCATCTCGTCAATATCCAAAAGGTATGATATCTCCATCGGAGACATCAGTTCCGATGCCTTTGTCCTGATATCTCTCAGTAAGTCTGTTGAATAGTCCATTTAGCTGTAGCGAATGATTATTGACAATACCGCTTAGTCCGGCATATATCTCCCGAAATGTCTCGGATGATGTAGTGACAAGAGTACATTCGGCCCGGTCTCCGTATGTCTGGTTCTGCGAACTGATAACTGCAACTCTCCATCTGTCGTTACAGACAAGCATCACTTTGGAATGGTTCATGGACAGATAGACGGAATCAAAGCAATTCTGCATGATCTTGTACAGCCCGATAGTCTTTTTGGACGCCTTGAGATCTGCTATAAGCACCGATTGGTTGACAAGATTCTTGCGCTTGAGACGATAAAATCCGGAAAGGAACGCATCCGACGTGGAGAAAGTGCTGACATAGACGTCGGCACGCCCGGTCTGCCTGAGAATCCAGTCAAGCAGACCGAGCGTATGAAGTCCGACGCCAAGATATGACTGGCAGGAGCTCTCACTGAGCGGCCTGAGTATGGTCGATATGCTGCGTCCCCTGCTCATTATCCTGCGCCGCGCCGGAAGCGGCATCTGATGTAAAAACTACTCCAAGCGGCAAGAGTTTGCCCTTCAGGTCATCACCTATGGTCTGACCATTATTGACAAGCAATGTCACACGGTCTTGTATCTTAGAGAGCAAACGAGAAAAATTGCCTCTGGTCTTCTCGTCCACATCTTCATTTTGAACTTGCTGAGCAAGAAGCAGCAGCCCATCGAGATTCTTTGATATATACGAACGTGCGTTATTGATGTCACGCGCCATAGAAGCGGCATCGACAGGCACTGCAGGCTGACCGTCTCCGGTATCTGCAGACGATACGAAATCATCATAAGCATTCATCGTCTCCTTGTATTTATACCAAGAATCCTTCAATGCGACCAAATGGGTATAACGCTCACACGGTTTAGCGATGCTCTTGCAGGTCTCAAAAAGACCCTTTATCCTCTTCCAGCGCTCGACATTATCCGTCCAAAGCCTCTGTATGTCTGCAGGGAGACTGTCATGGTCGGGGCGTATACCCTTACGCAACGGCAGGTCAAGCTCTTCACTGGGACATGAGGCATTTGTCTCCGGTTCTGCCCCGACAGCGGCAGCGACATCGTCCATCACTTCAGCGTCGAGCGCGATGACGTCTTCGCGTGTCATATCATCGAGGCGTGCCGGCAAGAATTTGTTAAGCTCATAACGAATCTTCTCCACATATCTGGATGGATTACGGCCAATCTGATTGAACATGGCATGATTACGATTGCACTGCAGCAACATGAAAGCACCGGCCATGATATTCTCACGGTCCGTATGTTGCGGAGCATCGAGCCACGCCTGAATCTTTGCGGTTAAAATTCTATCTGTTTTCATTGTCTTGATAATTAAAAAGGGATGACCGGAACAAAGAGCGTCCAAGCCATCCCAACACAGAATATTTATTCAAAAAAATGGCAAAAATCATTCTGTTACGGAAGTATCAGTAACTGGCCGCCCAGTTGCTCCGCTGATGACGCCGTCGGACGTAAGTATCTCACCCGGGTAGAAAGGAGCTGCATACTCGTCGTCTGCCGAGATCTCAAGAGTTGTCTGATTGGCATCGGTCGTACTCTTGCCACTGCTCTGCGACAGTTTGAGCTCCGGCGTGAACGCCTCTGATCCAAGCAAACGATATTTACCGTTGCGCTGCGGGACGAGATAGAGCATCTCATCGTTGTTAACCTCGGAAATATAACCGGTCACCTCCTCTTCGGTTCCCGGAAGGTTGACGGTTGCCGTGTTTTTGAAAGTCTTGCTGCCATAAGATCCCTGATTCTCCGTCTTAATCTCGCCATCGTTCGGCACGAGAGCAAGTTTATGCCAGTACTTATCAGCGGCCAAAGCGAAATTGCCGTCATAGACAGCTATTTTTGCAAGTTCCTTGGCTTTAGAGCGGTCAATTGTCGGATATCCGATGATATCACGACGACTGACACCATAGATGTGGCTGCGCACACCTGGCATAGATTTCTGTCCGGAACAGAAATTAATATCATCGTACAGTGTCGTACTATCAGTGCATTTACCCATATTCAATAATTATAAATGGTTAAAAAATCATTCAGTCGTCTTAGCGTAGCAACCAAACTCCGGCGACAGAGATTTTATCTGGCAGCCGAAGAGCATATTGCACACAAGATCAAGCCAATAATGGGACTTGAGAGACTTCTCTACAACAAAGTCACCGTATTCACTTGCAAGGTTCATGCCCACAATGAGATTACTCTTTGTGGTCAGCTTGAGCTTGCCGGCAGAAACATTATGCAGCGGCGTGATCTCGCACTTGCCGAGCGAGCCCTCCAGTATCGGCTTGTCATACTTGTTGTTGTAAGGTAACGAGCCATGATTGAGCTGATAAGCATCGCAGTACGCCCAGTATTCATCGTATGTACAGAACAAACGTGTATTGCCCTTGATGAGATTGGGAGAAGCCTGACGATAGAAATCCTTGAAGACATCTTCGGCATTCTCTTTCGTGATAGCCGGAATCTCCACCATGTTTTTGTTGGCAACAGAGATGTTGTTGGCTGCAATCTCTTTGTCTATGATGGTTTCGAAGCCATCGAAATACTCGGATGTCTTGCGGCTACCATCGACGTGCTTTGCCGTCCACAGATTCTCATACAGAGATTCACCCAATTTCTTCATCAGATACGCGAAGACAATCTTAGTGATGGGCACATTTTTCAATCCATCGCCCTTGAGTACCGCTGAGCCGTAGATAGACTGCAGAACCGAGTTCGGGTCAAACTGCTTGACACAGTTGCCATGATACACCTCAAGCGTGCGGCCGATAATATTTACATCTTCGTCATCAAGTGCCAGAGGGTCGTAATTGCCAATCTCCATGCTGCCATGAAGCTCTCCAAGAGTCTCTTTGTAACGTACGCCGAGCCAAAGAGTCATATACTGCAAAGCATCAGCCAATGCGAAGACCGGCTGCTGGATAAGCTCCTTGCGATACGTATGGTAGGACTTGTTAAGGTCCTCCGGTGTGATTTTCACTGCTCCTGTTCCTGCCATATCAGTCGATGTCTTTTATGAGATTATACAAATCGCGGGCATTGGCAATGTCACCACCGTCATTGCCATCATCCGGTTTTCTACCACTGGAGGCTCCCGGCCCCTGCTTGAGGTTGGCAATCTGCTGATCCTTGGCCGCGATATCGGCCTCAAGTGCAGTTACCTTGTCCTTGAGCTTGACGACAGCGGCGGCTGATGCCTTAATGGCATCGGCGTTCTCACGGTCTTTTCGCTCAAGGTCAGCCAACCTGTCATCTACCTGTTTCATCTGTGCCTGTGAGAGAGAGATGTTGCCCTGTCCGTCAGGCTCGAAACCATCTTTGAAGGCGAGCAATGCCATCAAAGAATTAAAGACTGTAATCTTCATGTTGTTGTTGGTTGAGGGATTATCTGCGTGTTGGTTACGGAACAGGCTCTGGAATCCCTGCCACGTCTTCTGCAGGAAACTCTGAGTTGGATTGCCCGAATCATCGACAATAGACGACAGCCGGCTGTCATCATCGGTCGGAAGAGGCGGTATGCCTGAATCCTTGAAATTATATGAATTGATAAAAGTCTGAATGTAATTGCGAGCCTCGGTCTCTGTTTCGGCATCGTCACGGATTGCATCAACGAGACCGAAGTCAAGGGCTTGCTGAGCCGAAAGCCAGTTGCCGCGTCTCATCTGTGCGAGATTGTCGGCTATGGGCTTGCCGTTTTTCTCTGAATACATGGACGCCAGGACTTCGTCAAAAGTCTTGAGGTCCGCACGTGTCTTCTGAAGTTCCGCAATATATTCGTCCATCTGTTCCTTGTTGGTCTGCGCCCATTTGCTGAGGGTCACAGATACATTATGTATAAGGAAGAATGAACCTTTGACTATATCTATGCTCTTTGCACCAAGCATGGCAATAGTGGATATGGAAGCGTTCATTCCGAATGCGTGTGCATATACGCGCCCATGATCTCGGAATGCCTGATGCAACTCAAGCCCGTCTTTAACGTAGCCTCCTAACGAACAAAAACCGACATGTACATCCTTGTCCTTGTTGCAATCAAGGACATAACGCACATAGTCGGCGGAACAGCCATTCCACCAACCGCCGATTTCGCCTGATATTACGAGATTATATTTCATTGTCTATCTTTGTGTTTGTGCAAAGATAGACAATGGATAATAATAAAAAAATACTTGTTTAGAAGGTTTCTGGCAAGATAAAAGGTATAAAACGATTGATGGTATAAGTTACTGTAACTTCGGAGAGCTGAGAATCAGTTATCCGCTCCGGCATATCTTCGGTAACGGAAATGATGGTGAACGGCCGTTCATTGGATCCAAGCAACCGATACCTCCCATCGGCCAAACGGCAACGGTAGACGTAATGTTTGCGGTCGACAAGGTCCTGACAGGTCTTGAAGACGAGTTTGGCCGTATATAAGGTATTGTTATCCTCGTTTTTGTCAGAGATAACAAGCGAACAGGGAGTTTTAACAGGCAAAGGGGACCACACAATCCCAACAGGCAGCATTACACTTGTTAAACCAAAGTAGCGCATACCTTCAAGATTTCGATAATAAGTACGTTCAACTGCTGTGACTAAATTGATTGATTTCATACGATTCAAATTTGTACGGTGCCGTACGGTAATGTACGGCGTTGTACGGTTATGTACAAATTAAGCCATCTTGTGGCTATGATTTTAATATTAAAAAACATTAAATACGTTTTTTGTTCCGCATACGGTGCCGAAAATCGATACCATTTTTGAGATAGCTGTCGCGGAGACGGTAATAACGTTGTCGTACAGTCAGAGCATAATCATAGTCAATGCCGTGTTTGTCGCACCACGCATAGATGGCAGTCATGACAGAGCAGCCTATGTCATGCAGGTCGTTGAGTTCACTCCACATAGACAATCGGAAATTATCTTCGATACACTCCTCGACGGCCTTTTTACCCATGAGACCAAGATAATTGTAAATCTCCGGCGGCGTCTGGGTGCTGTCTGGAATACAGATTGCCGTCAGACCGGGTGCAGCCGTATCTGGCAGGACATCTAACGGACGTTTGCGGATAAATCGGCGGATTGTAGAGTTTTCAACGCTTTGCGGAGGAAAAACAACCGGACTACCGAATGAATGTACCAGCCATTGGGCTACAAAAGGCTGAAGTTTAATATAAAAGACGAATTTGCTCATAATCAACTGATATTCAATGCAAAGATAACAAATTTAGTGTAAATTCCCACTAAAGCGAGAAAACAAATAAATAGAGAGCATATATAATATAAGAACACACAACACACACAACCACACCACAAACACTAACAATTTGATTATCAATATGTTATATAGAAGCCCCTACTAAAACAATGTGTGTAATTAATAAAATCGTGTGTAAATAGATATAAAAAGCTCTCTTTTATAATTCTGTGTGTGTCAATGTGTGTGGATTGTGTGTATGTGTGTGAGGCCTAAGTCGCTGATAATGACCATGTGTGTGCTTGTGTGTAATGTGTGTAAACTAATTGTTTTTCGATACAAGGTAGCTATTTACACACATTAATAAAAAACCCGACTATCTCACGACAGCCGGGCTTCTGTAAAGGATATGAGTTCCTATATGATTAAGTAACATTCAAAAAAAGCTTTTCTCCTGAAGTTGAGTATCATCATCGTCATCGCCATCACGATGCTCACGAGTCTCAAGATTAAGATCAAATTTCTGTCTCAGAACCTCGTAGTCGAAACAAAAAGGATTATCAAACTGTTCAACATCTCTTGATCTGTTTTCCTGCGGGTAATAATTCTTCTGCACCTGGCCACCGATAACGACCTTGAAACGCTCAGTACCTTTTTTCTTGCCGAGAAATCCCGGACTGGTCTGAAGGTAGAACCGGATGCTGCGCTCACTCATGGCTTTTTCGTCGGTCTGCTTTGCGGCCTTCTTATACTGCAGGATTATCTTCTTGGGACGCAACATCAATACAGGTTTGGTTCGGTCGAACAGACGTTCAGTCACATTGGTCTTGATACCGTCGAGATATTTTATCTTGAAATCCGCTTCATCGTATATCATGCCCTCACTACTCATATATTCGAGCATGTTCCAGAAGTTGCCTATCTCATTCGATGCGGCACACTCTGTATTCTGCCGCCGTATGCCATCGATGGTTATCTGCCGCATCTCCTCGTATGTCCAAGGTAATTGCATGAATCGCACCATGACGCGATACGAGGCAAGCAGTACGGCCCAGTCTCTCCAGATACGGTCCTCCACTTCATTTCCTTGTATGCCTTGAGCAATGTCTTCGCTGATGAAGCCATACTGACGATAAAAATCATTCTCAAATTCGGCGCGATGAGATAATATCTCGTTGGTCAGGTGGCTCACTCCCATCTTACGGATGGCCGCGAGCTCGTTGAAGCGCTGCTTTGCCTCGCGGCTGTGCACTGTTGTATCGAATGTGAGATATATGGTACGTGAGAAAAGAGCAATATCAACGGTGGGCATCTCCTGTCCGGATAGAATCACAGCCGAGTCAACACTTGTTATCTCACGCTTCTTGTCAAGATCCATGTTCATGCGACTGCGCCCAGCTCCATCGTACAGTCCCTTGAGAAACTCTATCTTTACAGGATCAACGTTATTTTTGTACTCGTCGATATGTACAAGTGCATTGGAACATTGTGCAATCGCGTCAGCCAATGCTGCAATCGTGGCGTTCTGTATGTTAAGCGGCGTATTGCTCTTGATGAAGAAGCTCATGAGAGAATGGCCGAGCTCTGATTTACCGGAACCTTTGGGGCCGAAGAGGTTAAGAATTGGGAAATTCTTGGTATATCCTGTAACAATGTCGCGGAAAAGCGTAGCTATAAGAAACATGACACCCACTTTGGCGTTGTCACCGAACACATCTGACATCATAGTGCAATACCCCTCCATTGATATGCTACTATGATTCGCGTCATGAATAAACATGCGCTCGAATTTGAACATGTCTTTGCGGTCGGTATAGATGCGCGACATGGCCGGCAGGTAATAATTGTCAGTGCCTTGCACTTTGCCCATATCATCGCTACGATCTATGCGCACGATGCCGTAGTCATCAACGGGCAGGAAAGTACCCTCATGCACTATGCCGTTACCCCAGACGAAAAATCCGGCATGGTTCCAGCCAAGCTGTTTTATCTCGACGGCCGTTTCCGTGCGGTCATAAAGATAATCTCCAAGGCTGTTCAGCTCATTGGGACCAGCCTTCCAGCGGAAGTTTCCCATTGAACCGACACGCTCACGGAAAGACTGCAAACTATACATCTCGGATTCCTTCATCTCGATAAGAACCTCTTCGCGATTGACATTGACGAGTTTGTATATACGTTTGGAATTGTAAGGGTCGCGGATATGGAACAGTGGAGCCATAACAAAATTAGACCACTGGGCGCCACTGCTGGAATAACAACAATTATTCTCCTCGTAGAATCCGTACATCTTCAGCAGGTCTATATCACCACGTTTGCTGATGGCTTCGGCCTTGCGACGTTCCCGGTCCTTTACGGCTTGCTTCAACGCACTACGCCAGATATTCTTATTGCCGTAGGTATTGCCCAGTTTCTCGATGAGGGCGTTCTGCGTGTAATCGTCGTTAATACATATCACCAGCGAACACACATCCTTGATCTTCTCACTCCGTCCGGTGGTGTTCTCTGTGCGGTCGATGACCTTGGCTGCATACCACAGGGCGAAGTCTTCTTCCGGGATGCTCCTCAGTATCTCAGCACTATGTATGTAACTATCGGCATCGCGCTTCTTACCGTCTTTGGCCTCCGGAATCTCCTTCACTGTCACGGTGAAGCCCTCCTCCATTGCCAGACGGCCACTTGTCATAACGGCGGCGATGCCTGGTGAGAACTGCTGCCCACGCCGAGCCTCGTCCTGATCAGGAATGAAACAGAGCGTCGGAGAAGCGTTGCGGTTACGAAACACAGACCGCAATAGTGCCAGATGGGCCTTGGTCCATGCCGTGCCGAGAGCAGCCACAGTGTTCTCCACGCCTATACTCTGCAGTTTCAGTACGTCGGGACCGCCCTCGACGAGATAGAACTTGTTCTCTGTGATAGCACGGCTGCGGGCAATGTCGATACCAAACACACTACGACCCTTATCGTAGATGAATGAGCTCTTGTTATTGATGTATTTGGGACCGTCGGAATCCTCTTTCATGGTCCGCGCCGTAAAGGCCAGCACACGCCCGTATTTGTCGCAGATGGGAATCATGATGCGATCACGGAATGTGTCTATATACCCGCCACGCGACGACTCCTTAATCAATCCTGCCTCCTCCATGAGCTTGAGTGAGTAGCCCTTGCCTGTGGCCCACTGTACGAGTGAGTTCCACGAATCCGGCGCATAGCCTATTTGAACTATCTCGCCGAAGTCACGGTCATAGTCTTCGCGTTCCTCTTTCGTATTCTTATCTTCCTCGGTCTTCAGACGGCAGTTCCACCGGCGGCTGACGTATGCGAAAGCTGCTCGTGCTGCAGGAGTACCGAGTTTGATCTGTTGGCGGTAGTAGTCACGCGCTGCAGCATTGATGACAAACATGCTCTCGCGCTTGCTCTCCTCCTCACGCTGTTCTGATGTACGCTCCTCACTCTCGTCTTCCACCTCAATATTATATTTCTTGGCAAGGTGTCGTACGGCCTCCGGAAATGTTAATCCCTCGCGTTCCATGACGAAACTGATGGAATTACCACCCTTGCCACAAACAAAACAGTGACAAATGTTTTTCACTGGTGAAACTATAAACGATGGATGGCGGTCTTCGTGGAATGGACACAGCCCCTTGAAGTTCACGCCAGACTTGTGCAAGTCAATGTAGTCTGACACCACATCGACTATATCAGCCCGATCGAGTACCTTTTCTATTGTTCTGTTGCTTATCATATTGGTTTACTCTTCTTCGGCAAAGATATACAGTCTTCTATTTTTCTCAAAATACCATGCATTACCATGACATAAATTACTGATATACGACTGTTCTCCTCCAATTTTAACATTAGGCTACATCATATCGGTGACCTCTTCCGCATCGTCGAACTTGATTATACCCTTGCGCATCAATTCCGCACGTAATCTGCATTGGGTAGGGGTGTTGAGCATATATTGCTCTCGCTCCAATTCGGACATGTTCCAGAAAACCTCTGATTCTGTATCTATAAAAACTGGCCTCTGCATAAATATCATTAAATCTACTACATTCTTATTTGCGTGTACTGGTCATGATTATTCCTTTTGAATAGGTCAAACTCTCTATCACGTATATATGCCCATCCGTCATGATACAACACAATGACATTGCGCAATCTCATCACAGAATTTTTCTTCGGTATATAACGAGTGTACGCCCTGCCCCGTGAATCCCATAAGATGAACTGCGGCTCGGGTTTGCCGTTATTGACACGGAATCCTTTGGCATATTTGACACAGTTCCCGGACAGTGACATTGACAGAAACTCTATATCAAGAGGTTTGGCAGCCTCGAACTCTGCGACTGTTCTTTGTACATAATTTTTCTTTTGCATATTCTATATATTTATTATGTTGCACACAGAAACCACCATTAATGCAGTTACGCAAACATTTGCATCTCTTACACTCCGATGGCATAACTTATATATTACTCAATCTTAGCATTTTGATAATCTCACGGCAATTACGCACCCCAAGCTTATTTTTCACACGATGGAGCTGTGCTTTAATCGTATTAGGGCTTTTGCCGAGTCTGCCGGCAATCTCATCAAACGTATATCCTATTAAGTACATATCTACTACTGATTTTTCTGCCGATGACAGTCTTATTAGCCCCTTGGGTTTACATATAATATTTTCGTCAGGGCAAAATCCGCCCCGTAAAGGGCACTTAACCTCCTCGAAATACATGATATCATGCTCAATGTCATTAGTTAGGAGGTCATGCTCTCCGAAGTTACACCGGATAAAACGTGATACCATGTCAAATTCAGCCCGTCTGCGCACTGACGGTTTATTAGACTGATATGGATAGATTGTAGCAAGCCGGGCATAACACGCCGGGAATCTCTCTCTCGTCAACTCCAGAACCTTAGATATTACATCGGTACAGAAGGCATTGAGACGCTGTTCTTTGTTGCCAGATCTGTAGCGTACATCGCCATTGGGTGTCATGTAGAACTCTATCGCCTCCATATACTCTCGTTGTTTATCGCTTCTTGCACGTCAAGCTCTTCGTTCCTCTTGAGACGGGCCCGCACTCCAGTTAGTTTTACCCGAATTGTCGTGTAATTATAACCGTACTTGACCATAAGATATTCAAGTAGTTTACTCTTCTCTTTCTTGGTCAGACAGCTGTAGTAATCCCGTACGTCTATTTTTTCGATTGTCTCCATCTGGGTTTTGTATTTTCAATATTAATCGTTAATTTTGCGTGCAAATATACGATAAAAAATTGTGTATCTCACTTTGGTTGGAGCATTTTTATTCCTTTAGTGGGGTTTATAACTAATATTAACAATACCTATGGGATATATCTACAATACATTAAACATAGACAGGCTGCGGTATCTCTTGAAACTGAAGGGAATGACCGAGCGCGACTTTTGCAAACGTCTATGGGGAGCTGAGACTCACAGAAACTTCAAGTACTTTGCAATAAAACCAGATGTGAAGTGCAGTACTCTGGTCCGTATATGTTCAATCCTGAATATACCCATTGACAGCCTATTTACCGCTACTGATATCAATGGGAACATTCCCTCCGTAGTAGGAAACGACAATATCGTTAATAGCTCTGTAGTCGGTACAGATTACAGAACAGTATCTGAAAATGAAGCTCTAAAAATGGTCATCAAAGAGAAAGATGCCCGGATTGAAGACTTAAAAAAGATTAATGAGCAACTGTCCGAACGCATCAATACTCTCTTTAAAATCGGACGGTTTTCGGACAATTAGTATAATAAGTAAAGAAATGTGATACGGTTACATGGTGTTTGCGAGAAAAAGTACAGCCCAGAATTTTCTTGTCATCCCGACCAAATCAAAAGCAAGGGGCTGATTTTCAGCCCCTTTGTTTTTGGTCGCACGGAAATGGTCGGACAGAAGTCGGGGCTCAGCGGATTATATATAAATTATAAGATTTCGTTTTATAAGTTTTTCCTTTTGTTAATACATATCATCACCTCCCTCTCCCGGTTTATATGGTTTAGAGTTTTCTTCTTTTAAAATCAGACCTTCTGTTATCTCATCTTCTGAAGAAATCCATTTTTCAAGCAAATAATGTATAACATTCTGTTTCGAAGACTCTGTTATATAATAGGTGTTAACAACCCTCCATCCTCGCTCTCCCATATAATTAAGGACCTGCATCATCGTATTAAATTTCAACTTCTTTCCATCTTCTCCATATAAAGCGTCAAAACCTTTTATATCTGTTTTACGCCCCATATCAAGCTGTACTTTCACTTTGCCGAATCCCCAAAAGTTATATCCCATAACATTACAATATACAGGCCTCTTCTGTGGTAAATTCTGAGCTTTAATACCCAAAATAGAGAAAAGAACAGACAATAATACTATCAATATCTTTTTCATAAATACTAAAAGAGTTCACGCATCAGGGGCGCATCCCTTCTGCATGAACTCGCAACAGCTGTTTTTATAATTTAGCCTAAGATTCGATATGCGCCTCAAACCCCAAGCCTAAATAAATCTATCTGATTGTGACAAAGGTAATGAGAAAAATCGGGATGGCAAAAAAACGGCGGGGAAATAAAAGAAAAGCCGGAGTATTTCTACTCCGGCAACACCGATTGTCGTTGTCAAATAACAAATCAGAGTGTTATACTCAACAGTTCTTGTGCAAAACGATGAATACCCGTAAGAATGCGATCAGCTTGTTTTCTACGAGGTACGGCACGATGATTGAGATAATTGGACAGTTGCTTCTGATTGATACCTGTCATCTTCTCCATACCGGCAAGAGACATAAAACCTGAGTAATACTCAAGAAAACTTTGAACGTCGAATCGCCATTCTATTTCATAGTCACCCTTGATTTGTTCCGGCCATCTGTCTTCAGGCAAATTCTTCTTGATTAAACGTATTGCCTCCTCGGTATCTGCTTTAACCTCCTCAATGGTATCACCTCCAGCATAAATACCGTCGCAATTGTCTGAATATGCGTTTAACATATCCTTTGATGCTCCTACAATCATTATAATCTTTTCCATGACTCTTTGGTTCTTTGGGGTTAGACTTTATTTTGTTTCATAGTACGGAGCTTTTACACTCCGTACTTTTTAATCAGTTTGTTTGCAAGTGGTTGGAACATTTCTTTTGACCCGTGATACGGGATTGGTTCGGTTAACTGTCCATCCTTGATGTAGAAGTAGTGACTTCCCTCCGCATGGTCGAATCGGTAACCGGCCTTGATAAATCTTCGATGCAGTTCTTTGCTCTTCATTTTTTTGCTGTATTTGTTATTTGACAATGCAAAGATAGCAAAATTTCTATTATTTACAAAACTTTTTCAAGAAAATAATGGTAAATTTTCTACTATTTAACATAATAGAAACATTCGGGATGGCAAAGAAAACGGCGGGGAAAATAAAAGAAAAGCCCCGAAACTGAACTGCACCCCAAAAGTTAGACACAAAACTTTTGGGGTGCAGTTCAAAACATAGAAGTCCTTTGGCATCTAAAACAATTCTTTATTAATTTGTGATATTGAAATTTTTATAGACGTTCCTACACACATCCAATCATTGGCTGTGTCTTTCGCATTGCTACTCATAAGATATGCCTTATAATAAGATATACGGCTTCCTACTGTTCCCAGACTACCTATTCCCTTTAGCACTGGATGTCTACTAATCCTTACAGATGGAGAAGAACTGGCAACACAACGAACGGCAACTCCTTTTGAAGCATTTGATTTGCCTACGATAGGATGTGTACTCTTGAGAGATTTCGATTTTCTGTGATTCGTATTCATAATGCAGTCCTTACTTGTTTCTATGATGCAAATATAGCTATTTATTATTAAATTCGTTATTAATTAAACGATAAATATATTTTTTTATTATCAATTTGGTGATTAATTTAATCGCAAAATTGCACGTAAAAACTGCCCCGAAACATAGAAGTTCCGAGGATATCCTTACTCATTTAAACTGTCATACAATATCTATAAGTTGTCTGCCTATAGTATGAATACCGTCTATTATCCGTTGCCGCTGTTGCGGACGAGACAACTTCATTCCATTGGCATAATGGCTGAGTTGATGCTGATTAATGCCGGAGGCGCGACTGATAGCAGCCAACGAAGCATAAGGACTCACACGCTTTTAGAAGGGTGGCTACATCAAGGTATGAATACTCAAACTCATAATCGCCATTGACAAGCCACTGCGGAACATCGTCTCCGTCACTCAGCATGCCATCTATATGGAAACGTAATGTTTCTGCCACCTCCTTCTGTAATTTTTCAAACGTATCTACAGTAAAGACTACTTTTTCATATATATTCTTTGGGGCACAAAGATAACCAAAATAATACCATCCGCTACATCAAAGGTAATAATATTAATACTTGTAAATATTAAAAAGAAACGCACTGAACATTATCATAATCCGCTGATGTCCTGCTGTCAACACTTCCTTTTTTTATTGTCCGACCATAGCCGGCAGACAATCTCCAAAAAGCAAAAAAGGAGCTATCGCGACCACAGGTCGCGATAGCTCCTTTTTAATTCTTTACTTCTTAGATTAACGTACTACCACCTTGCGTACTTCGCCGTTGCTCATCTTGACAATGTTGACGCCCTTCTGAGGAACCGTCAGTTTCACGCCGTTGAGAGTGTAGCGAGCCACTTCCGTAGCAGGAGCGACATCGTCCTTGACAGAGCCGATTCTGGCAGCAGTATAGTCGTCATAGCTCATGACCTTGGCGCGGGCGGCGTTGGCGATGGTGCCGTCTTCGGCGATAACCAGAGCGACAACATAGACTTCATCTTTGCGTACGGCAGCTTTAAGCGTCGACTTGGTCGGCATCGACAACACGTAGCTGTTGGTCTCCTTGTCGCCGGCCTTTTCGCCGCCTGTCAGCGCGTCAGCCTTATTTTCACCGCCACCGGTGATGGCTCCCGTGAAGCGGTTGAACGTCATTGCACTGTACGAACTTCCGATCATGACATCGTTGAATGTCAGATAGACGTATGACGATCCGTACTCTCCGCCTGAGCAGAACGGGATCAGCATCGGGTCGTAGTCTACATCGGCAGCCGTCGCTTCTACATAATAGTTGGTCTGCCGCCATGACGTTGTGGTGCCCTTCAGGCTGTCTGCCGTGAGGACATAGGCCACGCTGTACTTGCTTCCGTCCATGAGATACTCGATGTCGGACTTCACATTGACCATCGTACTATCCTCATTGAATCCGCCGGTCACATCCACAACGACGTCGGGAAGGATGGCGTTGCAATATTTGAAGTCTTCCGTTATATATCTGCCGGTGCCGTAATACGGGTCGAGACCAACCAGATTGCGGTCCAAAGCACATGACGGTGCGCCCAGAAGGCCGAGTTTGTCCGTACGATAGTAAGTTGCCAGATACATGGGGTCGTTGGTGTTGTAGAGGTGGAGGGCTATTCCGATGAAATTCGGCTGCTCCTTCTTCAGCGTCTCCATGCCTACCCAACCGCGCGGACACCATCCGCAACCTGTTCCGGTGAACTCCTCGACGACGGTCTTACGTTCTGCCATGCGCGAGACGACCTTACCGTTGACTATCGCCGTCTGATTGCTTTCGGGATTGGCGATACCGTTGATCTTCTCGATGTTGAGGTTGGCTGTATATGAAAGAATCGCCTCGGGAGCCTTGAACGTCAGTTCCACCTCATTGACAGAGTTGAAACCACCGGCCACTGACGGTGTGAAATCCTTATGATAGGATGTCGTTGTGCCGTTGATCTCCACGTTATAGTCAATCGAGCTGATGTCATCCTTACCGTTGCTGAGCAGTAGCGCACGGATTGTTGCATCCGCTCCTGACAAAGACACTGCGGTCGTCGTTGCGCCGACATGTGCGGACACTGCCGGCTGATTGATGCCGGAGAGGAAGAGCTGCATACCGAATGAGCCATAGGACGAGCTGTAGTTGCCCCACGATGTCGTTCCCTGCACGTTCGTCTTCATTATGAGCGACATGTCGTAAGCATTGTCTGACGTCAGAACGGGATAAGCATCACCTTGCGTGACAACCTTACTGATGGTGAATTTCACACCCACATACACACCCGTCTCGGGGATTGCATAAGGCTCGTCCAACGCGATGGCGTTGTAAGCGCCGCCCTTGAGGTTCTCCATCGGCACGTCCTGAGACACATCGTAGGTGGAAAGGTTCTTGGATATCCACACACTGAAGTCCGTCATATTGTCGGTAGTGAACAGCGGGACGTTGACTCCGCTGATGCTTCCGCCTTTCAATATGTCATTGGACTCGACATAATAGCCCACCCAATAGGTCGTGGGCTGAGAGACGCCGAGACCGGACAGGCCGCCCATATCGCCCATATAATAGCCCCAAAGGGTCGTTCCGTCGAGCGACGCAGCCTTCAGAGGAACGTTCACGCCACTGAAGCCGACTGCCGGAAAGCCCAACGGCCGATCGCACTTAACCCACGGGCCTACGTTATCGGCCACACGTTGCACCTGCGCACCAGCGCCGAAGAAGCAAGCCAACAGCGCCACGCAAAAGAGTAATCTTCTTACCATATTCTAATAACCATTAATTAGTTTATTTTTCCAATATCTTACGCACCGTTCCGTCGGCCATCTTGACGATGTTGATGCCGCGAGAAGGCGCGGTCAGCTTGCGGCCGTCGAGTCCGTAGCGTGCCGTTTCGGTCATTGTGTCGACTCGTGTGGCGTCATTGATGCCTGCGGGGTCTGCATAGACGCAGTTGACGGTGATCTTCGGACCATAGGCAACCCATTCATAGTTGCCGGGCAGCAACGGATTTTCTGCCATCAAGCTAAGCTGAATGGTCACTTTGGCCGTGCCGTATTCGCCCTCCACGGGAAACCACTCTGTCTCCAACTTCTTCATTGTGCCTCCGTTAATAGCACCGGTACCGGTCACATATTCCTCCGGCATGGGATCCTGACAGTCGACAGGGAAGCAGCAGCGGATGCGTCCGTTGGTCATCTGCTCGGTGATGAGCTCTGCCGCAACAAAGGCGGCTGTACCCGTGGTGTTCTCCACGGAGATATCGAAGGGGGCTTCGAGCGACATTACAACACCGGGGAACTCCGGCATCTTGTCTATCAGTTCGGCCAAGGTCGTATAAGTACCGCCGTCGGGAATCACGTTGCCGGTCTTGTTGTCCACGAAGCGGAACGTATTGTCCACCTGTGCACTTGCGCCTGTGCTCCATGCAATCAGCGCCGCAAGTAAAAATAATGTTCGGGTTAAAATCCTCATATTCTATATCCTTTATTATATATTATTATTCTACTGATTCATCTGCATCCTCTGTCTCGTCCGGTTCCGGAATCACCGGCTGTTTGACGACATGCAGGACGCCGGAGGCATCATATACGAACGCGACTACCGACATGTTGTCCACATTCCAGTGGTCGGCCAACGTCGCTTCGGCCGTGACAGTCTTGTCCTCGCCCTTCGCGATGGCAAACGACTCGCCATAGGCTCCGTTGACCGCGGCGCGGAAGACATGGTTGTGGACGTAGTTCATGTCGCGGCCGCCGTCCGGGAGAAATTGCGGAGCGACGATGCCGTCTTCAGTGAGCCAGATCTGCAGATTGCCGGAAGCAGCCTCAATGCCATAGGCCTCGACGGCGATGTTCACCTTGCGGGTGGCAGCGTCGTATGCGCTATTGACACCGAGCCACACGGGCGACTGCTGGCGCAGAACATCCTGTGCGCCGGCGGCCCACTTGTCGGGCAGAGACGTACCGCCGACGCGGCCTATGCGGCCGGCCGGCTGTGCGGGACGGCCGGCGTCATTGTAGTATTGTTCGCCGACCTCGGTCTGCAAGGCGAGATTGCCGAGAGCGGGCGGGAGCACCATTCCCGCGTGTATCGCCACGGCGACTATCTTGCCGGGATAAATGCGCTCCAATCCCTCGATGACAGGGACGGCATTGGGACAGTTGACACACATCTGGCCCGTGAAGTCCTCGATGAGCACGGCGCGCTGGACCGACGTGGGTCGGCCGCTGTCGTCCGTGCCGTCGGTGATGCCGCCGAGGCCGTCGTCGTAGGACAGATAGCGGTCGTTCTTGTCCACCGTATCACATGAGGCCAGCGTCATGACGGCGCAGGCCAAGGCATATATAACGTTTCTGATCTTCATCTTCATAATGGATTTGGCCTGTCGGCTTAGAAATTATAGTTATAAGAGACGGTGACACCCTTCGACGCGGGGACATATCGGCACACACCGCCGGAGCAGTTGTAGCCGGCGCGCGTACGTCCGTAGCCCACCTGAAGGCGATGGCCGCCGTGGGCGTAGGTGACCGAACCGGAATAATAGTGCTCACGCGACTGATAAGCTCCGTCGACTTCGGGACGGCCGTACATGTCGCTGACCGTGACCATGAAGCGGGGGAGTATAGACAGCTCGAGCAGTCCGAAGGCCCAGTCGCCGCTCTCGTGGTCGGTGGAGAGATACTGTGCCTCGCCGCGCAGGGTAAACTTGCGGTTGAACTGATATTTGCCTTCGGCGACGAATATGTCCGAATGGATCATGCCGCCGTGGCCTTCGACAACGGTCTGGTTGTAGAACTGGTTCATGTACATGAGATTGAGCTTGAACGACTTCGTCAGCTTCTTCTCCAACTGGACGTCGAGGTCCTGATAGTACATGCCATCACCCCACTTCCAGAACGCCGAGCCGTAGCCGTCGGTGCCGTAGCCGCCCGGGGCTGTCATCGCGCCGTCGCGGTCGGTGCGGTTGATGCCGTGCACGTGGGAGTAGTTGACCTTGACCTTCGTGCCGTATTTTCCGCCGAGCACGGTGCGCTTCTTGAAGTTGTATCCCAGTTCCGCCTGATAGGCCCACTCGCCGTTGGCGTTGGTCGCATAGGGATAGAGGGCGGCCAGAGCGTAGGTGTGGTCGAGCGTGAAGGCCGGCAGATGGTTGATGAACGACGACGTCAGCGCGCCCTCGTCGAGACGGCGACGGCTCTTGAACGCCATGTTGTCACTGCGCTTGGCCTGCAGCAGGACGCTCAGTCCGCGCTGCGAATAGGAGCCGGAAAGCATGGCCACATAGCCTTTGCGGTAGATGTAGGGGTAGAGCTTGTCGTAGACGGGGTCCTGAGACTTCTGGGCGTATTCGGCCAGAACGTTGAGTCCGCCCTTCTGGAAGCGTGCCCTGACGTCAAAGGCGTTGACATTCTCGGGCAGGTTGAGGCGGTAACGCGGGTCTTCGACCAGCTGGATGACCTCGTCCTTCTCATGCTTGTTGACAAACGACGCGCCGAGGGTCAGATATGTGCCGTTGTCGCGGAACGAACGGATCCAGTTTTCCAGTCCGATCTCCACGTCGGCACCGGAGATGAGGGCGTCGTTGTAGGTCCAGTAGTTGCGCTGTTTTCCGGTGAGGGCCTTGATGGTCACGCCATCCACGGGGGTGACGGTCACACGGCCGCCGAGCAGGGAGTTGTCGATGCCGAGACTGCGCTCCTCGTAGGTGCGGAGGATAAATCCGGAACCGAACTGCTCATAGAAGTTGCCGGCCGTCACCTCGACGCGCTTCATGTGGAAACGCACGTAGGCGTTGCCCAGTCCCCAGCCCTTGAAGTTGCGGTCAAATCCGGGCAGCGGATGCTCGAGATATTCCAACCGGAGGCCGGCGTCGAGATATTCGTTGTCGTTATACTTGCTCAGCAGGTTCACCTCGGCGTAGGTGTTGGTCAGCACGTCGTCGCGATAGTCGCCCGTGCCGATCTTCGCGTCCTCCTCGGGGACGAGGATGTCGCTCTGGATGCTACCGGTGACCGTGACGGTCTTCTGACGGTCGCTCTGGGCCGCAGCCGAGCAGACTACAACCGCCGCGCCGAACAGGCATAAAAGTCTGTTGGTCATTATTCTTTTGGATATCATTATCGTTGCTGTCAAATCGTTTACGTCGGCTTATTTCTGCAGTTCGCGCACCTTCTCTATCAGTTCGACCTCGGCACCGTCGGTGTAGCCGTTGTGCTTGTAGACGATGTTGCCCTTGCCGTCGACGATGAGGACGTAGGGAATCATCTGGATACCCAGCGCACGCTTGAGGTCGCTGTTGGGGTCGAGCAGTACGTCATATTCCCAGCCGTTGTTGTCCACGAGGGGCTTGACCTTGTTGATGTTCTGCGCCTGATCGATGCTGACGGCGATGACCTTGACTCCGGTCTCCTCACGCCACTCGTCGTAGACCTCGCTGATGGCGGTGAGCTCGCGGTTGCAGGGTTTGCACCATGTGGCAAAGAAGGAGATGATGAACGGTTTGCCGTCGTTCGAGAGTGTGTCCGTGCGCACGGTTTTACCCGTGATGTCCTTCAGCGTCACCGATGGCAGTTGGGCTGAGGCATTGAGGGCAAAAGTCAATGCAAGGACAGCTGTTGCAATAAATTTTCTCATATAGTCTATATGTTATTTCTTTAAATACGTTTGCAAAATTAAACAATTAATTGATAATCAGCCACGTTTTTCGTGGAAAAAGTAACAAAACGGCGAAAAAAGCGGAGGAGAGGCCTCACCAAGGGGAGGCTTATCCAAGGAGAGGCCCCACCAAGGAAAGGCCCCACCAAGGAAAGGCCCCACCAAGGAAAGGCCCCACCCCGGCCCTCCCCAAGGGGAGGGTGCCTGCGGGGGGGGGAGATGGGAGATGGGAGATGGTAAATGGTAGATGGTAAATGTTAGATGGTAGATGTCAGATGGTAGATGGTAAGTATGTCGCAACAATTCGTTTATATTTTGAACACGGAGACACGGAGACACAGAGATTTTATATTTTAACGCAAAGTGCGCAAAGACGCGGAGAAAGCGCAAACACGACATGCCCTTTTGAATGTCTTTAAGTGGGGTAATCTCACTGAGGGTGTTGCAGAACCACATTCTTAGGGGTGGTTAGTCACCAACCGTTATTTAAAATAATGATTTACAGAAAGTTATTGTTCAACCACCCCTAACCCCTCCTTGGAAAGGAGGGGAGTGAGATTACCCCACTTAAAGACTTTCAAAAGGGCATGTCGTGTTGGTATAAACAGGAAAATGTGTGCAGAGAGTAGCTTGGGGAAGGCCCGAGGGCCCCGCCACTTGTCCTGATTTTTCCTGTTTTTAAGCCCGCGAGAATGGGGACTTTCTGATTTTTTCTTTCCCTGCCTCAAAATATCGCAAACACGCGCGTATCAAAATTTAGGGGTCTTCGTGACGCAATCTTTACAAATTCTGCAACCGACTCATCTTCAGTTATTTACAGACAGCTTCATCCCCGCCGGAAAACAACGGCGCCGCGGCGGGTCTGCCGTAAGGCCCTTATTGGTCTGCAACGGGGCCCCCGCGGCATTGCAACAAGGCTGCCGTTGCACGACGAAAGCGGCCCCGTCGCAGACCAATAAGGGCCTTACGGCAGAAAAACGGCGGCTTTTTCGGACAAAATCAGTAAGCAAAAACCTTGCAAAATCTTCGTTCCGGAAGAGCCGTAAGGCCCTCCCGGCTTACCGACACTTCAAAAATCCGGCGGCCGGCGATCATCGCCCCGGACCAACGGGGCCCTTACGGCATCAGAAACACGACGAAAACGAGCAAAAACGGGATTTTTTGCATACAGAATTTTGTAAGAATTTAAGATGGGTCATCCGGAATAACAAAGTAGGGTCGCGACCGCCTCCGTGCCACGAAGGCAACCGCACAACCACCAATAAAAATCACACAAATATCACCCGACCGAAAGATTGAATAAACTGGCACGGAAGCGGTCGCGACCATATTTTGTCTTCCTACATGCCGGATGAACTTTACAGTATATAAACAGTCGCTTCCGCCACTCCCGTCAAACGAGGGAATCCATATACCGGGGGGGGGAAGTGAAAATTCTATAAATTGAGAGTACGAGGCTATTTCCTCACTCTTCCGCTGCCGCATCAAAATACTTCTGTACACCATACAGCGGGATGTTCTCCATCCACTCTTGGTCACGATAGCCAAGCATGGATATGCGCAGACCTTTCAGGTTCTGAGCCGGATGACTCTTTATATATTCAGCCATCGATCGCGCCCTGACATTCACTTCCGCTTTGACTTCAACAGGGATAACCCGTTCGTCCGTCTGTATCACAAAATCAATCTCGGCCGACGTCGTCTCACTGCTCCAATAATAGACCGGAACGTCCATCGCGGCAAGCTGCTGAAGGGCGAACTGCTCCGTGAAGGCACCCTTGAACTCCGTGAACACATTGTCACCGACCAGCATCTGACTGGCCGGAGCCCCGACCATACAACCCAACAATCCGCAGTCAAGCAAGAAGAGCTTGAACGCCCCGAGGTCTTCATAAAACTTTACCGGCATCTGCAGCTCCTTGACACGGCAGACCTTATGCACTATGCCGGCATCGATCAGCCACTGTATGGCAAGTCCATATTCCGCTGCCCGCGCACCCTTCTTGATTACATTATAAATGAACTTCTTGTTTTCCTTGGCCAGCTGCGAAGGAAGCGAACCCAGAACCTGTCCGATACGGACCGTCTCTGTCGCCGTCGTATGCTTGGATATGTCACGCCTGTAAGCGTCAAGTATCTCACGCTGCCTGAGGCGCACTTCCTTCAGGTCATGATCTGCGATATATCCGGCAACAACTTCCGGCATGCCGCCGACAAAATAATACTGGCGGAGAAGTTCTATGTATTTCACGCGGAGCACGTCGGTCATCTCCCACCCCGGGTGATGTAGCAGTTCACACAACGGGACATTGTCCGTAGCCATCAGAAACTCCTCGAAATCCATCGGATACATGTTGAGCATGTTAACCTTTCCCACCGGAAAGGATTCGCCACGGCCGATAGTGACCCCGAGCAGCGAACCGGCCGCAATCACATGATACTCAGGAGCGTTCTCTTGAAAATATTTCAGACAGTGCAGCCCGCGCCTCACTTCCTGAAGCTCGTCAAATATGATCAACGTCCGGCCGGCCTCCACCCGCGTGCCGGTGATGGCCTGAAGCATGAGCAGAATCCTCGGTATGTCATAATCTGACTCAAACAAATCCTTTGCCAACGGCTCTTCATCGCAATTGACATAAGCCACATTTTCAAATTCAAGCTCTCCGAAATGCTTCATCATCCACGTCTTCCCCACCTGACGCGCTCCAAGAAGAACGAGCGGTTTCCGATGAGATGATTCTTTCCACTCTCTCAGCTGTTTTATTATCTTCCGTTTCATAATAAGCTAAACACCTTTAAATCAACATACTTACGATGCAAAGATACACTTTTTCGAGGATATATTCGTCGTTTTAACACACTTTTTCGAGGATACATTTGTCATTTTAACACACTTTTTCGAGGATATATCAACCATTCCACCACACTTTTTCGAGGATAAGACGTCTGCCCAACACCATCCCACCAACAGTAAAAGCACAATAAAATCCAAAGAAATAACCCCTTGCGGGTACAATATTCGGTCTTTTTATGTATCTTTGTACCCGTAAGGGCTTATTACGCGGCCCTGACAACGGTTTTATACCCGCACGGGACTAATATTCAGTCTGTATGATTGTTTTATACCCGTACGGGGGTTAACATTCAAACAACATAATCAGAAACCAACCGGCTTATGGAAATAGGAGAATACATCCGCGCCAAAAGAAAACTGTTCCACCTCACTCAGATTGAACTATCCGAGCGGACGGGCGTAGGAATAAGATTCATCAGAGAACTGGAACGGGGCAAGACCACGGTACAGATGGACAAGGTCAACCAAGTGCTCTATCTGTTCGGGGAAGAGCTGCAACCGGCTAAAATGAAACTGCTATGACACGGGCAAACATTTACATCAACGACCGCTTCTGCGGCACACTCGTCGAGAACTCTGACGGATATACATTCAGATATGACGAGAAATATATCAAAAGCGAGGGGGCTGTGCCACTAAGCCCCACAATGCCTCTTCAAGAGGAGGTGTTTGAGAAGGAGTTTCTCTTCCCTGTCTTTGACGGCCTGATACCGGAAGGCTGGATGCTCGACATCGTAGACAAGACATGGAAGATAAACCCGCGTGACCGGATGAAACTTTTGGTCACGTGCTGTAAAGACTGCATCGGAAACATAAGCGTGAGAGAATATGGAGAAACAAACTAAAAAATGTCTATGCTGCTACAGGGATATCGGACAGGAGACCACTGGAGACTATCATCCGGCCTGCGCGCAGAAGCTGTTCGGAACGCGGAAGATCCCGGAACTGCAATACACCAGAGACAACATAGAGGCACTCGCCCTGCAAATACTCGAAAAGAGCACTTCCGTCACCGGCGTACAGCCGAAACTCTCATTGGACATAAACCGCGGCGGAAAGAACGAACCGGACAAGCTGACCATCGTCGGACTATGGGGTAACTTCATCCTGAAACCGCAAAGTCCGACATACACGGCCATGCCGGAGCTGGAGGACCTGACAATGAAGATGGCCGAAGCTGCCGGCATCGAGACCGCCAGACACGGACTGATAAGAATGGGAGACGGGGAACTGGCATACATCACCAGACGCATGGACAGGGACAAGAAAGGCCGTAAACTGTCCATGCTCGACTTCTGTCAACTGACCAACAGGCTGACGGAACATAAATACAGAGGGGCTTATCTGCAACTGGCCGAAACAATCAAACGATATTCGGCCTCGCCCATGCTCGACGTGCAGCGCTTTTGGACCGTCGTCATATTCTCGTGGATGACCGGCAACTCGGACATGCACTGCAAGAACTTCTCTCTGATTGAGACTGACGGCATCGGCTACCGCCTCTCCCCATCATACGACCTCCTGTCCGTATTGCTCACCGGCATAAACGACCGTGACGAACTCGCCATGCCGCTCGTCGGGGCCGGAGCAGACAACAGTGAGGTGAACACCGGCTTCTCGCGCCCGTCATTCATCGACGCCATGAAAGCATCCGGAATAGAACAAAAAATCGCAGAGAATATCGTCAACAAACTCATAGGATGCCGCGACGGGTGGAACATGGTCATAGACTCGTCATTCATCACAGAAGAACTGAAAGAACGGTACAAGCAGCTGATTGACGAAAGAATCAGCAGACTGAAAGAAATTCCCGACAACACAAACGTCACCAAAAACGCACAAAAAGAATGACAGAGAGTCTATCCGCAAACATGGTCGCAATTTCACCATAGATGTATGACATGCCCGTCATACAAAGAAAAGCCGAAGTATTTCTACTCCGGCAACACTGATTGTTTTTGTCAAATAACAAATCAGAGTGTTATGCTCAACAGTTCTTGTGCAAAACGATGAATACCCGTAAGGATGCGATCAGCTTGTTTTCTGCGAGGTACGGCACGATGATTGAGATAGTTGGACAGTTGCTTCTGATTGATACCTGTCATCTTCTCCATACCGGCAAGAGACATAAAACCTGAGTAATATTCAAGAAAACTTTGAACGTCGAATCGCCATTCTATTTCATAGTCGCCCTTGATTTGTTCCGGCCATCTGTCTTCAGGCAAGTTCTTCTTGATTAAACGTATTGCCTCCGCAGTATCTGCTTTAACCTCCTCAATGGTATCACCTCCTGCGTAGATACCGTCGCAGTTGTCTGAATATGCGTTTAACATATCCTTTGATGCTCCTACAATCATTATAATCTTTTCCATGACTCTTTGGTTCTTTTGGGTTAGACTTTATTTTGTTTCAAAGCACGGAACTCTTACACTCCGTACTTTTTAATCAGTTTGTTTGCAAGTGGTTGGAACATTTCTTTTGACCCGTGATACGGGATTGGTTCGGTCAACTGTCCATCCTTGATGTAGAAGTAGTGACTTCCCTCCGCATGGTCGAATCGGTAACCGGCCTTGATAAATCTTCTATGTAATTCACTGCTCTTCATTCTTTAGTGTATTTGTTATTTCACAATGCAAAAATAGCAAAATTTCTATTATTCACAAAACTTTTCCAAAAGAATAATGGCGATTTTTCTACTATTTAACATACAACCAGCTAAAATGAAACTGGTATGACACAAGCAAAAAGACAAATGACGGTCAACTATTCACATAATCTCATTCCTCCACACAAGTTCGTTTCTCCACACAATTTCACTCCTCCATAATATCACATGTAGAGACATAATCTTATTTTGTCCGGAGCACATGTGCCAAGCAATACAAAAGAACGGGCGGACTGCAGTTTTGCAGTCCGCCCGTTTTCTTCAAATATATGATTGTCTGTTTTGTGCGTGTCTATCGCTTACTTAACCACCTTGCGGCTAACGGTCTTACCGTCAGTATATCTGACCTTCTCGATAACGAGACCCTTGGTTGTGTTCTCAACCTTGCGGCCAGAGAGGTCGAAATATTCCTTTGCAGCAACCTTGCCAGACTCGGTGCTCACACCCTTGATGCCATTAACTAAAAGATCCGAAGAGATCAATACTTTCCAATTTGACAATGCATTATAATAACCTGCTCTACTTTCGTCATTAATGAAATCCTCTCCATAAAGAAAACCGCCCAACATTTCGCCATTCAAAGCAGAAAGAGTAATATTATACTGAGCATCCATTGACATTCCGACAAGCATTTCATCTTTTCCACGCAAATCAGAGCCTATTGGTTGTGTTACGCAATCAGCAGAAAATTTACTTCCATCTTTATTAGTAAACCCAAAAGTGTTGATATATTGATTCTCTGTTACCGCATAATTAGAAGAACCATCGCTAGCCGGAGTAACACTCAGCCACTCATTTCCAACACCTGCTGACAAATTACCACCACGTACATAGAAACCATCATTACCTATATAGGCAAGAACAGGATACTTTGGATCTGATGTTACAACTTTATTGTCATCAAAATAATCATTTGCGCTAGCAGTTGCCAGATAAATAGACTCCATGAAATATGTTTCAGGATATACATCAAGATCCATATATACATCTGTATACAAATCCGTTGTTCCTTTTGCAAACACACCAACCATTGCAGGAATTATCACCTCCCCTGTAGAACGGACATAATATCCGCCAAAGGTTGGTGCTTGACTGGGAACAGCCGTGAATCCTGTTTGACCAGAGCCAGTGACATCACAATCATAAATGCAGAGTTCCACACCAGAAGTAAGCCCTCCCACAACTTGGCCATTGACAAAAGTCAAAGAATCAACACCTGCCTCAGAAAATCTATTCGGCTCTTCCTCTATTTTACCAGCAATGAAAGAAAGATATTCACTCAAATCACCATAAGGAAGAACATATACTTCATTAGATCCATAAGCCACAGCTGCATTAACCATAGTCACACCCATTGAGAATGGATAATAAGTTCCCAAAACTGCTCCACTAAAATAAGCAGCCTCTGCAGTCAGTTGCTCTTCTTCACGGGAAATTGTCTTTGATGCCATCTTAGCACCTTTCACCTTGTTCAAGGGTTGTGACATTACCGTAGAATTGCTTATAGATGTCACACTGAAAGGCTTCTCTAATTTAAGAGAGTTCTTAGAACAAAGATCTTTTTTCATTTTTGACCAACCGTCAAAACTCGTCTGAGCATCTGCACAAACAGAAATGGCAAAAGCTGCAAACAATAATGTAAACTTTTTCATACGCTTAATTAATTTAATAAAATATTAGTTACCCTATTTATATTGGTTCTTTGGTTGGGCATGTATATACATGCCCAACCATAAATCCTCCGTTATTGAATTTTATCAAGAACTGGTTGTTCTATTTCCATCAGAATGTTTCGCGCCAATGCAATATTCTGTACCGTTGACGTATTCAGGCGGAAAGTAGTTGCCGTAAAAGTAACAGCATGTATATTACCACAAGAAAGCATTATGTCGCTAAGCCAAGAACCTTTTCCCTCATTTGAGAAACTACAAGTAACATTTCCGCTATCCATCATTATATTTCCACCAATAATTACAGTATCATTTAGAGCAACAGCACCCTTATTTTCCGGATGATTTGGATCTGGAACTGTCTTAACGTCTACAAGAGACGAATAAACATAGAACCTTCCATAACGCTGACAGTACGAGCCCGCTGAAAATGACAAATATAAACTTTCTAACGAAAAGTTCATCGGAATCTGAACCCCCGCAAAATCTGATGGACAAAAATACAATCTATCCACCGTTTCTCCACCAATAATATTCCCAGAATAGGATATTGGTTGCCCTTTCGCGTCATATCCAGACAAGTTATAAGCACCCGTAAAATCATATTGCGTGATTTCAATCTGGTCCTCATAACCACAAGAAGAAACTTTCACTACACCTTTACGAACAGGTTCCTGTCCATTTCCCCTGGCGATGGATATCGTCAGTTCTTCACCATCAATCGAAGCATCAATCCAATCCTTTGTCGCAGAAACAGAAACAGGATATGTATGAGAAACCGTTCGTATAACTTTCTCGTCTATATGACCAGCAAGAGTTATACTCTTTTCTCCACTTACTTCAAAAATCATACCTCTTTGCAACACAGGAACGGTCATAGTTTCTGAACCATCTGTTATTGTCAATATAGCTGTACGTCCTTCTAAACCAGTATTCGGCTCTACAATTACTTTTATAACGCCATTATCCATACTGAAAGAACACCATGCTGAATTTGACGAAACAGAAACATCACGTGATGATTGTACCTCCACAATACCTTCACCTCCCTCTGCCGGCATATCTGAAACTGTAGAACGAGCAACTGATATTTGTTTAGCAGCAAGGTATTCGCTGCCAACTTCGTCATCATCACTACAAGAAACGACAACACACATTGCTGTCATTGCCAATATTATAGTCAGTATCTTATTCATAATCAATTATTTTTTTACCATTCGGGTCATTCCATCCAAAACATAATTACCGGAAATCAACCAAGATTTGTGGGAAGAGAAGAAGTCTCGGACATCAGCTCCATCAAGAGACTCCCCATTCTGGAAACACCACAGAATAAGTCCGCCTGAAACAAAGTCTTCGTAACCATTGCTCGTCACAATATACTCTTTCTCATTTTTGACATTGGCACTTATGACAAGGCCGACCTCGGGAGACCACGACAGATATGAGCCATCCGTGTCAAGCAAAGCTAACTGTATCTGCACTCCATCTTCTTCTCCAATCAACTGAGTAGAAATAGTAAGTGCCCCCCTACCCTTGCTATAATTACAAAGAATATCAAACTTAGGGTTAAGTCCCTTCATAAGATATCCGGTTCCATCCTCTGACGGTACGAGAGAAACAGAATACTTGCCGCCAGCGGTATATAACGTGTATTCTCCTTCAAAGGTTATATAGTCTCGCCAATTCTCGGGACGGAAACAATCCATCGAAATCACCTGACCACCAGCATTAAGAGCCATCAGACGTGTATTCTCGCTATCAAAACTGAAACTGTCAAAAGCATAAGAGCCCTCGCCGATGAATGACTGCAGACGAATACCCTTGTCTGTATAAGTGAACGGCACACTTATAGAATCGGCAGGTTCGGTTGTCACAAACTTCACTTGTCTATTGTCCACATCGAATTTTGCCTCAACTTCTTTGCCGCCGACAAGTCCTTTTGCAGTACTGAATACCACTTCATCCGCCATTGTACGCACTTTCTCCACATATTCGCCAGCCGGCATGGAAAGGGGGAACATACGCATGACATTCTGGGTTTTCTTTCCCTTTAGAACAATCATTTCCGGAGTTGCGCTCATCACCAGGAATTCAAAATCCGCATTTTTTCCTTCATAGTTGCTCATGCTCGGCGTTGCCATATCGTGCAAAACCTTATTATATGTATCGAATGTCAACACGGGGCCATTGTCGGTCGTCAACTTATAATAAGAAGTACAAGGTTCCGTTATACGTTCTGAAACAGCCGTACATGTAGATTCGTCGAACTTCACGGCAAAGGCATAACCGCCATGAGCAGCATTTATACCGGCATAATAGTCTATCACCCATCCGTTTGCAGCACTCATCAAAACGTCTTTTGTTTCTTTTAAGGTCTGCTGCATCCGGCTGTTTGAAGAGTCATCAAACACATCTTCCTGATCTTTCAGACATGATGTGAGAAGCACGGGAACAGCGCAAAGCAATACTGCAATTCTTATAATGCTATTTTTCATAATCATTCTCATTTTTAATTTACGCTCAAATCACTCAAATCCACCTTGCCATCTACGATGTGATGCTCACGACGCAATATAGATTCACGAAGTGCATCAATATCAATATTCCATGTCTCTTGCATGTAATTGCGCACAATATCCAACTTCTGCTCAATAAGACCACGACCCTCTGCAGGTTCCTCAAGAGTTCCGTCTGCCTCATCCATCCACTCATCCCACTTCTCCTGAGTATTTGTCAGATAGGTAGAAAGCATTTCGGCAAAATCCTCACGATGCGAATGCTGGGAATAGTCTGTAATAAAGCCACGCTGCAAATGATCTGCCTGGAATTCCGGATTACTCCATTTGTCTGACAAATAGCCCGGAGTAATCAACTGGAATGAAGACGGATACTCATAAGTCTGGTGCAGAATATGACTGAACTCGTGATGTATGGTCTTAAGATAATAAGTATTCAAATCGTCCACATTATCCTTAAACATGTCAATGTAATTAACACCCATAAGGGTAATCTTTCGTCCGCCCTCTGCAGTACCAAGTTCAAACGTACCGTTGTTGCGATAGTGGAATTCACCCTCTAAATAGAAGAGTTTCGGAAAGTAGTTACATGTAAATTCCATTCCAGCAGTCTCGATGTAAGCGTCTATACAGCTATACTTCACTATATGCGCCATCTCTACGGCCTGATCATACTGAGCAGGCACGGTGTAATAGTTCTCGTCACTTTCATTATATTCGTAACGATACTTGACTACGATATTGAACGGCTGAACATAATTAACATCAAGCCAATCATCAAAAGGAGTCCTCTCCACCACGTCCACTGCAATCACACTTTCTGAGGACAAATCATCCTCCGAACAAGAAGTTGTTATCGACATGGCTACTCCTGCCAATAATAATGAATATATGAAGTTTCTTCTCATTGTTTCTTTATTTTCGCTTTATAAAAGTCATTCCTTACTTATTCATCTGAAAGCCAGGTGTCGGTCCATAAAGTCCTGGATTAGGCTCCATACCTGCTATTACGACCTGATTAGGCAACTGAATAGCACGACGCGGGTCTTTCACCAAAAGAGAATCTGTATAAATCTCCGGCTCACTGTCCGAGTTCATCTGACGGCGGGTTATGGTAATACCATATCGCTTAATATCAAACCAACGCAATCCCTCATGGATCGTTTCAAGACGCTTGAAGTTCAAAACACACTGCAACATGCTCTCCTGTACACTACCCTCTCCCTCTATCTCGAAAGCCGGATAAAGATGACGCTTCTGAGTAGGAGCGAAAGAAGTGTAATAAGCCATATTGTCATAATAGTTCTTCACTACATCTGTAGTCAACGTCATATTGGATTTTGTCCAATTCTGCATCCATACTGTCAAATCAGCACAGGCTTTGTCATACAGCTTCAACATAACATAAGCCTCGGCGCGTTCCAACAGTGTTATATCCGCACGGAAAGGCACAGCAACTGTATGATAATATCCGGTTTTTGATACAGGATCGGTTTCTTCAAACAACATAGGAGTCTTTGCGACAAGCGCTCTGTCCATAGTACCACCTTTGAATACCAACGGAAGACAACGCATCATTGTATATTCTCCCCAAAGATTATTGGCTTCCAAAGTCTCATTCTTAGAAATGAAACTGTTATGAGAATACTTTGTTGCCATAATATAATTAGAGAAGAATATACCGGCTCCGGAAACCGCGGTAGTCATCAAAAAATTACACTTAGCTGAAGCTTTGATATAGAGATTGTTTCGCGGATCAAGATTATTGGTAATACCATAACTCTCCATCTCATTCCAATCACGCAAAAGAGATTTCGGAGATGTGCCGAGGCAAACATTCGCACATTCGACTGCCTTATCCCATTTCTCGTAGAACAAATAGAAACGCGTTGCAAAAGCATAAGCAGCTTGTCTATTAAAGTGATATTTAGGCTGGCTGTAATGCGTATCACCAACCAAAGGCAATCCGTCTTCTATGTCTTTCGCGATTTTGGCATACACCTCTGCAACCGTACCGCGCTCATAATGCGGATTCAGGCCTGCTTCAACAGATAGCATATACGGAATACCCAAATCCGTATTGCTGGTGTTCGCATTGTAATTCTGACAGAATTCATTCACCAGCAAGAAATGATGGTATGCCCTGCACATCAAGGCCTCGCCCTTTGCCTCTTTCATTTTGGGCTCCAACGGCTCCGGCATCTCTGCTATAGCTTGAAGTGCGTGGTTTGCTGTAGATATTGCATTATAGCTATCTGTCCACATATTCATCACGCCATCATTATCAACTTCGGTCATGTCATTCCACGTATAAGCCTGCTTTATGAATCTGTCATCGTACTTGGAATAACGTGGACCCATATCGTCCGTATTATCTGACAGACATTCATTAATCATCGCATAACTATGACGTGTATATGCAGAAGTAAGCAATGATATTACTTTTTCTTCAGTATCGAGCTCAGTGCGGTTGTCCGGATTTTCGTCAAGGAAGTCATCACAAGAAGTGAAAGACAATCCGGCAAAAAGAGACAACCCCAATATATATAATAAATTACTTCTCTTCATTTTCGTTCTGTTTCTATTTTTAAATACCAACCTTTAAAGTCAAAGTAAACTGCTTAGGCATAGGCGATGCCACACCTCCTGTATTAAAGAATTCAGGATCTTGCCCATTCAGTTTCTTATCTGCATAGAGCAGGAAAAGATTTGTTGCCTGAAGTTTCAATGAGAGATTAGAAATTCTCAACGCTTGAGTTATGTTTGAGGGGAACTCATAACCGAGAGAAATCTCTTTCATTCGGATAAAATCACCTTTTGCGACACGTTCCGTACTATAGTTGTATGCCTGATAAGCTTTGCTCAACTCCGAATCGTTTTTATTCTGAATCTTACTTGCGATAACAGGAATATTGGTTCTATATTCATCGCCAGGCACAATCCAACGATTGTTAAACTCTTTCGGCATCGACACGAGGTCATCGTATTCGTTAGAGAAAATCGGATCCAAACGTACGACATTACCAAACGAATATGTTATGAATACGTTCAAACTGAAATTTTTATATCTGAATACGTTACCGAAACTTCCCACATTGGTCGGTTCTGACGGACCTTCATATTTCAAGAACTTCAATTTCTCTGGATCATACTCTTGAACATTGACGCCGGAAACGCTGACATTTCCATCCTGATCCAAGAATGTAGGCAATCCCTCTTCATTCAGTCCCATGAAAGGAATAGAGAATATACTTCCACGAGGATAGCCGACCATTGAGAAGCCGTTACCAGAAAGATATTCATACATACGGTTCATGGTGTTCAGTTCCGTCACCTCATTCTTCATGTAACTATATATGAAGTCCGTAGTCCAAGTGAAGTCCTTTGTTTTGATATTGACCGTACTAAGAGCAAGCTCAATACCACTTGACTTCATCTTTGCCACATTACCGTATTTCGCCTGTTCTCCACCTACAGCCTCTGTGTTTACTATACCGATAAGGTCATAGTTGCGGCGAGTATAAGCATCGAATGACAAGTTGATACGATTCTTCAAGAAACCGGCTTCAAAACCGAAGTTAAACTCATGCTTTTTCTCATAAGTAAGATCTTCATTAGCCAGCGCATCGATATAGAGAGCAGATTCCGTAACATCAGCGGATGGACGCCAAGGATTATCGGCCATTATTACAACACGCGAATTTGTTACGAATGAGGGTCCACGGTCTGCTGTCAAAGAATAAGACAGCTTGAACGTGAGATTCGACAGCACTGAACTGAGTTTGTCAAACCAAGGCTCTTCGTGAACGTTCCAGGCACCGGAGACGTTCCAGGTGGGAAGCCAACGGGCACTGCGACTCTTTCCCATTCGGTTTGTTCCTTCATAACGGTAGGTTCCTGTTACGGAATAACGCTTTTTCCATGAATATGTGGCCACACCGACAAAAGCGGCACTACGCTCTTGAGTGTTGGTCATCTCGTAGTACTGTGAGTTTTCTTCCTGACTCTTCTTGAATACAGCGTATGCCCATGAAGGAATTTCTCCCATCTCATACTGCATACCCCATCCACGGAACCACGTATAATGACGTTCGGTGTTGTTGACCTCCATTGCTCCGTAAAGGTTTACGATATGATCTTCATTGAATACATCATTATAAGAAGCTGATGCGCGGAAGTCATATCCGAACATACGGTTGTCGCGACGGTCGAGAATACCTCCGTGAGGAAGAATCGTAACAGGCAGGGCATAGATATCATCCGGATTCGTGTACAAATAGTTATTACGATCACGAATGGCTGTGGTACCCATTGCACGATATGCTTCTGCCTGATTTGAATTATCCTTAATATTATGTTCCTGACTGGTCGCAGCATACTTTATGGCACCCAAGGCTGTCAATTCTACCTTCGTTATGGGCTTATAAGACAGAGACGCCTGCATGCGGAAGTCAACCACGTTAAGATCCATATAGTTATTTTCCAACTCATGGAATACATTAAACGGAGCATAATTCCTTGTATAATACACATTAGGATCCAATGCACGCGAAGTATTTAGTGCATACGAATAAGGATTTATATCAAAAGCGCGGCTCACCTCACCCGTCACAGGATTTGTTGTCGAACTGATGGTTCCCGGCGCTGTTTGCTTACGGTAAGATGCATTACCAATAATGCCTGCATTTACTTTGGATGACAATTTATAATTTGCATTGAAATTTGCCGTATAACGCGACACGTCACTCTTCTTATACCATCCCGGATCATACATCGCACTCACAGATGCATAATACTGAGCCTTCTCCGTACCAGCCGTTATACTTACAGAATGTGTGTGCTGTATGGAGTTAGAGAACAATTCCTTAAACCAATTGGTATTGCGATACTCTGCTCCGCGCAGATATTCAGCTCTTGCCTCTGCCGTATTTTTCAGCATAAACTGACCCGTTATAGGATTATATTCGCTCATCAACTGATACATTTTTCCATAGACACCACTGTTTGCAGCATTGGCCGTCTCTGCATAGTTCAGATATCCTTTCTGCTGGAGCTCCTGATAAATAGCCATCTGATCCTGAGAATTCATGATGTTAAATGTCGAATAACTTGGAATCAGACGCATAGTATACTCACCTGTATAGCTGATACGTGCTTGACCGGCCTTACCTTTCTTTGTCGTTACGACAATCACACCAGCCATAGCACGGGCACCATACACCGAAGTCGCAGAACCATCTTTCAAAATTTCAAAACTCTCGATATCATCAGAGTTAAGACCTGCGATGGCAGAACTGATAAGGGTGTTGGCATCACCTGAAGACAACTGGTCTGCACTGACATCCACAACATCCTCCATAATTACACCATCTACAACCCAAAGAGGCTTTGAATTACCATATATAGATGTAGAACCACGCACACGAATTTTCGGGGCTGTACCAAACGTACCCGATACATTTTGCACAGATACACCAGCCGCCTTGCCTTCAAGTGAGCGGCTGATATCAGCCACACCGTCCAGCTTGGCTGAACTTGCATCTATTTTTGTAGTAGAACCAGAGAAGAGGCGTTTATCCATCTTCACCATACCCGTCACCACAACGTCACCCAGAGTGTGGGCATCCGACTGCAAAGTGATTTTCATGTTTGCCTTAGGTGTCAAGGTCTGTGTCACCATTCCGATGTAGCTCACCTGAATCTTTTTGCCCGCAGGCACAGTCAGGGTGAAATGACCATCGATGTTGGTAACGGTTCCCGTCTTTGACCCAACCGGAATTACCGAAGCTCCGATAATCGGCTGGCCGTCATCCTGAGATATCACGGTTCCTGTCACCTTTGTTTGGGCCAATGCCATTCCTATCGACAGGAACAGGCATGCCAAAATCATGGTTAATCTTTTCTCCATAAATACTCTCTTAATTACTTTTAGGAAATAAATATCAAATTACAACTTGCAAAGTTAAGCATTTTTTTTATATTACAACACAATAACAGCAATTTTTGCAAAATTTATGCAGTTTATTCCGATAATCTGAAAGATATGTTGACATTTTGTTTTTAAATTGAATAAAAATACAGCAGGACGTCTGCGAAACAAAAAGCCATGACGAGGCAGCAAGCGGGATACACCTATTATATTATATATAAGCAAGACAAAAGTTGATTTGAAGCATTTTCAACTTCAAACAAACTCTATTTCAACTCTATTTCAACCGCAACCGAGGGGATAAAAAGAAAGAAGGTCCTCATTGCTGAAGACCTTCTTTGGTGATCCGTTTGGGGCTCGAACCCAAGACCCCAACATTAAAAGTGTTGTGCTCTACCAGCTGAGCTAACGGATCCCGGCTACCCGATATTCGGAAAGCGAGTGCAAAGGTAATGCTTTTTTTTGATATGACCAAATTATTCCGGCATAATTTGCATTTAACGACCGTTTTTGTTGCTTTTCGTTACCTTTTTTCTCGTTTAGTCTCTTCCCGTCCCCTTCCTATTCCTCTTTGTGTGTGTCTGTGGCGACTTCGGCGTCAGGTGGCAGACTGTTTGCACCTTCTTTGGTCACATAACGTTTGTAGTAGGCGATAAGCAATGTGGTCAGAGGCAGAGCGATTATGAGTCCGAGAAAACCGAGGAGTGACCCCCAGACGGACAGAGAGAGAAGCAGAACGGCAGGATTGAGCCCCATCGCCTTACCCATGATTTTAGGGACGAGCACCATGTCGGTAATCACCTGCACGACGGCAAAGACGCCCAGTGCCGAGGCGAGGATTATCCAGAAGTTCTGTCCCGTGTCTGCCGCCTTGAGTGCCGAAAGAAAGACGATAGGTATCAAGGCGAGTGTGTGGACGTATGGGATGAGACTCATCAGCCCGATCATTATACCGAGGCCTATGGCCATCGGGAAACCGACGATGGTGAAACCTATGCAGCAGAGTATTCCGATGCACAACGCCACAAGGCTTTGGCCACGGATATAACTGTTCAGTTCTCGTTCGACATCATCCGTGAGAGCCCTCCAGAACGGGCGGTTCTTTTGCGGAAAGAGCCGTATGAATCCGTCGGCCAATTTCTCGTAGTCTTTCAGGATGAAAAACATGTAGAGCAGAGTGATGAGCGACGCGATGATACTCATTATCACGCTGGCCGTTTTGCCTATCAGGGCAAACATCTTCGGCATAGCCTGCCGTATGGCGTCAGTGAAGCTGTCGTCACGGAAGAGTTCCTCCAGAGTCCGTTTGTTCTCAGCCATCCATCTTTGTATGGCGGCGGGAAAATTGACTATATTCGTCGTCTCGTGAAGATACCGCCCGACGAGATATCCCAGCCGTTCAAACTGTTCTACCATCGGTGGAATGATGAGATAGACGATTCCGCCGATGACTGCCAACAAGAAGAGCAGTGTGACTATGATTGACGGTATTCGTCCGGGGACATGCATGCGGTATTGCACAAATCTCACCGTCGGATAGAGCAGATAAGCCAGCAACCATGCGACGAAGAACGGCAACAGCACGTTGCTGAGATAGTTTGCCGTATATATGATGGCGGCAGCCAGCAATCCGCCGAGCAGCCATCGGACAAATCTGTCGAATGTGATAATCATAGGCACATTGTGTTGTTATTCCTTTACTCCTTGACAGTTTTCTTTTATTGCTTTTTGATAACAGTCCCGGCAAAGCGGTTCATATTCTCCAGTCTCACCGAGCAAGACCCGTCGGTCGCTGTCCACGATGCGGTGGCTCACGTAAGCCAGCGCACCGCACTTGACGCATATTGCGTGAACCTTGGCCACCTCGTCAGCGATGGCACAGAGGGCAGGTATCGGTCCGAACGGCACGCCCTTGTAGTCCATGTCCAGCCCGGCGACAATCACGCGGACGCCGCGGTTGGCCAGCTTGTTGCAGACACTGACAATCCCGTTGTCAAAAAACTGCGCTTCATCAATGCCGACCACGTCGATGTCGGCCGACAGTTTCAGTATCTGCGACGCTGATGTCACCGGTGTCGACTTTATCGAGTGACGGTCGTGGCTGACCACATTCTCTTCCGAATAGCGGGTATCCATCGCCGGCTTGAATATTTCCACTTTCTGACGTGCAAATTCCGCACGTCTCATACGCCTGATCAGCTCTTCCGTCTTGCCGGAGAACATCGATCCGCACACCACTTCTATACGTCCGGGGCGGTGTGCCTCCCCTGTCAAATTGCCTGTCATTTGATTGCAAAAGTACAAATACGTTTTAAAAATTGCAAAGAAAGGCCGGCCTTTTTTTGCCGATAGCAAATAATTACTTACATTTGTCGGCAATATGGGCATATTATATATAGTACCCACGCCTGTGGGCAATATGGAGGACATCACCTTCCGCGCCATCCGCATCCTGCGCGAGGCAGACCTCGTGTTGGCGGAGGACACCCGCACGTCGGCTGTTCTCCTCAAGCACTACGACATACGGAATCACCTGCTGTCCCACCACAAGTTCAATGAGCATGGCACGTCCGCTTCCGTTGTCAGCCGCTTGCAGTCCGGCCAGACCGTCGCCCTCATCAGCGACGCCGGCACCCCCGGCATCAGTGACCCCGGATTCTACCTCGTTCGCGAGGCCGTCCGCGCCGGAGTGGAAGTCCAGTGTCTCCCCGGAGCGACCGCATTTGTCCCCGCCCTTGTCTCCAGCGGCCTGCCCTGCGACCGTTTCTGCTTCGAGGGATTCCTTCCCCAGAAGAAAGGCCGTCGGACGCGCCTTGAGTCATTGAGCCGCGAACAGCGCACGATGATATTCTACGAATCCCCCTATCGCCTCGTCAAGACTCTCCGTCAGTTGGCCGAGGTCTTCGGAGGCGACCGTCAGGCCAGCGTCTGCCGTGAGATATCCAAGGTCCATGAGGAGAGCGTGCGCGGCACACTGACCGAAGTCGCCGACCATTTCACTGAGACCGAGCCGCGTGGCGAAATCGTCATCATCGTCGCCGGAGCCGATCCAAAGGACATCGCCGAAGAAGAAGCCCCCAAGGGACGCAATAGAAAACGAGAGAGAGAAACCAATAAAAACGAAGAATTATGAAAAAACTATTATTCATAGCCGTAGCTCTTATGGCTATTGCATCATGCAAACAGGAAAAACCAAAAATCGACGTTGCTGCCGTCATGCAGCGCGACTCGCTCAATCAGGTCATCGAACAGCGTGATAACGAAATCAACGACATGCTGGCAACATTCAATGAGATAGAGGAGGGCTTCCGCGAAATCAACGAGGCCGAACACCGTGTGAGCATTGCCAAGCAAGGAGAGGGTTCATCCCGCACGGAGCGTATCCGCGAAAACATCCAGTTCATCCGTTCCACGATGAACCAAAACCGCGAGCTCATCGCCAAGCTGCAGCGCCAGCTCCGCGAAAGCACATTCAACGGAGACCAGCTCAAGCGGGCCATCGAGAACATGACCGCACAACTTGAGGAGAAAGACAAACAGCTCCAGAAGCTCCGCGAGGAACTGGATGCGAAGGATATCCACATCACCGAGCTGGACGAGCAGATAGCCGGACTCAACACCAACGTGTCGGCACTCAAAGAAGAGACCACCCAAAAGACCGCCACCATCAACACCCAGGACAAGCAGCTCAATACAGCATGGTTTGTCTTCGGCACAAAGGACGAGCTTAAGGAGCAGAAGATTTATGTCGACGGCAAGGTGCTCAGCTCCAACTTCAACCGCGACTACTTCACCAAGATAGACATCCGCGTGGACAAGGAGATCAAGCTCTACTCACGTTCGGCAAAGATGCTCACCGCCCATCCGGCCGGCAGCTACACCCTCGAGCGCAACGCCAACAAGCAGTATGTCCTGCGCATCACCAATCCCCAGCAATTCTGGAGCACAAGCAAATATCTCGTTGTGCTCGTGAAATAACGGGCCATGAGTACGCACATCTGATGCAAAGCAGATGTAGTAACGTATCAGAATGATTAAAGTAAGGGTGTGGGTCAAAATGCATGGGAAGCACATCGCTTTCTATGCATTTTGACCCACACCCTTACTCCGTACATATATTATATATGTTATCGCCCAAAGGAAAAAGAGAGGGAGTTACGAAATTCGTAACTCCCTCTCTTTTTGATGTAGCGGGGGTGGGACCCGAACCCACGACCTCCGGATTATGAATCCGACGCTCTAACCAGCTGAGCTATCCCGCCATTGCTTATTTGCGGGTGCAAAGGTAGCACAAAGTTTTGAAACGACAAAATTTTATCGCAATTATTTGCGCACGACAGTGAAAATAATACTAAAATCCACCATAACAACCCCAACAGTCCACCACAACAAATCCTAAAACCCAACCCTCCCAAAGGGAGGTAGCTTAATATGTATTTGAGTCCATGTCGTCACTCAAAGAGTAATCAAGCTCCCTCCCTTTGGGAGGGTTGGGGTGGGTCTTAGGGTTAGGGTCTTGGGGTGGGTTTCGGGTGGGTTTCGGGGCTGCAATTCAGAGCGTCAGATATGAAAAAACGCAAAAAATGCGGCGCTCTGACTTTTTTGTGCTAATTTTGCAGTGCAATAGGCGCCTCGGCGCAAAAAGGACATTAATGTTTCGCATTAAGAAGTTAGACATATTCATACTCAAACAGTTCGGACTGCTGTTTATCGGAACATTCTTCATCTGCCAGTTTGTGCTGATGATGCAGTTTCTGTGGCGCTACGTGGACGAACTGATCGGCAAGGGCCTGTCCATCGAAATACTTGCACAATTCTTCTGGTACATGGGCCTCATGCTCATACCGCAAGCCCTGCCGCTTGCCATCCTTCTCTCCTCGCTCATCTCGTTCGGAAACATGGGAGAGAGTTCCGAGCTGACAGCCATCAAGGCCGCAGGCATATCGCTCATGCAGGCTTTCCGCCCGCTTATCATCGTGGTTGTGATGATAAGCGGATTATCATTTTACTTCCAGAACGTCGTCGGGCCGGAGGCTAACAAGTCATTCCGCCAGCTGCTTCTTTCCATGAAGCAGAAGAGCCCCGAACTGGAAATCCCCGAAGGCATCTTCTACGACGGCATACCCAACACCAATCTCTATGTCCACCACAAAGAGCTCGAGACCGGCATGCTGTATGGCGTGATAATATACAGGATGAACGGCGGCTATGAAGATGCCGCAATCATTCTGGCCGACTCGGGACGTCTGCAGTCGACGGCCGAAAAGAAGCACCTGCTCATGACCCTGTACAGCGGCGAATGGTTTGAGAACATGCAGTCGCAGGACATGGCCGGCAGCGCCAGTGTGCCATATCGCCGCGAGACATTCTCGACAAAGAAGATTGTGCTCGACTTCGACGGCGGTTTCAACATGGCCGACGTCGCGGGCATATCATCCAGCGCGCAGTCGAAGAGCATGGGGCGCATCATCCACGACATCGACTCCATCCGCGAATTCAACGACAGCGTGGGCCACGCCTACTATAATGAAGCCAAGAAGACAACGTTCTATCTGCCACAAGTCTCCCGAAAAGACTCCACGACACTTTCCGCCGAGCTCACCGCCGGGTCTTCGGATATCGACTCCGTCTACGCACGTCTCTCCAACAGCGAGCGTCTGGCCGCCGTGAAAGAGGCGATGAGCACGATACGCATGTGTACGTCGGAGCTGGAGATGAAAGGCAGCTACACGCAAAGTCTCAACCGCAACGAGCGCACCCACAGGATCGAAGCCATCAACAAGGTCACACTCTCGTTGTCGTGTCTGATATTCTTCTTCATCGGCGCTCCGCTCGGAGCCATCATCCGCAAGGGCGGACTTGGCGTTCCGGTCATCATCTCCGTGCTGGTGTTCATCATCTATTATATCTTCGAGAACTCCGGAATGAGAATGGCGCGCGACGGCAACTGGACCGTCTGGTTCGGCAAATGGATTTCGACCTGTGTGCTCACACCCGTCGCCATATTTTTCACTTATAAGGCAAACAACGACTCCGTTGTCTTCAACGTCGACCTATACATTAATATAATAAGCAGCATGCTCGGATTGCGCACCAAGCGCCATCTCTATCAGAAGGAAGTCATCATCACCGACCCCGACTATGCCGGAGACGCCGAAAAACTGGAGCGCATCAGCCGCGAGGTGGAGGAATATTCGCAAAGGCACAACCTCCTGCGTGCCCCCAACCCGATAAAGGTGTTCTTCCGCAATGGCGACGACAGACGCATAAGGGAAATCAACAACGAGCTCGAAGCCATCATCGAGGACCTGTCCAACACGAAAGACATTGTTGTGATGAACGAGCTCAACAACTATCCCGTCCTGGCCACCCACGCTCACACACGGCCGTTCCGCAGGCGGTGGCTCAACGTCATCACCGGCCTGTTCTTGCCCGCCGGCATCTTCTTCTACCTGCGCATGTGCCGCTTCAGGCTTCGTCTCATGCGCGACCTGAAGACCATCATCAAGACAAACGGGGCAATCGTCGAGAGAATACGGTCGAGGAGTGTGGAGTGAGGAGTGTGGAGTGAGGAGTGAAGAGTGAGGAGTGTGGAGTGTGGAGTGTGGAGTGAGGAGTGAGAATAGCTTTAAGGACTTTAAGGTCCTTAAAGACCTTAAAGTCCTCAAAGACCTTTACCCTCCACAAAAGAAGCAAAAGAACAAAACCAATTATATATTATGTCAAAGACCCAGATAAGCACAATAGAAGAGGCCATTGCCGACTTCAAGGAAGGCAAATTCGTGATTGTGGTGGACGACGAGGACCGCGAGAACGAAGGCGATCTGATAATCGCAGCCGAAAAGATAACGCCCGAGAAAGTCAACTTCATGCTCAAGCACGCCCGCGGAGTGCTTTGCGCTCCCATCACGCTGTCCCGTTGCGCCGAACTGGACCTGCCGCATCAAGTCGAAGACAACACGTCGATGCTCGGGACACCGTTCACCGTCACCATCGACAAGCTCGAGGGATGCACCACCGGCGTGTCGGCCGCCGACCGCGCCGCCACCATACGCGCACTGGCCGACCCCGCCTCCACGCCCCAGACATTCGGACGTCCGGGCCACATCAATCCGCTCTACGCTCAAGACAACGGAGTGCTGCGCCGCAGCGGACACACCGAGGCCGGCGTAGATCTCTGCCGCATGGCCGGCCTCTACCCTGCCGCCGCCCTGATGGAGATCATGAATGACGACGGGACGATGGCACGTCTGCCCGAACTGACCGTCATGGCGGAGAAATACGGCATCAGAATCATCTCCATACGCGACATGATCGCCTACCGGCTGAAGAAAGAGTCGCTCATCGAGGTCGGCGACCAGGTGGACATGCCGACCAGATACGGCCACTTCCGGCTCATCCCGTTCCGCCAGAAGAGCAACGGGCTGGAGCACATGGCACTGATCAAAGGCACATGGCGGGAAGACGAGCCGGTGCTCGTCCGCGTCCACTCCTCCTGCGCCACGGGCGACATCCTCGGCAGCATGCGCTGCGACTGCGGCGAACAGCTGCACAAGGCGATGGAAATGATCGAGCGGGAGGGCAAGGGAGTCATCATCTACATGCAGCAGGAAGGCCGCGGCATCGGACTGATGAACAAGATAGCAGCCTACAAGCTCCAGGAGCAGGGTTACGACACGGTCGACGCCAACGTCCACCTCGGATTCAAGCCCGACGAGCGCGACTACGGATGCGGTGCGCAGATGCTCATGCACCTCGGCATCCACAAGATGCGTCTGATGACCAACAACCCCGTCAAGCGTGTCGGCCTCGAGGCCTACGGCATCGAAATCGTGGAAAATGTGCCCATCGAAATCCAACCGAACGAGTTTGACTACCGGTACCTTCAGACAAAGAAGAACCGCATGGGCCACACGCTCCATCTTTAAGAAGCCCCACCCGACCTCCCCGAAGGGGAGGAGCTGAGAGGGTGACGGGGAGTACTTTAAACCAACATCCGCATTTTGCGGATAAAAACGTGAAAATACGGAAACGCAAAGACCGCAAAGACGCAAAGAATTCTCTTCATATTAAATTCTTTGTGTCTTTGCGGTCTTTGCGTTTTATAAAACACGAGTAAGGTCCGACCCCACTTGTTACGTAATATTTGTTTACAAAATCGTGTTCGGAAAATAGCTCAAAGATATGTCTTTTCATGACCAATAAGGCCCTTAAAGCATCAAGAAGAAGGTTGGGAAGCAGCAGACTCCTCCCCTTGAGGGAGGCCGGGAGAGGCTTTAAGGGCCTTACGGCTTTTGAATTTTGAAAAAGTTCGCGAGTTTTTGATTGCCCAAAAGAGGTCAAAAAGCGGGTTTCGCCGAGCAATAAGGCCCTTATTGCATCGCAACGAGCACGCCGTCATGTTGCAACAAGCGCCCCGTTGCAATGCAATAGCGGCCCCGTTGCAACCCCGCGGGGCCCTTACGGGAAGCCCACGCACCCCCTCCGGGGGAATCCGAGGAGACCGCCTGTTTGTAAGTGATTGCGCGTCAGCGGGTTGCAAAAACTTTGATTTTTTTCGCAAAAAACAGCCCCGATTTTGACCTTCGCGAGATTTGAAAATTTGGGCCCAAGGCGGAAAAAAATTTGAAAAGTGGCCCTAAAAAACGGCCTTAAATTCAGAATATTTTCAACAAAACGCCTTCCACTCGCGAGCAAGCCGGCACCGCACGTCACGGCACCGTCAATCGTACCAATTTCCTCATGTCTTTGCGACCGTCACCATCCACAAAACGAGCCTCGTCCAATCGGTCTTACCCCTCGCACTTGCGCCCTCCCGCAAAAAGACACAATCCATTTTGTCAATCACAACCCCGATTTCACGAAAAAAAAACAATAATTCTGCTCCCGAACGAAATAAAATACTTAATTTTGCAGTTACTATAATACAATAATATAAATATGGCACAACTATCAGACCGCTTGCAAAGGCTTGCACCTTCAGCCACACTGGCTATGTCACAAAAGAGTTCGGAAATGAAAGCACAGGGCATCGACGTCATCAACATGAGCGTCGGCGAACCGGACTTCAACACCCCCGACCACATAAAAGCAGCCGCAAAGAAGGCCGTAGACGACAACTTCTCACGCTACTCTCCCGTTCCGGGATACGCCGACTTGCGCGAAGCCATCGTAGCAAAACTCAAGCGCGAGAACAATCTCGACTACACTACCTCAGAGATTCTTGTGTCCAACGGAGCCAAGCAGAGCGTCTGCAACACCCTGATGGCACTCGTCAACGACGGCGATGAAGTCATCATCCCCGCCCCCTACTGGGTGTCCTACCCGCAGATGGTCAAACTGGCCGGAGGCACACCCGTCATCGTCGAGGCCGGATTTGAGCAGGACTTCAAGATGACACCCCAACAGCTCGAGGACGCCATCACCCCGAAGACACGTATGCTCATCCTCTGCTCTCCAAGCAACCCGACCGGCAGCGTCTATTCGAAAGACGAGCTGGCCGCACTCGCCGAAGTCATCAAGCGCCACGACGATCTATTCGTCCTGGCCGACGAGATATACGAACATATCAATTATGTGGGACACCACGAGAGCATAGCCCAGTTCCCCGGAATGAAGGAGCGGGCCATCATCGTCAACGGAGTCTCCAAGGCATACGCCATGACAGGATGGCGCATCGGATACATCGCCGCACCGGAGTGGATCGTCAAGGGATGCAACAAACTGCAAGGACAATACACCAGCGGCCCGTGCTCCGTCAGCCAGAAGGCCGCCGAGTTCGCATACAACGCGAGCCAGGAGTGCGTCGAAGAGATGCGCCGGGCCTTTGAACGCCGCCGCGACCTCATCGTCAGCCTCGCCAAAGACATCCCCGGACTGGAAGTCAACCGACCGGAAGGCGCCTTCTACCTCTTCCCCAAATGCAGCAGTTTCTACGGCAAGACAGACGGCACGACGACCATCGCCAACTCGACCGACCTGGCCATGTATCTGCTCGAGAAAGGCCACGTGGCCACCGTCGGAGGCGACGCTTTCGGAGACCCTGAGTGCTTCCGCATGAGCTACGCCACAAGCGACGAAAACATCATCGAAGCCATGAAACGCATCAAGGACGCTCTGGCCAGATTGAAGTAAGTCGGAACCACCGGGTGACAGCAACGGAACAATGGCGCGGACAAATTTTAGAGAATACTTAGTTAAAAGTTATTAATCTACTGTCTCGTCCGCTTTATTTTGTTACCTTTGCCGTTAGAACTTGGCAGAAAAACATCAAACGGCCGCTCCCACGGTCAACCATATCGCAAGACAAAACAACTTAAATTTATAAATAACTAAAAATTAAAAAAAACAAATTATGGCAACAACAAAAAAGGCTGCAGCCCCAGCCAAGAAATCAACGGGCACAGTAGGAGTTAAGAACGCAATCTGGATCCTCGCCGTATGCTGCGCTATCGCATACGCATTCTATTTCTTTGTACTCGGTGATCCCAGCCACTTCGTCGGAGGTGACAACACCGGCCACCCGCTGCCCGGCGACATGATGGGTATCGTGTATAAGGGAGGTATCGTCGTAGGTCTTATCCTCACACTGTTGCTCTCCGTAATCACACTGACCGTCGAGCGTATCCTCGCTCAGAGAGTATCTTTCGGAACCATGCCCCTCGGCAAGTTCACAACAGAAATCAAGGCTCTCATCAAGGCCGGCAAGTTCGACGAGGCTTCTGCTCTCTGCGACAAGATGAAGGGTTCTGTAGCCAACGTGGTTAAGGCTTCCATCAACGCATACAAGGAGGCTGAGAACAACACCACAATGAAGAAGGCCCAGAAGATCGCCAAGATCCAGCAGGCTCACGAGGAAGCAACTCAGCTGGAGATGCCCACTCTGCAGATGAACCTCCCGATCATCGCAACCATCGTAACTCTGGGTACTCTTACCGCTCTGTTCGGAACTGTGTTGGGTATGATCAGCTCGTTCTCCGCTCTGTCTTCAAGTGGTGGTGCTGACTCTGCAGCCCTGTCTGCCGGTATTTCTGAGGCCCTTGTGAACACCGCTTCCGGTATTTTGACATCATGGGTAGCCGTTGTTTCTTACAACTTCCTCACAAACCGCATTGATAAACTCACATACGCACTCGACGAGGTTGGTTATACAATAGCAACAACTTACGACGTTAACCACACAGAAGAGGCTTAATTGTTTTACCTTTTAATTAGTCTATAATAATGGGTAAAATAAAAATAGAAAAGAAGGACATCTGGATAGACATGACCCCTATGTCTGACGTGATGACGCTGCTTCTGTGCTTCTTTATGTTGACATCAACATTCTTGCAGCCAGAACCGGTACAGGTCAACACGCCAAGCTCGGTGTCAGACAAGAAGGTACCCGAAAAGGATGTGCTCAACATCCTCATCGATCCTTCCGGAAAGATATTCCTTGGTACGGACAACAAGAACGACGCAGCGGCCATGTTGCAAACAATGGCGGACAAGTTCGGTATCTCACTGAACAAGTCACAGCTGAAGAAGTTCATGGAAAACAGTGCCATCGGTATGTCAATCAACAAATTCCCTGACTATTTGAACCTGGAAGCAGAGCAGATGTCAGAGTTCATCCAGACACAAGGCGTTCCTACCGACAGCATTGACGGAGGAATGAGTCAGTTCCAAGAGTGGGTTACGGCCGCAAAGGACGCAAACCCTGACATGAAACTCGCAATCAAGTGCGACGCCAAGACACCGTACAAGGTTGTGAAGACCGTGATGTCAGAATTGCAGGACATGAACGAGAACCGCTACCAGCTTATCACTAACCTTAAAACCGGGGAGGAATAATACATGGCAAAGAAAAAAGGAAGTAAGCAGAATAAAAAGCAGACCCGAGTCGACTTTACGCCGATGGTGGACATGATGATGCTTCTTATCACGTTCTTCATGCTCTGTACCACCCTGAGCAAGCCGAGTGCGATGCAGTTGACCATGCCGAGCAACGACAAGAACCTCGAAAAAGAGGACAAGTCCGTTACGAAAGCATCCCACACGATCACCATCTATCTGGCCAGCAACGACAAGATTTATTATATCCCGGGACTTCCCGAATATGAAAATCCTGAGTGCATCAAAGAGACAACATGGGGCAAGGACGGAATCCGCAAAGTGCTTCAGCAGCACACAACGGAAGAAGGCATCGCTCCTGTCGCACGCATCATGGTCGCCAAGCAGAAGTTGGACGAGAAGAAGGGTGCCATCGGCTCCACTATGTCAGACGAAGTCTACAACAAGGAACTCGAAGAACTGAAGAAAGGTAATGTCAATGGTGAGAAGATACCGACTCTGACCATCATTATCAAACCTTTGGATACAGCCAACTATAGCAATATGGTTGAAGCTCTGGACGAGATGCAGATTTGCAGTATTGGTAAATATGTCATTGACAAGATTAATCCCGACGACGAGAAACTGCTCGGTCTGAAAGGCATAAAGTAATCAATGGCCAATAACATTAAAAAAGAAGAACTATGTCAAAAATAGATCTAATAGACAATAACTGGGTCGAGCTCGTCTTTGAAGGCAAGAATAAGGAATATGGCGCATACGTACTCCGCAAGGATACCGGCAAGCGCAACTTGCAGGCATTGACAATCGTCATTGCCACCATTGCCCTCATATTCGTTGTCGTTATCGCAAAGGTAGCCATCCAGAACGCGCTGCCGAAAAAGGTTGCCATCACCACTGACGTCGAGCTCTCGCAGCTCGCGCAGAAGAAGGAAGCCAAGGTTGAGCGCAAGGAACCCGTGAAAGTTGAAATGGAGCAGAAAGTCGTAGAGAAGGTCAAGAGCTCGGTGAAGTTCACCGCCCCCGAGATCAAGAAAGACGAAGAAGTAAAGCCCGAGGACGAGTTGAAGTCACAGGACGAACTCGCAAAATCAACAACTGCCATCGGTTCGTTTGACGTGAAAGGTAACGATGAAGCCGAAGGTGAAGTGCTGAAGGCCAAGGAAGTCATTGCTGACGAAAAACCGAAAGAGGAAGAAAAGCCGTTCGACTTCGTCGAGCAGATGCCTACATTCCCCGGAGGTGACGCCAAGTTGATGGAATGGCTGAGCAGTCACATCAAGTATCCGGCCATTGCAGAGGAGAACGGTGTTCAGGGACGCGTCATCGTACGTTTCGTCGTCGGCAAGGACGGCTCTATCAGCAACGCATCGGTTGTTCGTTCGGTTGACCCGTCACTCGACAAGGAAGCCTTGCGCGTGGTTAAGGCCATGCCGCGATGGATTCCCGGTAAGCAGAACGGTTCGGCTGTGCCTGTATGGTTTACGCTCCCTGTGACATTCCAGTTGCAGTAAGCATATTCCGCAGTCACTACAACCATGTAGCTCTGACATCAGAGCTGTAACACGATTATTACAGCAAAATGAATAAAAACCTATTCAACACAATAGTTGGATTGACTCTCGTTCTTTGCCTTACGGCCTCTTGTAACCGCAAGCCGAAGAACGGCAGAACTGACACTTACTCATCAGGGACGATTAAGTTCGTCTCTGATGAGAGTTTCAGTCCTATAATCGAGGAAGAAATTGAGGTCTTCCAACACATTTATCCCAACGCGAAGTTGATTCCTCAATACACCAACGAACTGGATGCCGTCAACATGCTCATGAAGGAGCAGACACATCTGGCCATCACCACACGCAGACTTACAGACCGGGAAGACCAAAATCTGAAAGATCGCCGATTCCTGCCCGCATCCGTGCCATTGGCATACGACGGTCTGGCACTGATTGTAAACAAGGACAACCCCGACTCCATCATTTCCGTGCAGGACATCAAGCTCATTCTGTCCGGCAAGGTATCAAAATGGGACAAGCTGTATCCCGACTCAAAATTAGGCGACATCGAGGTCGCATTCGACAACAAGCAGTCAAGTACAGTCCACTTCTGCGTGGACTCGCTCCTCGACGGCAAGCCCATAAACAGCCCCAACATCTACGCCGTGAAGAAATCGGCAGAAGTCATTGACTTCGTTGAGAAGCATCCGAACTCCATCGGAATAATCGGTTCCAACTGGCTCAACGACAAGCGCGACACGACAAATGTCACATTCAAGAAGAATATCAAAGTAATGGCGGTAAGCAAAATCCACCCGGCCACAGCAGCCAGCAGTTGGAAACCGTACCAATTCTATATATATAATGGCAACTACCCCCTCGTGCGCACCATCTACGCACTGCTCAACGACCCCATCCACGGGCTGCCGTGGGGATTTGTCAACTTCATTGCTGCCGACTTCCGCGGCCAGCTCGTCATCCACAAAGCCGGCCTCCTGCCATACAGAGGCAATATGACCGTCCGCCAAGTAGACATCAGCACGGAATAGCGAAATCACGGCAACGCAAGAAAGACCGTCCAAAGAGGACAAAGAATAATGCGACAGAAACAGTCATAATAATACAATAAATTAAAATAATAAGAGGTACAACGATGAAGAAAACAAAGTATTTACTTATAGGAGCAATGCTAATGAGCCTCAGCATGCCCGCAACTGCTCAAGACAACAAGGCACAAATCGACGAAATTGCCAACATCATCAAAAGCAATCCCGCTGATTTAGCCAAACAAATGAAGGATATATACAAGAAGAACAAAAAGAACTCAGAAGTCCTCTGTGGCATCGGCCGCACCTACTACGACCTCAAGGACACACTGAACGCCAAAGTATATGCCGAGTACGCCCTCAAGGCAAAGGAATACAGCCCCGCATACATCCTGCTGGGAGACTTGGCCGCACGCGCCAATGACGGCGGCGAAGCTGCAAAATACTACGAGATGGCTATCTACACCGACCCGAAGAATCCAGAGGCCTACTACAAATACGCCAACGTCTACCGCAAGGTAAGCCCCCAGGGAGCCGTCGACAAACTGGAAGAGCTGCGTGCCCAGCGCCCCGACATCGCCGTTGACGCCATGATAGGCCGCATCTACTACTCATCAAACGAGTTTGACAAAGCCATCGAAAGCTTCCGCAAGGCCGACATCAACGCTATGGAAGAAGCCGACCTGACAAGTTTCGCCATGTCATTGTGGTTCTCACAGAAATATGACGAGAGTCTCAAAATCGCGCAGACCGGACTCAAGAAGAATCCACGCGATGCCGCGTTCAACCGTCTCGCCATGTTCAGCTGCACCGACCTGAAGGACTATGACAACGCGCTCATCTATGCCGACGCACTCTTCAACAAGTCAGACAGCGCCAAGTTCTCCTATTTCGACTACACATACTACGGCAACGCACTCAGCGGAGCCAAGAAGCACACTGAAGCCATCGACATGTACAAGAAAGCCCTTGAGCAGAACTTTGAGGACAAGACAAAGCGCGCCGGCGTCATCAAGCAGCTCGCCGAAGGCTACAAGCAGAACGACGACTACGAGAATGCCATCAAGACATATCAGGAATTCTTGGCATCAGTAGAAAAGCCGCAGGCCAATGACATCGTAGGACTCGCACAGCTCTACACCCAGTACGCCAACACAATGGAAGGAGACGCCCGCAAGGACATGTTCAAGAAGGCAGAGAGCACATACGCCGGTCTGAAGGAGAAGTTCCCCGATGCCGAGGAATACTCCATCTTCTGGGTTGCCCGCATCAATTCCTACATGGACCCGGAGACAACCGAAGGTCTCGCCAAGCCCCACTACGAGCAGTTGGCCGCCATCATCGAGCCACGCGCCGAGAAGAGTGCCAGCGACAAGGCCCGCCTCATCGAGTGCTACAGATACCTCGGCTACTTCAACCTCGTGAAGGACGACCGCGATGCCGCCGATGTCTACTGGAACAAGATTCTCGAGCTTGACCCCGAGAACGAGATTGCCAAGCAGGCACTCACCATCTCCAACAAGAAGTAACACACCATCCACGGTCGTGCGTACCGTGACACTATCCCATAAAAAGGGTGCATCAAAAGCCGCTTGCTTTTGATGCACCCTTTTATATGAAAAGCCCCGCCCTGTAATCCTCCCCAAAGGAAGAGAGCCGAATATGTATAAGTGGGTGTATCAAAATGGACACATGATACTTGGTAGGGACAAAAGTTTAATCCTCCGGCCGGTCAGTCTTTCCTCATACAACAAAGGTAAGAAACTGACCGCATATTCAAAAGATTTATATTACTTCTTTTTACCGACGCAAAGTTAATGTAGGGACATATTCTTGTATTTGTCCGCTCGTAACGTAGTGATATTCAGAGCATGTTTCGCGGACAAATACAAGAATATGTCCCTACCAAGTTGCTTCCGTTGCATTTTAATACACTCCCCTTTGCGTACTTCCGTATGCGCGGCGGCGCCATCTTTGCGTCTTTGCGTTGAAAAATAAAAAACAACTCCCTTCACCCACTCAGTTCCTCCCCCATTCGGGGAGGTCACAGGAGGGACTTTCCACAACGAGGCAAGGAGGCGGTAGCGACGGGACCCTACTTGGAAATATAGAAAAGCTCCACCCTACCCACAATCCACCCAACATTTCCAAAGGATATCAGGCGGTCGCCGGTGGTTTTATGTATAATAAATGTTTACAAAATCATATTCGAGAAAATGCGCAAAGATTTGCATTTTCATGAACAATAAGGGCCTCAAAGGATCTGACAGCCCCTTTCAAAGCCTCCTCTGACTCCCCCTAAGAAGGCGCTCGTGATGCCGTAAGGGCCTTACGGCTCCTCTTTTTTGCAAAAGTTCGCGAGTTTTTGATTGCCGGAAAAGGGCAAAAAAGTGGTGGTCGTCGAGCAACGGGGCCCCCGCGGGGTTGCAACGAGCACGCCGTCATGTTGCAACGGCGGCCCCGTTGCAAAGCAATAGCAGCCCCGTTGCAACCCCGCGGGGCCCTTACGGGAAGCCCAAGCTCCCCCTTTGGGGGAGTCAGAGGGGGATGTCTGTTTATAAGTGGCTGTATGACAGCGGTTTGCAAAAATCGCGATTCCGACGCCGAAAAATATCGGCAAAAATGTTCTTCGTGAGATTTGAATATTTGAGAGCACGGCGGAAAAATTTTGGAAAGTGGGTCCGGATTTTGGCTTTAAATTCAGAAAAAACATTACGAATATCGAGAAAAGGAAGGCGGCCTACGGCCGACAAACAGCCGGGCTGCACTCAACATTCGACCATCACGATTTTGACGCAAAGGGAAATATAAGCCGACAAACAGCCGGGCAGCACTCAACATTCGACATTCATTTGCGTATATCGCGGGAAATCATTAACTTTGCAGCAGATAATCAATAGGTTTCCCACAGTAAGACAGACTTATGAAAGAATTAACACTGAAGTACGGATGCAATCCTAACCAGAAGCCCTCACGCATATTCATGACCGAGGGCGAGCTACCCATCGAAGTCATCAACGGCCGTCCGGGCTACATCAACCTGCTGGACGCGCTCAACAGCTGGCAGCTCGTGCGCGAGCTCAAGGCCGCCACGGGTCTGGCCGCCGCAGCGTCGTTCAAGCACGTGTCTCCCGCCGGAGCCGCTGTCGGACTGCCACTGAGCGACACGCTCAAGAAGATATACTTCGTGGATGACATCAAGATGGAGCTTTCGCCGATAGCATGTGCGTACGCCCGTGCCCGCGGTGCCGACCGCATGAGCTCCTACGGCGATTTTGTCGCTCTGAGCGACACGTGCGACGCCGCCACGGCAACGCTCATCAAGCGTGAGGTCAGCGACGGCGTGATTGCCCCCGACTATACTCCCGAGGCGATCGAAATCCTGAAGGACAAGCGCAAGGGGACATACAATGTCATCAAGATCGATCCCGACTACGTTCCGGAGCCGGTCGAGCGCAAACAGGTGTTCGGCGTCACCTTCGAACAGGGGCGCAACGAAATCGACCTGAGCGACCCGGCCCTGTTTGAGAACATTCCCACTCAGGCCAAGGACTTCACACCCGAGGCGCGCCGCGACCTGCTCATCGCCCTCATCACGCTCAAATATACCCAGAGCAACTCCGTCTGCTACGCCAAAGACGGTCAGGCCATCGGCATCGGCGCCGGCCAGCAGAGCCGCATCCACTGCACCCGTCTGGCCGGTTCGAAGGCTGACATCTGGTGGTTGCGCCAGCACCCGAAGGTGATGGGTCTGCCCTTCGTCGACGGTATCCGCCGCGCCGACCGTGACAACACGATTGACGTATATATCAGCGAGGAGCACGATGACGTCCTGCGCGACGGCACATGGCAGCGCCTCTTCAAGGAGCGCCCCGAGGTGCTGACGATGGAAGAGAAGCAGGAGTGGATCGCCAAGAATACGGATGTGGCCCTCGGCAGCGACGCCTTCTTCCCCTTCGGCGACAACATCGAGCGCGCCCACAAGAGCGGTGTGCGCTACATAGCACAGGCCGGCGGTTCGGTGCGTGACGACAACGTCATCGAGACGTGCGACAAATACGGCATAGCAATGGCCTTCACCGGCGTCCGCCTGTTCCACCACTGATCTGGCGCCGGACTCCAGCCCGGCCGACAGACAAAACCACTATAAGATTAAGGAACGCGAAGAGGGGAGCGGGGAGCGACACTTTCCCTCCCCTCTCCCATCCACTCACCATTCACCACTCACCATTCCGACATGGACATCGACGACATCATCGCAGGCGGCGGCATCGTCTTTCGCCCCGCACGCAAGGAGAACGCTGACAACAACGGCAAGGTAAAGACCAAGGCAAAGAAGAAAAAGTATATCACCGGCGCTCACGGCAGCGGCTCGGCCAAACAGAAAGCAAAATATCGCGAGCAGCGGGCCAACAGACACAAGTAGACCGCACCCCGCACGTGGCATCTGTGGCGATGGCACGGCCGCCATTGCGTCATACAACCACTGCACGGGTCCGACAATACCAGTCGTGGACATTGTCTGAAGTTTATGCCGGGATGTTGGAAGAAAAAAATATCATGACTCGCCGGCTTTTTCTCCACCAAAAGCCGTTTCTTATAGAGTATTTTATATACCTTTGCAAAACATAGCAATCTAATAATGCGACAACCCCGACTGATGCACACTGCTAATAGAAGATTTATAATACTGCTGACCACCATAATCATCGCCATGACCTCATGGTGTGACGTGGTGACGGCCGCCCAAAAGGACCAAAGGGTCAGCGACTCTTTGTACAGAGAGGTCGCCCGTCTGTTCGGCACCGAACACAGGGACAGCTTCTACGCCATGACCAGAGCCTACCGCGCGTACCACCACAAGGTGGGCGACACCTACCAATATTATCTCGGCTGGCAACACGAAATCTTCTACGACATCAACGCCAACAACTTCTATCAGGCCCTGAGGAAGACCATCATCATGGCCGACGAAATCAAAAAACGCAAAGACAACGACTACCTCTATGAAGCAAGCTATCTCTTCGGCATCATCCATTCGCTGCAGGGCAACATGGAGATGGCAAGGGTCTGCTTTCAGCGGGCACTCGACGAAAGCAAGTCCCAACTCCCCATCAGACGCATACACATATACGAAGATCTGGCCAACACCGAAATGGACACGGACGCCGAGGCCGCTCTGGCCCACATCGACATGGCCCTGAAAATCACAAAAGATGCCGGCAACTGGGCCAACTACAACAATGCCTTGGCCATCAAGATCATCATCGCTTTCGTCCAAAAGGACTGGGCACATGTCCGAAAACTATATAAAGAGTATGACCAGATACTGAAAACGCATGGCGACAAGTGCTCCACTATCTACCATCCATACGTCATGATGGCACGAATGGCTGCCGACGAAAGATATGACGAAGCCATCAAATGGACCGACTCACTGAGCGGACTGGACAAATACAAGTTCACCGCTATCATATACGAACTCGCCGGAGACCTGCACAAAGCCCTTGACACGCAGAAACGATATGTCCATCTCCGTGACTCCACCAACAGCACCATCATGATGCAGGAGCTGAACGACGCCACCAATGACGTCGAAATGCACGCCATGCGCAACAAGGCAAACGAAGAACGGCTGAAAAACAAAGTCATGCTGATGGTCGTCATCGGTGCAATGGCTGTCATCTTCTTCCTCATCGTCGTCATATACAACAGAAAGGAAAACCTGAAAACACTGAAGCGGAAAAACAACGAGCTCGAGATACTGCGCATCAAGTCGGAAGAAGCGGAGCGACTGAAAAGCAACATCCTCCAGAACATGAGCCACGAGATACGCACGCCGCTCAACATCATATCCGGATTTACACAGCTGATATGCCAACCGGGCTTCAACCCCTCAGATGAAGAAAAGGCTGACATACTCAACCGCATAACCTCCAGCTCCGACAACCTCGTCAAAATCCTCAATAGTCTGCTCTACGTGGCAGCCAAAGAGAGCGAAAGCTATGCCGCACAACGGGACGAAGTCAACGTCAACAACTTGTGCCGAATGGTCTACGACGAATATCGGCAGACCATCCCGGACAACATCAGCATGTCTTTCGACACCGAACTGCCTGACGACTTCTGCATCACAAGCAGCCATAAGGGCATCGAGACCATACTCGAAAACTTGCTCAACAACGCCCGCAAGTTTACCGCCGAAGGCAGCATAAAGCTCAAGTGCATCTTTGACAAGCAGAAGAGCAACATCATCATCAGCGTGGAGGACACCGGACCGGAAATACAGAAAGTCCATCAGAAACGCATATTCGACATCTTCTACAAAGTGGACAACTCCGTCGAAGGCATCGGTGTCGGCCTGCCCATGTCCCGCCACATCGCACGACAGCTCAGCGGCGACCTGACACTGGACACAACCTACCAGAACGGAGCACGCTTCGTCGTCACGCTGCCAACCAAATAGGATCAGGAATGTTGAATTACGGATTGTGAATTAAGTTGGTAAACATTCCGAATTAATAATTAAGAATTAAAAGTTAAGAGTTAAAAGTCAAGTATTAAGAGTCAATAAAACGACAAACCGGCAAGCAAGTCCGTGCGGACTGCCTGCCGGTTTGTCGTTTTTGATATTCTGTCGTCCCGACTTATGCCTTTGTAGCGGCAACAGCGGTTCTCTTCTCCTTGATGCGAGCCTTCTTACCGGTGAGCTTGCGCAGATAGTAGAGCTTAGCGCGACGAACCTTACCAACCTTGTTGACCTCGATGCTGTCAATGTTGGGCGACTCGATCGGGAAAATACGCTCTACACCGATAGTGCCTGACATCTTGCGCACGGTGAAGCGCTTCTTGTCTCCGTGACCGGCAATCTTGATGACAACACCACGATAGAGCTGGATACGCTCCTTGGTTCCCTCGATAATTTTGTAAGCGACAGTCACAGTGTCACCGGACTTGAACTCCGGAAACTGCTTGCCGGTTGCAAATGCTTCCTCAGCAACTTTAATTAAGTTCATTGTTACTTTATAATTAAATTGTTCTTATCGTTCCAACGCAACATAACGGGCAACACGTTACTTCCCGCCAGCGATTACGCCGAAAAGCGGTTGCAAAGTTACTACATTTTCCCCTTACCAGCTAATTTTGACGGGCCTTTTTTTGCTGATTGGCTGATTTTTAGTTACTTTTGCGTCAAAATAGCACTTCAAAACATGTATATCGGATATATTTCACGCGCCTTTCCGCTCGTTGCGGCCGTCATGCTGACAGCCTGCTCGACCCACAAGACGGCCACAGTGACATCGGTAGAGCGCAGCCGCCTGCTGGTGGATGCCCGCTACGACGCCCTCCCCGACGCGGAAGCGGCAAAGATGATAGAGCCTTACAGGCATGTCGTGGACAGCATCATGAGCCCCGTGGTCGGCCGTTCGGCGGCCTACATGAGCGCCAATCGGCCGGAGAGCGGACTGTCGAATCTGCTGGCCGACATCCTCGTCTGGGCCGGACGCGACTACGGCGAGCGCCCCGTCATGGGCGTCTACAACATGGGAGGCATAAGGGCGGCGCTGCCCAAGGGTGACGTGACCTACGGCGACGTGCTGGAGATAGCGCCGTTTGAGAACAAGATCTGTTTCCTCACGCTCACCGGCACGGACCTGCTGGAACTGTTCGGCAATATGGCCGCTGTCGGAGGAGAGGGTGTCAGCCACGGCGTGGAACTGGTCATCACGCGCGACGGCAAGCTCGTGAGCGCCCGTCTCAACGGTCAGGCCATCGACCCGGCGGCCTCCTACCGCATAGCCACAATCGACTATCTCGCCCAAGGCAACGACCGCATGACGGCTTTCAAGAAGAAGACCAACTTCAATTCACCATCGGAGGAGAAGAACGACACGCGCTACATCATCTCGTCATACTTCCGCGAGATGAGCCGGCAAGGCAAGGCCGTCGAGAGTCGGGTGGAAGGACGTATAACGATTGAATCAAACAAGCAATGATGGGACTCAGAATACTTTTCATCGCCATAGCGTGCTGCATGTCGGCACTATCCGGCGAGGCTCAGACCGGCAAGGACCGGCTGGTCATTCTCCACACCAACGACACCCACAGCACGGTGATGCCGTTGAGCGAAAACCTCAATGACACGATGAAGGCGGGCCGCGGCGGATACCTGCGCCGACTGGCCATGCTCAAGGAGGAACGCGCCAAGGAGCCGGACCTGCTGCTCTTCGACAGCGGCGACTTTTCGCAAGGTTCGCCATACTATACTCTATTCAAAGGAGATGTCGAGGTAGGACTGATGAACAGCATGCGTTATGATGCGGCGACGATAGGCAACCATGAGTTTGACTTCGGTCTGGAGAATATGGCAAGGCTGTTTCGAGCGGCCGATTTTCCCATCGTCTGTGCCAACTACGACTTCACCGGCACTCCCGTCGATGGGCTTGTCCGGCCTTATGTCGTCATCAAGCGCAAGGGGCTCCGCATCGGCGTCTTCGGACTGTCGCCCCGTCTGGAAGGTCTCGTCTCCGCCGAAAACTTCCGTGGAGTGACCTATGCCGATCCGATAGAGAAGGCCCGCGAAGTGGCCGGACTGCTACGCACGAAGGAGCACTGTGACATCGTCGTCTGTCTCTCGCATCTCGGATGGCAGCAAGCCAAGCCGGACATCGACGACAACACGCTCATCGCAGCGACAAGCGGCATCGACCTCGTTCTCGGCGGCCATTCCCACTCTTATCTCGAGCAGCTGGAATGGGTCGACAACGCTGACGGCCGCGCTGTTCCCGTCGACCAAAACGGCAAGCACGGCATATTCGTCGGGAAGATAACGCTCAACGTCAAGAAGTAATTTTTTAAGGAGATAAAGGGAGATAGAAGGAGATAAAGGGAGAAAGAAGGAGAAAAAGGGAGATAGAGGACAATACTCTTGGTTCTTGCAACAAGACATACGTCCTCTATCTCCCTTTATTTCCTTCTTTCTCTCTTTATCTCCTTAAAATTTTCCCTTTATCTCCTTTATTCCTCTAACTACTCAAAATAGAACGTCAGGACAAACATCTTGCTGTGTCCCGCCCTCACCGAATTGGCGTAGGCCCTCATCGACACATCCTGCAGTTGGTCGGCATGACCCTTGTCGAGGGCGTCGGTGAGACTGTAACAAAACTTCAACTCAGGTATCAGCTTGAAGAACGGCAGATAGAAGTCGCAGCCGAAGCCGACCTCCACCATCGTGTCATAACGCTTCAGCCGGATATAGTCCTGGTCCTTGCCCGTGAGATTGATCATCTGGTTGACACCCGCCATGATATACGGGCGGTGGTTGTTGAAGCGCGGCGCACTGAACTTTATGTCGAGCGGTATCGAGATATATGTGTTCTTCAGGTCCTGCGTCGTCGTTGTCGGGCGCCCGTTTTCGTCCGTTCGCGTCAGATTGAGAAACGTCAGATGCTTGGCCCCGAAGTGCATCGTCGGAGTCAGACGGGCCGAGAAGTTGGCGTTGAGACGCACCTCTGCCGTCACACCGACACTGAATCCCGGATTCCAGTTGTCCGCATCACACAAGATGGTCTGCACCGACTCCACGCCATCGGCGTCGGTGACGGTCTGCGGGCCGACATTTTCAAACTCTATGTCCTGCGCGTGCATGCCGACAAGTATGCCGAAGTGCAACGGCCGCAGGTCGATGTATGGCTTGTGCTGCGCCGTACGCTCCTGAGCCGAAGCCCGACAGACGGCGGCAAGCAATATCATTATGGTCAGAATCTTTCTCATTACTTATTTATAACGCAAAAAAAGCGAAGTTATTATATCTGACCGCTACGGAGATGCAAGCTGTGGGAGTGGATGATTCGGACAGAGACATCAGACCGCGAATTGTTAAAAACTCGGAATAATCACAACAAAAAGCCTCAATTTTAACATAAATTCTGCAGCAAGTCGTCCCTCGGGCTCAAATTCTTCAAAATAGCGCGTGCATCTTTTATTCTCTGAGCGTCAGGATGTTATGTCGATTTTTCAGGAAGTGTGCAACTTTTTCGCAGATTTTTCCGTGCCGTAAGGCCCTTACGGCTCTGCAACGGGGCGCTCGTTGCAGAGCGACGGCGTGCTCGTTGCACGACAATAAGCATGCCGTTGCAACCCCGCGGGGCCCTTACGGCAAGACAACGGAGGTTTTCCGACCGAAAAAAGACGGCCGAATGTTAAAATCGGGGCCATATCATCGTTTTTTTCGAGCATTTTTCATGTGTTAAATTTGTGATATTATTATGACACGCATCCGATGTTTTCCCCACGCGACAGCCCAACGGCACAGAGTCGCAAAAGGCAAGGTCATGGCGCGACCCTCCGCATTTTTCATGTCAGGCACCAACGCTATCTGCCCTTTACGACATTGCGTTGAAGCAAAACGGCCGCGACACTGATTTATTTCGACAACGTATAAATAATCAAAATAAATAATCAAAATTGAGTAGATATCAGATTTAATTCGTACTTTTGTGTACTAATTTATTGGTATTAATTAATAAACTAATTTAAGATTATGGCTTACGTTATAGGTGACGATTGTATCGCATGCGGTACATGTATCGACGAGTGCCCCGTAGGAGCTATCTCAGAGGGCGAGAAGTATTCAATTAATCCCGAAGTCTGCACAGAGTGCGGAACATGCGCTGATGTCTGCCCGTCTGAGGCTATCAGCCTACCGGCATAATTGGTATATTCATAAAGAAACAGCGCGGATTTGCAACTCTGTTGTAAATCCGCGTTTGCATTTTAATAAAGTGAAGAGTGAAGAATAAAGAACGAAGACGTGTTTATTCTTCACTCTTCACTTAAATTCTTCGTTCTTCACTCTTAACTCTTCACTTTAAGTTTTCGGAAGTCCATCGTTCTGGCGTCGAACGTGAGCAACTGATTGGTCAACAGCTCGCCGATGCCGGTCAGATATTTCAGCACCTCGGCCGCCTGAATTGTGCCCAACATACCGGCAATGGCCCCGAACACACCTGCCTCGGATGCCGGAGGAACAACTCCGGCCGGCGGTTGGTCGCCGAAGATCGTCCGAAAGTCGGCCGTGCCGGGCAGATGGGTGAACGTGTGGGCCTCAAACCGCAGCAGAGCGCCATGCGAGAAAGGCTTTCCGGCCGCCACACAAGCGTCGTTGATGAGCAGCTTTGTGTCGAAATTGTCCGTTCCGTCCACTATAAAATCATATCCGGAGACGATGCCGTCAACATTGTCGGGAGTGAGGAAGCAGTTGTGTTCCTCGACCCTGACATGCGGATTGAGAGCTTTCATCCGCTCCGCCGCCGAACACGTCTTGGACGTCCCGACACCCACCGTAGTGTGGGCAATCTGCCGCTGGAGATTGGAGACATCCACCACGTCGCCATCGACGATGCCTATCGTACCGACCCCGGCTGCGGCCAGATACATGAGCACAGGCGAACCCAATCCGCCGGCTCCCACAACAAGCACCCGCCCCTGCCGTATCTTCTCCTGCCCCGCCACGCCACACTCTTCCAGCAGAATGTGACGATTGTATCGGCGCAACTCTTCTTCCGTGAAATCAGCCATCCTCAAATGTACTTTGAGATGACGCTCAGACACTTGTCGCTTTTCACCGGTTTGGCAAGGAAGTCATCACAACCAGCAGCCAAGGCATTCTCGCGATCGATTTCAAAAGCATTTGCCGTGAGCATTACTATCGGCAGCTGCGGGCGGAAAGCCTTGATCTGTCGCGTGGCCTCCAGTCCGTCGACCACGGGCATGCGCAGATCCATCAGGATCAGCTCGATATTGTCGTCCGAAGCCATCTCGATGGCCTCGCGTCCGTCATGCGCCCGCACGATACTATAGTGTCTCTTGAGGATATATGTCATCAGCACATAGTTGCTGTCGTTGTCCTCCGCAATCAGTATTGTCTTCATAATTTTTTCCGTTTACTACTTCTTCATAAACACCTTATATATGAAACCGAATCAAAATCAGGCTCATGCGCTTGGTAGGGACATATTCTTGTATTTGTCCGCCAAACGAATGTTGATTGTCTATGCGTTAATGGCGGACAAATACAAGAATATGTCCCTACCAAGCGCATGAAGCTGATTCTGATACTCCCTCGTCCGGATAGATGTCCGCAACGAATCAGTCTTTCTTCCACAACTTGCTCATATCCTCCAGAGTCTTGCCCTTTGTCTCAGGCACGAGACGCCAGACGAACACGGCGGCAGCCACACAGATGAGTCCGTAGAGGCCGTATGTGAACCAGTGGCCGAAGTTGGGGTCACCGTCGGTCTGCATGTTGAACATCGGGACGAACGAAGAGCTGACTATCCAGTTGAATATCCACTGGAAAGCGACGGCTATCGCTACGGCCGCGCCGCGGATGGTGTTGGGGAATATCTCTGAAATGAGCACCCAGCAGATGGGTCCCCATGAGAACATGAACGAAGCACTGTAGACCATTATGCTGACCATCGTGACCAGTCCGAGCGACGGATTGCCGAAGGTCAGGGCCACACCGAAAGCTCCGACGGCCATTCCGATGGAACCGTAGATGAGCAGCGGCTTGCGTCCCCACTTCTCGACGGTGAATATCGCCACAAGCGTGAAGAGGATGTTGACAACGCCCATCATCACCGTCTGGACCATAGGCTTGTCCATTCCCATGTCGGCGAAGATACGCGGAGCATAGTAGAGCACTGCGTTGATGCCCACAGCCTGCTGGAATACGCTGAGCATGATGCCGACAAAGATGACCAGCCAGCCGTAGGTGAAGAGGCGTTCGGTCCGCTCGGTGATGGTGTTGCGGATGTCGTCGAGTATCTGCCGTCCTGCGGAAGCGCCGTTGATGCGCATGAGGATGTTCAAGGCCTTGTTGTCCTGACCGACCATGACGAGATAACGCGGTGTCTCCGGCACAAAGCAGATGAGCAGGGCGAAGAGTCCTGCGGGCACGGCCTCACTTCCGAACATATAGCGCCATCCGGTCGCGATGGTCCAAGGGTCGCTGCCCGGAGCCACGGCGTTGACGCCCTGACCGATCTGTTCGATAACGGGATTGGTGTGTTCACCGAGGATAAGGAAGTTGACGAAGTAGACAACGAGCTGACCGAAGATGATGGCAAACTGGTTCCACGACACGAGCGTACCGCGGATGTTGGACGGGGCGACCTCTGCGATGTACATCGGACAGATGGCCGACGCCAGACCGACGCCCACACCGCCGATGACGCGATAGATATTGAAAACCACGAGCAGGTCCTTTGTCGGGACGCCGTGCTCAAAGAAAAGAAATTCGGGGGTCATCGAGCCGAGCGCCGAGACGAAGAAGAGCAGTCCGGCAACGATGAGCGAACGTTTGCGGCCGAGGTTTGATGCGAGAAAACCCGACAGAGCGCTACCTATTATGCAGCCGATGAGTGCGCTGGCACACGTGAATCCGTGCCATCCGTCAGTGTAAGTGAAGTCTGACGCGCCGATGAAAAAAGCCTGAAGACCTTTCTCCGCGCCGGAGATTACTGCGGTGTCGTAACCGAAGAGCAGACCGCCGAGGACGGCGACCATGACGATTGAAATAAGGTAGGACTTGCTACCGGTCTGATTTTGTTCCATTGATTATGTTATTTTTAATTTGTTTCGCAGTCTTGTCACAAAAATTTCGTATGGCAGCCACCGTGATGTCTGCCATACGAAGAGGTCTTCACTCTAATATATACGTTTGAAAGAGGCGTTTCCCTTTGCCTCCACATTCAGACTGCTATCGTCTGTCACTTCTTCACCTTATATATACGGAAGGTCATCGGGGGCAGGTTGTCGCTGATGACGGAGCCTCTCTTGGCCGCCGTGACATCCGCCGTACCTTCGCGGGGGACAATCTTTTCGGACTGGTCGAGCGTGTTCTCGTCGTCCATTCCGTCGTGCGTCAGCGTGATGGTGGCGGCCTGCGACACGCCGTTGAGCCCGTTGAGATTGAGCGTCACGGGCTGTGCGGTCTTGGAGGTGTTGATGACCTTGACGATGACCGAGCCGTCCGTCTTGTCCGTGACGGCACTTGCGAAGAGTCCGTCCTGTCCCTTCTGTCCTGCGACGGGCTTGCCGTCCATCGTCAGCGGCAGCACATTCGTGCCCTTGTTTGTGGCGTACATCTGCTGTACGTAGTAGCTCACGGACTTGAACATCCGCACGTTGTCAAACCAGATCAGGTCCGGACGCCACTGCCATCCCTCGACATGGGCGAACAGCGGGGCGTAGGCCGTCATCCAGACGACGTCGGCATTGCGCTCCATGTCGGTCATGAAAGCCGCTTCGAGGATGGACGCCTCATAGTGGTTCCACTTCTTCCCCTTGCCGTGGCAGGCATATTCGCCGGCAAAGACCTTCGGTCCCTTGCGGTCGTAGTTGTCGTAGCGCAGACCGCTCTCAAGGAACCACTTCTCGGGACGGTAGAAATGTTCGTCGACGAGGTCGGCCTTCAGCTCCTTCATGGCCTTCCATCCGATCTCAAACATCTTGCCCTCAGAGTCGGGACCGCTCGTTCCGACAATCCGGATCTTGGGATAACGGGCCTTGATGGCCTTCACGAACGGCTTGAGACGCTCGAAGTAGAGCGTGTCCCACTGCTCGTTGCCGACGCCGATGAGTTTGAGATTGAACGGAGCCGGATGGCCCATCTCGGCGCGCTTGCGGCCCCAGGTCGTCGTGGTGTCGCCGTTGGCGAACTCGATGAGGTCGAGACAGTCGTCGATGTAGGGCTGGAGCTCGTCCACGGGCACGTGCCATTTAGCGTTGTTGCGGTTCTGAAACTGACACGACATGCCGACGTTGAGCACCGGCAGAGGCTCTGCTCCCATATCTTCGGACAACAGGAAATACTCATAGAAGCCCAGTCCGTAGCTCTGATAGTAGTCGGGATAGAAGCGGTGGGTGAACGTGTGCTGCCAGCGGTTGCCGTTGAGCGGGCGGTTCTCCACCGGTCCGATGGAGTTTTTCCACTGATAGCGGGTGGCGAGGTCTGTTCCCTCGACGATACATCCTCCGGGGAAGCGGAACACACCGGGGTGTGCGTCGGCCAAAGCCTGTGCCAAGTCGCGGCGCATACCGTTCTCGCGGTTCTTGAACGTGTTGACGGGGAAGAGGCTGATGTGCTCCAGACATACCGTGTTGCGGCCGTCGAGATAGATGCGCAGCTGTGCCTTGTTGTGCGTCAGAGGTGACTTCAGGCGCACCTCATATTTCCGCCAGTCGGCCGACTTGACCTCCAGCTTCACCGAAGCGAACTCCTGACGCTCGCCCATCGTGGCGGGGTCGATGAGCTGGACGGTGATGCGGCCGCTGCCCTTCGGGGCTTTTGCCCACACCGTGAAGCGGTATTCCTCGCCTTTGAGGACGCCGATGCCGAAATATCCTTCGTTGACCAGACCCGAGCGGCGGTCGTTGTGACGCGGGTCGGAGAGCACGACGTAGTGGGGGCAGCGCTCGAACGGGCCGTCAGACTTCAGCTCGATGTTGCCGAAAGTCTGCCATCCCATGAAGTTCTGAGGAAACTCAAACGAGCGGTTTTTGACCAGTTCTCCATACAGTCCGCCGTCGGCGGCATAGTTGATATCTTCAAAAAACAGGCCGTACATGGTGTTCTGCACGACGGCCCCGGCCTTCTTGGTGTTCACATCCATCACGTGTGTCTGCGCAAACGATGCCGTAGCGGCGGCCAACGCGATGGTGCAAGTCAGTAGTCGATGATTCATATCTTGTATATTAAACATTATAGTTAGATTTGACAAAGATACGACAAAAAAATGACAACGGACAAACAATGTGGCTGAAACTTCAATAAAACCCGTCCAAACCCTCCTGAAGAGAGGGAGCCGGATATGTCCAAGCCCCTGTGTACACATCCGAAGCCCCACCCGACCTCCCCAAAGGGGAGAAGCTTGATATGTCTTACACATCCCATCGTAGGGTCGCGACCCGTCGCGACCGCCTCCATGCCACGTGATTTATATATGTCTGATGTTAGATATCAGAGCTTTCGTCCTTCATCCGCAGGCACCCTCCCCGTGGGGAGGTCCGGGGAGAGGCCGATGGTCGCGTAACCGGTTGTGTGGTACGAAGGCGGTCGCGACAGGTCGCGACCCTACAATGGGATGATATTTATTTACAAAATCATGTTCAGAAAAGCGTTCAAAGATTTACATTCCTATGGGCAATAAGGGCCTTAAAGCTCCCGAATACAGCCCCCTCTGACTCCCCCACAGGGGGAGCTTGGGAGGCAGAGAGGGGCTTTAAGGCCCTTACGGCTTTCAAATTTTACAAAAGTTCACGAGTTTTTGATGGTTGTTTTTGGACCAAAAAGAGGGTTTGGTCGAGCAACGGGGCCCTTATTGCATCGCAACG
>JAFULM010000010.1 GCA_017483185.1 Prevotella sp. | reverse complement strand
TCTTTTTCTTGCGGACAAAGACAAGACTATGTCCCTACAACAGATTGGGCTTTTCAGATGTATGGTAGGAGGTAAGCCCCTTTTTGGCAAAACTGATGTAACATGATGTATTTGTGATAGATATGAGTTCTGTTATTTTTTACCGGACTGCAATATAACAGAATATGACTAACCACCCCTAACCCCTCCTTCGGAAGGAGGGGACTGAGATTACCCCACTTAAAGACTTCCGGATGAGTTCGCTTTGTGATACCGAATTTTGATACACCCTCATACGAGTTCTACAATATCAGCATCATTACAAGCCCATCTGACTATAACGGTCACGCCTAATCTATTCCGCCATTGCGACGTCATATCCCTCCTGCTCTTTCTTCAGGTCCTCATAGAAGTGAGCATGGGCCGTGAGCTGATACGGATAGAGGAACAGAAAACCGATACCGAGAGTAAGGATACTGAGTATCGCCCAACCGATAAGGCTCAGGTCAAGCATGAAAAGGTCCATCTTGTGGCCTTCCATCATCTTCATGCTCTTCTCGATGGCCTCATTGTTCTTCATGTCCGGATTGTCCTTCAGGATGTAGGGAGTCATCATGTAGGAATACTGCTTGATCACTCCGGGGACAATAAGCAACAACGTCCAAAGCACAGTGTAGAGACCGACAAGGAATGTGGTCGTGAAGATACGGCCGTACTCCTTGAAACCGTCAAACAATTGGCCGTATGACGTAGCCTCGCCACGGGCTATATCGAGAAAGAACACGGTGAAACCCCATGTCAACGGCAACAGGATAAGGTACCACAGATTTCCCACATTAGCTTCTGACGAGCCGGCGATATCGACGACAAATGCCGGGACATAAAACACCAGCACAAACACCAGCGTTGCGATTGTACCTTTAGCCCAATTTCCTGAGAGCGATTCGATAGCCCTGTCCTTGTAAACTTTGATTGATTCCATAATATACTTATTATTTGATTAATAGATTTTTGTTTCATTATTATTTACAAATGTAGATACAATTTGTTAATCTACACTCCCTCGAATCGTTATATTATGTTAACAGCTGCTTTTTCCATAAACGAAAAAGGGAAGCGGAGACTCTGCATCCGCTTCCCTTTTATATAGAAAGGTATATGTCGATTCTTACTCTATCACCACCGTTGTCCAGCCGTGGCGGTCCTCGATGGTGCCATACTGTATGCCGCGCAGCGTGTCGTAGAGCTTGCGCGAGATGGGTCCGGGCTGTCCGTCAGCGCTGAAGGTGTAGCGCTTGCCTTTGTCGAGGTCGTCGATGTAGGAGATGGGAGAGATGACGGCCGCCGTGCCGCACGCGCCGGCTTCCTCGAATGTCTCAAGCTCCTCTTCGGGTATTGGACGGCGCTCGACCTTCATGCCGAGGTCCTCGGCCACCTGCATGAGGCTCTTGTTGGTGATGCTGGGCAGGATGGAGGTCGACTCTGGTGTGACGTAAGTGTTGTTCTTGATACCGAAGAAGTTGGCCGCGCCACACTCGTCGATATACTTCTTCTCCTTCGCGTCGAGGTAGAACTCACAGGCGTAGCCCTTCTCGTGAGCCAGATTGTTGGCGTAGAGCGACGCCGCATAGTTGCCGCCGACCTTATAGCGTCCCGTGCCGAGCGGTGCCGAACGGTCGTAGTCGCGGATGATGACATAGGGATTGGTCGAAAATCCGCCCTTGAAGTAAGGCCCCACGGGGGTCACAAAGATGATGAAGAGGTATTCCTTGGCGGGATGGACACCCACCTGCGCCGACATGCCGACGAGCAGCGGACGTATGTAGAGCGTGGCTCCGCTCTCGTAGGTCGGGATGTACTCCTGGTTGAGGCGCACGACCTTCTTCACCATTTCGGTGAAAAGCTCCGTCGGAACCTCGGGCATGAGTATGCCGCGGCAGGTGCTCTGCAGTCGGGCGGCGTTCTCCTCGACACGGAAGACGCGCACCTTGCCGTCGGGGCAGCGGTAGGCCTTCAGGCCCTCGAAGGCTTCCTGACCGTAGTGGAGGCAGGTAGCGGCCATGTGCATGTTGATATACTCTTCGGAGCACACTTCGACTTCGCCCCATTTTCCGTCGCGATAGTAGCAGCGCACGTTATAATCAGTCTTCCGATAACCGAAAGAAAGGTTTGACCAATCTAAGTTCTTCATAATGAATATGGTTTTTACGTTTATGTCCTTGATGTGTTGCAAAAATACACAAAATATTGCTTTCACACAACAAATTGACAATAAAAATACTGCTTCAGCCGCTTTTTCATAATCTCGCGAGGAGTCTGTCGAAATCCCGCAAAAGTCACCCGACGCTCCCGCCGGATGTCTGCTGTCCGGTCGCAGGACAACCGCAAATTGTTAAAAACTCGGAATTAATCTGACAAAAAGCCTCAATTTTAACATAAATTCTGCAGCAAGTCGTCCCTCGGGCTCAAATATGCGAGTTTTGCGCGTGCATCTTTTTCTCCCTGAGCCACAATGTGTTACGACGAAAATTGACAAAATGTGCAACTTTTTCGCGGATTTTTCCGTGCCGTAAGGGCCCCGCGGGGTTGCAACGGGGCGCCCGTTGCATCACGACGGCGGCCCCGCGGCGAGTCAATAAGCACGCCGTTGCAACACCGCGGGGCCCTTACGGCAAGACCACGGAACTTTTTTCGTCGGAAAATGACGGCCGAATGACGAAATCGGAGCGTCGCAGCCATTTTTTTCGCGCGATTTTCGTGTGTTAAATTTGTGATATTATTATGACACAATCGGTGTTCAGCCCGATTCTTTTCATTCACGTTTGATTGTTGAGCGGCAGACCAATCTTTGGCTTCAAAACATGTCGATTGCCTGACCCTGCGCCTCTTTTTCACCTTATTTTTGGCCTTCTCGCTTTTTTTTATTAATTTTGAGGCTTGAAAACATCCACATCCGAAAAGTGGGACTGTGTCGGATAACGGCAGAGACCAATGTCCAAACACGGTGAAGACGAACCACCCCTACCCCTCCTTAGAAAGGAGGGGACTGCGATTACCGCACTTAAAGGTTTCCAGATGAGCTTGCTACGCTGACTGCAAAAGAGACGAAGATGTGTGCAGAGAGTAGCTTCGGAAGAAGGGGACTAAGATTAGCCCACTTAAAGATTTCGACAGAAAATGTACGTTGGCAGAACAAAACTGAATTTTCGACAGGCAATATGTACGTTGGCAGAACAAAATTGAAGGATGTGGAAAACAAGAAAGGAAATAAAATGGAACAAGTGCATTAAAAATCATTGACCATATATAACCATGTCATACAAGCAAGGGAAGTCTAATGCACATGAACAAAAATATCTGCGCAGGACGCTGCGCAACACTGCAACAGCCGCTGAGTGCATACTCTGGAAACGCATCAGCGGAAAGAAAGCGGAAGGGCTCAAATTCCGAAGACAGCATGGCATCGGACCATACGTCATGGACTTCTATTGCCCGGAATTATTGCTTTGTATAGAAATTGACGGGGATGTTCATAAAAACAGGGAAACGGAAATCCATGACGCCATACGGACAAAATACCTCAACAGCAATGGTATAACCGTACTGAGATTTGACAACGATATTGTATATCAAAATATTGAATACATCGTCGATTGCATCAGGCAATTCAAGGAAAGGCACTACGGAAACAAAGACATAAAAAAACAGTACGAGAAGTCTTTAAGCAGGTAATCTCAGTGCGGGAGGTCTTTAAGCAGGTAATCTCAGTCCCCTCCTTTTTAAGGAGGGGTTAGGGGTGGTTAGACATACAAATGTCAGACTAAGGTTAGACATACACATGTCAGACTAAGATTAGACATACACATGTCAGACTAAGATTAGACATACACATGTCAGACTAAGGTTAGACATACACATGGCATATCCTACACATCATTACACGAACGAACAAGCAAGTAAACAAATATCATGAGCGACGAGACAAGAGAAGACGAAATAATGGACGAGCAGCTGAGCACGTCCGACGATGCCGTGGACGAAATGACGGACGACGGCGAGGGCATCCACTCCGACTACAAACCGGTGGACAGATTTGACGCCTCGGCCGTCCATCACCTGAGCGGGATGTATCAGACGTGGTTTCTGGACTATGCCTCCTACGTCATTCTGGAGCGCGCCGTGCCGCACATCGGCGACGGTCTGAAACCCGTGCAGCGACGCATACTCCACTCGATGAAGCGCATGGACGACGGACGATACAACAAGGTGGCCAACATCGTGGGACACACGATGCAGTTTCACCCCCACGGCGACGCCTCCATCGGCGACGCGCTGGTGCAGCTGGGTCAGAAAGACCTGCTCGTGGACACACAGGGCAACTGGGGAAACATACTCACGGGCGACCGTGCCGCCGCACCGCGATACATCGAGGCCCGTCTGTCGAAATTTGCACTCGACACGGTGTTCAACCCCAAGACCACCGAGTGGCAGCTCTCCTACGACGGCCGCAACAAGGAACCGATCACGCTGCCCGTCAAGTTTCCGCTGCTCCTGGCTCAGGGAGCGGAGGGCATCGCCGTCGGTCTGGCGTCGAAAATCCTGCCGCACAACTTCTGCGAGCTGTGTGACGCCGCCATCAGCTATCTCCACGGACAGAGTTTTGAACTCTATCCCGACTTCCCGACAGGAGGCAGCATCGACGTGTCAAAATATAACGACGGACAACGCGGCGGCCAAATCAAGGTCCGGGCAAAGATTGAGAAGCTGGACAACAAGACGCTCGTCATCCGCGAGATACCGTTCGGCAAGACAACCACGACACTCATCGAGTCCATACTGAAAGCCATCGAGAAAGGCAAAATCAAGGTCCGCAAGGTCGACGACAACACTGCCGCCGAGGTGGAGATACAGATTCACCTCGCTCCGGGCGTGTCGTCGGACAAGACGCTCGACGCCCTTTACGCTTTCTCAGACTGTGAGGTGAACATATCGCCCAACTGCTGTGTCATCGAGGACAACAAGCCGAAGTTTCTCACCGTCAGCGATGTCCTGCGCCAGTCGGTGGAAAACACCAAGGCGCTGATACGCCGCGAACTGGAGATACACCGCGCCGAACTGATGGAACAGCTACACTTCTGCTCATTAGAGAAGATATTCATCGAGGAACGCATATACAAAGACCGCAAATTTGAACAGGCTGCCAACGTCGACGCCGTCTGCGCTCACATCGACGACCGGCTGACACCGTTCTATCCGGAATTTGTCCGCGAGGTCACCAAGGACGACATTCTCCGCCTCTTGGAAATCAAGATGCAGCGGATTCTGAAGTTCAACAAGGACAAGGCCGACGAACTGATGACCCGCATCAAGGCCGAAATAGCGGGCATCGATCGCGACCTGAACAACATGGTGGAGGTCACGGCCGACTGGTTCCAATTCCTCAAAGACAAATACGGCAAGGATCATCCGCGACGCACGGAACTGCGCAACTTCGACACCATCGAGGCGTCGAAGGTTGTCGAAGCCAACGAGAAGCTGTACATCAACCGGCAGGAGGGATTCATCGGCACGGGGCTCAAGAAGGACGAGTTCGTCTGCAACTGCTCCGACATCGACGACATCATCATCTTCTATCGCGACGGCATATTCAAAGTCGTCCGCGTGGCCGAAAAGATATTCGTCGGAAAGAATATCATACATCTCGGAGTCTTCAAGAGGAACGACAAGCGCACGGTCTACAATCTCGTCTACCGCAACGGACTGAAAGGATTCTACTACATAAAGCGCTTCTGGGTGAGCGGCGTCACACGCGACCACGAATACTGCATCACGCAGGGCACGCCCGGGTCACGCATCATCTACTTCACAGCCAATCCCAACGGAGAGGCCGAAATCATCAAGGTGACACTCGACCCGATGGATGCCGCAACAAAACGCAAGCCAAACATATTCCTCGAACGCGACTTCTCCGAAATCAACATCAAGGGACGACTGTCGAAGGGCAACCTGCTGACCAAGAAGCAGGTCAGCCGCATCGGACTCAAGAGCCACGGCCACTCCACACTGGGCGGCCGCAAGGTGTGGTATGACCCGGACGTCAACCGGGTCAACTACGACGAGCACGGAGTGCTGTTAGGCGAATTCTACGATGACGACATGATCCTGGTGGTGCTGAAGACAGGCGAGTTTTATCTCTCCACGTTCGACGCCAACAACCACTACGAAGACAACATCCTGCGGATAGAGAAATACGACCGCAACAAGGTGTGGACAGCGGTGGTATTCGACGCCGACAACGACGGCCATCCTTACATGAAACGCTTCCTCATGGACGAGACCAAACGCAAGCTGAGCTTTGTCGGCGAAAACCGCAACAGCCGGTTCGTCCTGCTGACAGACACGGTCTATCCGCGCATACTCGTGACTTACGACGAGAAGGACAATGCCGGCAACGTGCGCCCGCCGATGGAGATTGACGCGGAACAGTTTACACCGGTCCGTAGTTCCAAAGCCCACGGCAAACGGATAAGCACGTGGAGCATCGAGAACATCGAGGAACTCGAACCGCTCCGCTTCCCCGAGCCGGAAGAGCCGGAAGGAAGTGAGGACAGCCAGGAAGAGGAAAGGGAAAACGTCGATCCGGACGCAGGCAAGTCGGAAGACCAGATCATAGACGAACTGACAGGCCAGCTGAACATGTTCAGCGACATAGACAAGAGTCTGAATGAAGCAAAGGAGAACGACACGAGGTCACAGAAGACGGACATTCCTACACCGGCAGACGACCATGACGCCTGACACACTTATCAACAACCGATGATTTTGCCATTTGCCAAACATACCAATATGCACAAGATGACAGCATGGGGCACGCTCATGTTGTCACTCCTATTGTCCTGTCCGACGCATGGACAGACGGACTCCGTAGCCTCCGGACGCATCACGACCGCCGCCTATATGGTCGGTGTCGGACCGACACGCATCCTCGACACATATCTGTCGCAGGAACATTTCAGCGGAACGGGAGTGACATATCTGTCGGCTGTCGAACGGCAAAAGCCCGGCCGCCGCTGGAGCACGGTCATGCAGCATCAAGCTCATCTGTCGTCGACCGAAGATCGCAGCGACACGGCTGACGAGCTGGAGGGTTCCTACGGATTCTTCTGGGGACGATACCGCTCGTGGTCGCTGTTCGCCGACAGGCTCGTCCTGCAGTGCGGCGGCATGGCTACGGTCGGAGCGGGATTCATCTACAACACGCTCAACGGCAACAACCCGGCGCAGGCACGGCTCTATCTGAACGTCATGCCGTCGGCGGCAGCGACCTACCGGTTTCAACTCTGGCAGCGGAAGATGGCCGTGCGCTACGAAGTGGAAGTCCCGCTGGTCGGAGTGATGTTCAGTCCGGCCTACGGTCAGTCATACTACGAACTGTTTTCGCGCGGCGACTACGACCACAACATTGTTCCCACGACATTCGTCAGCGCACCATATTTCCGCCAGCAACTCATGTTGGACGTCAACGTCAGCCGCACCACGACACTGCGCATCGGCTATCTGGGCGACTATCAGCAGTCGCAAGTGAACAATCTCAAGCAGCATGTCTATTCCCACAGAGTGATGTTGGGAATCGTCAAGCGCTTCAAAACAGTCAGCTATCGCCCATGAACAAGTTACTAACGGCCTTAACGGCTATCATCATTATCCTGCTACCCGCCGCTTGCGTTGACGAAGAGGAATATTCGGACTCTCCGCAAGGCAATCTCGAGGCATTGTGGAAAATCATAGACGAGCACTACTGCTTCTTCGACTACAAGCGGGAAGCGTACGGACTGGACTGGACGGCCGTATATAATAAATATAAGGTACGTGTGAACGAACGCATGACGGACGAGCAACTGTTTGAAGTGATGGCCGACATGCTTGGCGAATTGCGCGACGGCCACGTCAATCTGGCTAATTCGGCGGACTTCTCGCGCTACTGGAGATGGCAGGAGGACTATCCGGCAAACGTCAGCGACACGCTCCTGCGCCGCTATCTCGGCACGGACTACAAGATAGCGGGCAGTCTGAAATACCGCATCCTCGACGACAACATCGGCTACATACGCTACGAGAGTTTCTCCACTCCTATCGGAGAAAGCAATCTCGACGACGCTTTCAGCCACATGATGCTCTGCCGCGGACTGATCATCGACATCCGGGGCAACGGCGGCGGCACACTGACAACGGCCGAACGCTTTGCCGCCCGCTTCACGGACGAACCGGTCATCGTCGGATACATGCAGCATAAGACAGGCAAGGGACATTCCGACTTCTCGAAGTTGGAGGAGCAACGCCTCGAGCCATCGTCCAACATCAGATGGCACAAGAAGGTCTGTGTGCTCACCAACAGACAGGTGTACAGCGCAGCCAATGAATTCGTGAAATACATGCGCTGCTTCCCCGGCGTCACCATTGTCGGCGACCGGACCGGCGGAGGGGCCGGACTGCCGTTCAGCAGCCAACTGCCCAACGGATGGGCCGTACGCTTCTCGGCCTGCCCCATGTACGACCGTGACCGCCAACCGGTCGAATTCGGCATTGCTCCCGACCATGACGTCGCTCTTACCGACGCCGACTTCCGCCGCGGCCGCGACACCGTCATCGAGTTTGCCCGCCAACTTCTGGCCCGATGACCTCCCTTCTACGCCACGGCAACATCCCATCAACGCATCTGCTGCCGGGCGTCGCAGCGAGCGTTGCACATATCCCATGCATACTCCACGCTCTCGCCGGCAACAAAAATATATACTCCTTTTATTTGGCGAATAACCAAATTCTGCGTATCTTTGCATCCGCAATGCGCTTGTGGCGAAATTGGTAGACGCGCCAGACTTAGGATCTGGTGTCTCGCGACGTGTAGGTTCGAGTCCTATCAGGCGCACAAATGAGAACGTCAAATGCTGAATATCAGGTTTGACGTTTTTTATTTTCTATTTAAATACAGTATGAAGAGATTAGTTATCGTAGGATGCGGACGACTCGCCGGTATCATTTCGGACGCTGTCGTCAAGGGGTTGCTGCCGGAGTATGATTTGGTCGGAGTCTGTTCCAGGACTGCCGAGAAGGCCGAGCGCATCGCGGCCAAAATGCAGCAACACGGGAAAGCGTGCGCGGTCTGTGCGAATGTGGAAGAACTGTTGGGGCTCAAGCCCGACTATCTGGTAGAGGCGGCGTCTCCTGCCGCAATGAAAGAGCTTGCCATTCCCGCCTTGGAAAACGGGACTTCCGTCGTAACGTTGTCCATCGGAGCATTGGCAGACACGGCGTTTCGTCATGACGTGGAGGCAACGGCCAAGGCCAACGGCACACGTGTGTATATCGTCTCCGGCGCAACCGGCGGATTTGACGTGTTGCGCACGGCAGCATTGATGGGCAACGCCACGGCCTGCTTCTTCAACGAGAAAGGCCCCGATGCGCTGAAAGGAACTGCCGTATATGACGAATCTCTGCAAACCGAACAGCGCATGGTCTTCTCGGGCAATGCCACCGAAGCCATCGGGATGTTTCCCACAAAGGTAAATGTCGCCGTAGCAGCCTCACTGGCTTCCGTCGGACCGGAAAAGATGCGGATGTCCATGCGGTCTACACCCGGGTTTGTGGGGGACACGCAGAGGGTTGAGATCAGAAACGACCAGGTCCACGCCGTCATCGACGTGTATAGCGCCACGGCTGAGATAGCGGGATGGTCGGTCGTGAACACACTGCTCAACATCACGTCACCGATTGTATTTTAGTCATCGCCCCATTAGGGGCAAATAGAGTAAGAGAGAGGGGGTATCGTGGCTTGGCTACGATACCCCCTCTCTCTTTTACGCTATGACAGCGAGAGTGACTGCAGGTAACTGTTTATATTCGCCAGCACCTTTTCGCTCAGCCGGTCGAAAGCCTGGCGCGTGCGGCCGGTCGAGACTTGCATGCAGCGGACATGCGGATGGTTCAGAAGATGCTCTCCGCCCAATGCGCCAACGGTATCACAGAAGCACAGATTGTCTCCATCCAGCCACTTGACGAACGCCTGTTCGTCCCACGCCGGGGACAAACCGGTGTTGAAAAGTATCTTCTTGTCTCCCATTTGCCCGAACTCAGCCTCATGCAGCAGTATCGTGTTTTTGTTCAGACAGCAGAAGACCACCTCACTTTGAGCGAGCAATGCGTCCAATGGCAGAAAGCGATAGCCTTTGGCGGCCGCCGCCGGTTTTTCGCTACGGGCAAAGTAGGTGATGTCCGCGCCGAAGAACTTCAACGCATCCGCAATCATGCCGCCCGACTTGCCAAGTCCGACGACACCCACTTTCAGTCCGGTAATCTCGCGCGGCATCCCGTCCCACGGCTCTTGTCCGAAGCCGTGCAGACATCTCACCAGTTCGCTGACGACATATTCCACCACACCTTCGTCACCATAGTCGCGGATGCCTGTCACGACAATGCCCCGCTCTGCGGCATAGCGGATGTCCACATTGGCACTCTCGGGGGAGTAGAGCGAACAGCACATCCCGATATACTTGACTTGCGGGCAGCGCTCCAACACCGCGCGGCCTATCTGTGACGTATAACTCAGAAGCACGGCATCGGCATCTCCGATACGTGCCACGATCTCATCGTCTCCTGCCGGAACGTCAGGATACATCACTACTTCTTCTGCATAAGAGCCCAATTTCGTCTCTGCGGAAGGAATCAGGCTTACCGGTTCTATTGCTACAAGTTTACGAAACATCTCTATTAAGATTCACTTGAATATCGAAAAGTTGACACTGCCATAGGCGCGGTGGTCAACAAAGTGTTCATGGTTACTGAAGTCATGGTCCTTGCCATGCTCAAAGACAAAGACCCCACCGTCGGCCAAGAGGTTTTTCTCAAAGACAATCTGCGGTATCTGCGGCAGTTCTTTGAGCGCGTATGGCGGATCGGCGAAGATGAAATCAAACTGTTGGCGGCACGACTTGAGAAAGCGGAAGACATCGCCGCGCAGGGGAAGACATCGGTCGGTCCCGAGTTTTTTGAGGCATTGGGTGATGAAGGCGTGATGGTCGCGGTCCAGTTCGACACTTACGACACGTTCACAACCGCGCGACACCAACTCCAAAGAGATGCTGCCCGTACCGGAAAAGAGGTCGAGAGCAGTCGTGCCGTCGAAGTCCATATAGCCTCCGAGCACATTAAAAATGTTCTCTTTTGCAAAATCCGTCGTCGGACGGGCCTTAAACGAGCGTGGCACGTCAAAATGACGGCCTTTATATTCTCCTGTTATAATTCTCATATCGACAAGTTGTTGCTACCATCCGGACACGCACCGGCTGTACCGAAAGCATATTCCTACCCGGGATTGAGGCTCCGCCACTCACCTACCCTTCACGTAGAACGTCATGAGGTCATACGGCAGCCCCTTGATCTGCGTAGCCGGGGCACGGTTGAAATCTCCAGAGGGATTGATCACGTATGCCCTTTGCAGGTATCGGCGCAACTCTCCCAACATCCATTCCTGCTCAGGGATGTCACCGACGATGTGCATCTCGTCGTGTTCCGGCTTGAGCATCAGCTGCTTCCAGACGTACAGCAGATAGTAGAGGGAGTCCTGCGCCTGCGCCACGTCAAAGGAGTTGCAGTATTTGAAGCGGCGCTGGCTGAAACTGAATATGTCCAACCGACGGTCATGGAAATATCCGTACAGCTTGCCGCGCGTGCCGATGAAACTGCGCTGGTGGAGATAGCGCCACACCGGCGACATGGCACACACGAAGATGGCGTTGGGGAAATTGTCGTCGACGACGAGCTTCAAGTCCTTGTTGACCGCAAAGACAGCCACGGCATTGAGGTCCGGCAGCACCGTGTGGAGCACCGTTTCGTTGCCGCTGCGGTGCATCGCATGGTCGTAGAGCATCGTGCTGTCGTCCTCGCGGAAAATGTCTGTAGGCACCATCAGCACCGGAGCGTCGACAAAGACCGTCACCCGATGATAGTCCTGCTGCGTCAGACGGGCCGTCTTGAGAGCCTCACGCAGGTTGGCAGCCAAGGATATGCCGCTCTTGACCGTGTACGGTTCGTACATCACCCGACTTTCTCCGTCCGTCATGCCGACAGTGGAGAACGACAGTGAGTATCGGCCGACCCTGATGACGAGCCGTCGCCGCAACGGCAGGTTATTGTTGTTGGCTGTCTGATCCATCTCTCTTGTTCTGTTACTGTAATGGTTTGAAAAGACAAAAATAGTGCGAGCGCAATAGGTATGTTGCGCAACTCGCTTGAAAGCCTTTAAGTGGGCTAACTGCAGTCCCCTCCTTTCAAAGGAGGGGTTAGGGTGGTTAAACAATAACCCGCTGAAAATCATCGCTTTTGATAACCAGTGGATGACTAACCACCCCTAACCCCTCCTTTGAAAGGAGGGGACTACAGTTACCCCACTTAAAGACTTCCAAGCGAGTTCTGCAACACCCTCGTATAGCCGAGTGCAGCCTATTTTATGCAAAAATAGTGCAAACGAGCGCAATGCAAATTCATTTGCATATTGCCGAGTGCAGCCTATTTTATGCAAAGGTAGTGCAATTTGGGTGAAGTACAAAATAAAACGGCCTAAAACTTCAGCTCATAGCCAACACTGAGGTCTATCGAACGTTCCGTATCGGCCGACCTGAATCGGCAGCTGCCGTATTCCGCCTTGACCGTGAAACCTGCCGGCAGCCCCACGACAACACCCGCCGTCCACTTGTTGATAGCCGCCCCCGGGACATCGAAGACCCCGTCATATCTGACGTATGGCGTAAGACTCAGACGGCTTTCGCCCGTGAGCGTCATCACATCATATCCGGCCTCGGCTCCGACCGAGCGCGCTCCGCCGGCATCGGAACTTATCCACGAGGCCGAAGCAGTCCATCCGTCACGCTCCACGTCGGCCTCTACCACGCCGTATGTCAGGTCGCGACGGACCGTGAGCGACGGACCGCAACGGTAGATATTGCCGTGGTCGGTGCGTCCGTGAAAGACTCCCGCACCGATGCGCACGCCCTCCACAGGGCTATAATGCAACGCCGCGGCAGCACCGAGCGTGCGACAGTCATTCAGCGGAAGCGCTCCGTGAAACAGCGCAGCCACTTCGTATGACCAGCGGCCGACACTACCGAACAGCCCGCAGCCCGTCTCATGCCATGTCATCGGCATCAGAGCAGCCTCGCTGACAGGATCATAGATGGTCATGGCAGGGCCGCCGCCGTTGGTTATTCCGAGCGGGACACCGACCATACCGACACGCACACCCACCGCCTCGCTCCACGACTTGGCGACAAAGAGGCGGTTGGTGGAGAGATTGTCCCAATGGTCGTTGCCCCACGCTCCATCCTCATACATCCGTTCGTACTCCAGTTCTGCCTCCACCGACCAGCCGCGACCGAGATCTGCCGCTGCTGCTACGACGACATGAGGAAAGTCCCAACGATTGGGTGCGGGACTGTCAAAACGATGCCCATAGTTTGCCTCTGTGTATATGCAGCCTTCCAGCCTGTCCGTCAGCGTGTCGTTGCCATAAGGGCAAGCGACAGAGGTGCAGGCCACAGCGACGATGCAGCCCGCAATAATTCTCTTGAAATTCATAAATAGTGTATTTGTTTTGTGTCGTAAAGATAGATTTTTGCAAACGAAAAGACGCACTTATTTATAAAAAATACAGATAGCGAAAGCAAATTTACCTACATATCATTAAGCCCCAAAGCCCATAAGCAGAGCCTTTTACCTAATAATTGTGATGCCGCAAGGCATAAGAAGTGTGATATGTTCATCAGACGAACCTGTCATGATAATATCAAAAATTTAACACTTCGGATTTCCGAAGTTTCAGCAAAAATAAGCAAATATCTTGACATTTTCGTTCCGTTTTCGCCTACCGCCCGACCCGTTTCCGAGCAACGGGGCCCTTACGGGGTCGCAACGAGCACGCCGTCATGTTGCAACGGCAGCCCCGTCGTCATGCAACGGCGGCTCCGTTGCAATGCCGCGGGGCCCTTACGGCAAACCTTCAAAATTGCCGTTTCAAAGCACCCAAACGCAACCCGCTCAGTAACAGCCACTTACAAAAACCGCTCAAAAATCGCAAATTTCGGCCCAAAAGACTGAAATTTCAAAACCGCACAAATTTTGCGGGCGTTTTGTCAGGATAATTCCGAGCTTTTAACACTTCGCGATTGGATATAAACATGGTTCATCCGACATTTGGAGTGATGAATTATGCATCTTTATCTCAGTTTACATCAACACACCAACCTCATTTGGAAGTCTTTACGTGGGATAATCACAATGAGGATGTATCAAAAAGTGAACTCATCTGTAAGCCTTTAAGTGGGATAATCACAATGAGGATGTATCAAAAAGCGAACTCATCTGTAAGCCTTTACGTGGGATAATCACAATGAGGATGTATCAAAAAGTGAACTCATCTGTAAGCCTTTAAGTGGGGTGATCACAATGAGGATGTATCAAAAAGCGAACTCATCTGTAAGCCTTTAAGTGGGATAATCACAATGAGGATGTATCAAAAAGTGAACTCATCTGTAAGCCTTTACGTGGGATAATCACAATGAGGATGTATCAAAAAGTGAACTCATCTGTAAGCCTTTAAGTGGGGTGATCGCAGTCCCCTCCTTCCGAAGGAGGGGCCAGGGGTGGTTAGACACATTCTATTATCAAAAGTGATGATTTATAGAATGTCATTGTTTAACCACCCCTGAC
>JAFULM010000061.1 GCA_017483185.1 Prevotella sp. | reverse complement strand
CAGCCTGCCCAAATCCTCATCGTTCATTATTGCCAATATTATTTTTTGGGCAGGCTGGAAGCCTGCCCTCCCAGTGGCCCTCCCAATGATTCTCCCAGTGGCCCTCCCAATGATTCTCCCAGTGGCCCTCCCAGTGGCCCTCCCAGTGATCCTCCCAATGGCCCTCCCGGTGTTCATTCCGCTTGTAGGTTGACCATTTCGACATCATCACCATGCGACCACAAAAGGGTGGTTCGGCGCGGGCGACTTAACGCCAAATCTTTTGTTCAAATAATGACTGCCAACTTTATTTAACCACTCCGCCGCATACCAATCCTAATAACTTTCGTATCTTTGTAGGGTGTATCAAAATTCTGTATCAAAAAGTGAATTCATCCGGAAGCCTTTAAGTGGGGTAGCTGTAGTCCCCTCCTTCCGAAGGAGGGGTTAGGGGTGATTAAACAATAACATTCTATAAATCATCATTTTAGATAACAGAGTATGACGAACCACCCCTAACCCCTCCTTCGGAAGGAGGGGACTGAGATTACCACACATAAAGGCTTCCGGATGAGTTCGCATTTTGATACCGAATTTTGATACACCCACGACAGACAACAACAATAACAAACAACATCAACGATGATCCGACAAGACTATCTCATGCGCCTGGTGCGCGAATTTGCCGAAGCCCTCGAGCTTCTTCTTCACAAGAAAGACCATGACCGACAGATGGAGGAGATGCAGGCCATGTACAACCGTTACATCGGCCGATCCTCCGAATTCTTCCACACGTCATCCATTGACGACGTGATGGCGTCATTCGAGCGTTTCCACGAGGACGAGCGCATCGACCGTATGGAGATGCTCGCCGACCTCTATTATGCCGAAGCCTCCATCACGACAGCCCCATCCCGCAACGTTCTTCTCGAGCGGGCCTTGGCCATCTATCTCCACGTCGACACCCACAGCCGGACATACAGCACGGAGCGCCTGAACAGGATTGAAGACATCCGCCACCGGATGCAGATTCCATCGTAGCCGGCGACAACGGCCGACACCAGAAAGACCGGAGCGAGCACCATTTCCGATGCCACCCCGGTCTTTTTTTTGGTGCCGCGATCCGCCGGCCGAACGATGTCAGCGACAGATGCGGACTTCTACTATATTACTACTACAATTAGTCTTCGTCGTCCCAAAGGTCGAAAGAGTGTCCTTTGGATCCACCCGTATTGAGCTCCTCATCATCATAGATGCCACCGCTTCCCGTGTTGCCATTGGCGGTTATCGATGCTGCCATCAGGCTTTCCGCCTCTATGTCCAATACACTTATTGCAGGTTTTGAATATACCTTTTTCATTTCGTTTTCAGTCTTTTTATTATTATTATTTGATTATTACTTTCTTTCCGTTCTGGATGTAGAGGCCCTTTGTCGGATTCTCCACGCGCACGCCGCTCAGAGTGTAGTATGCGCCGTCGGCCTTAGCCGTAGCGACAACCTCGTTGATTCCGGTTGTGTCTCCGCCAAACGCGATGCTGTAGCTCTTTGCCTCCGATGTGGCAGGAAGCGACAGATAAGCCTTGCCCGCAGCAAGCGTTCCGCCGTTTGCAGCCTTATAGAAGCCAAGACCTTTGCTACCATTTCCTAAGAAGTAGACCGTGCCGTAGTTGCTATCGTCTACGATCAAGCCCTCCAGCGTTCCGACAAATGCGTTGCTCGCATCCTTCGCGATAGGAGCGATGATGTTCACTTCCTCTGTTGCCGTCTCACCTGACTTCGCATGCACCAGCACACCTTCACCTGCTGCCACCTGATAAATTCTTGTCAGATTGACCACCCGCTTTGCTTCATCCACCGATGCCTTGTATGCCTCGATAGCGCCATCAGCTGCAAACTCGACAGGATATGCGGGGCAGTATGTAGCGAAAGCGTTTCCGGGGATAGTGACAGTTTCTTTTGTCGTATTTACACTAACAGTATTCAAACATACACCTTGTGAAAACTTTATAGTAACTGCGCCATCTTCATTTGGAACTATAAAATACTCGCTGTTATTATAACTATACTTTACTGTTCCATTAACAACATTATCAATTCTATAACGGCCCTGATCATCAACAGCAACTATATATATGACATTATCCGTGTTTACATTATCAATTACAATTGATGTTTTTGCATATTGTACTTTGAAAGCATTAGCTGTTTGAGTTCTGAGTAACCATCCTGTAGAATTTTCCACATAGAAGTTCGGGCAATCAACATTCTTCAAGTTATAAGCAACCAATCCGTTAAAATCTTTTTCCGTAGCTTCATCTATTGCATTTGCAATATTATCTACATTATTAGTTTTCGGATATGAATTAACGTCTATTGTCCACACCAACTTCGTCTGATATGCAGGAACGTATGCGACTGTCACTCTTTCTGAAGAAGTATATCCTTCACAAACAGTCCAAATATCAAAATCACTTGAAATATTATTTATTACACCATCCGCAGGGACAATCTTATCTTCTTCTCCTGCTACAGCATAGTAAATAGTAGGAGAAGCTACCAAACCGTCAACAGTAGGCTGAGATGTCGAAATTTTATAAGTTTTTTCATCTGTGCGCATATATGTAGGAGCAGTCAAAACTACAGGAACACATGTTACCGATATTGATTTAACCTCTGATTTTGTTCCTGATTCTGATTGTGCATAATAATGAACCTCTGCACTGGTCTCCACTACTATCGGCGCCTCATATTTAATTGGGTTATCAGCATCTTCTCCATAATAATAATATATATTATGCGAAGCATTAGCCGTAGTTATTGTAACAGTACGTTTTTCACCATTTATTGCAGAAATACGTGCTTCTGGAGCAGCAACAACCTCTGTATCTGAGTAAACAAAATATTGAATGTCATCTATTGACATTTGTGAGAGATTATTAGCTACATGAAGATTAAATCCCGAAGCATTAGAAAATTCACTAACCTTCTGATTTTGCAAAATATAACTTCCAGCAGCATTCATTATTGACAACAAAACGCCATTCTCAGAGTTTCCTGTCAGAACGAAATGCCACCACTTAGTTACTGAAATATCTTCACCTCTCGTACTTGAATTTTGCCGATCTATATCAAGGTCTGATGTCGGAGTCAATACAGTTCCATCCGATGTACAAATAGAAGCGGTGGTAGCCCAAGAACCAACTGAAATATAAAAAAGTTTTCCTTTGGTCTCATTATTATCATAAACGCATAATTCAATATTATTTTTATTAGAAGTGTATGCAGCCCAATCAAATTCTAGTTTCCAATCTTCTGCAGTCAAGAAGTCTTGATTGTTTATATTGTATGTATTATCACGGTCTTTTCCTAAACCTGATTTGACATGAAAAAATTGAGAAGTACTACCATCTGTTTTTGTTCTTTTTCCACGAACATTTGTAATATTTCCGCCAATAGTCCATCCAGCAGACCAAGAATCGTCTTCAAAATCGACGCCACCAACATATTGATATTGCTTGGTCCCATCCTGCGCCCACGCGCTACTCATTCCCGCGACCAAACCCACGGCCACGAGCACTGTTTTAAGTAAGTTTCTTTTCATTTTGATTAAGTTATTAGTTAATTTATTTGTTTCAAAATTTGAGATAGCCACGCGGGAACACGATGGTAGGGACAAATTTTTCGCTACGCTCAACAGACTCGTCTTGGATCTGTCCGCCACGGCATAGGCACAGGCGCCATCTTTCCACGTGAATATATGTCCGGCAGATGCGGACAAAAACAAGATTATGTCCCTACAAACGGATGCCACAGGCGACAACATCACAGATGCGGATGTCGCGGGCAGGGGATTCACCGACGGGGAGGCCACGCATAGCGGCGTCACGTTCGGACATGACAAATGGCTGCGGCGCGCGGCGGCAGTCATGATGGAGCAAATAAGATTGATGATAAACGAAACGGATGAAACTACACGGACGACAGGACGCAAAACGCGTGTGGCGCGACGATAATCATCGGCGTGCTTTTTTACCCCCCCCAATATGGTATTAATGAGGTGGAGGGCCGCATGGCGGCTCATGGCTGGTCTGTCGTATGGTCTCATCGGTTAGTAATTCAATCAGTAGTCAGACGTAATCTTAATGTCCGCAAAGATAATAAAATTTAATTTAAAGCGAACAAAAAGCAAAGGAAAATTGCAAAAAATACACTTATTTCCAATAATCCTCAACATTCCCGACCACAAAGCCGCAGTTTTTCGACGGTTTTCCAACGGTTTTTCAACATTTTCAACATTTTCAACATTTTCAACGCAAAGACGCGGAGACACAAAGAGAGCGCAGACGCACATACGGAAGTACGCAAAGAGAATGTTGCAGAACTCCACAAGTAGGGTCGCGACCCGTCGCGACCGCCTCTGAACCACATGATCAATCGCCTAACGGAACGTGCACATAAGCCAACAGAACGTGCACATAAGCCAACGGAGCGCGTTGTATCTGTTCACAAAGAGGCGGTCGCGACAGGTCGCGACCCTACTTGTGGGAGGCTGCGGCACCCTTGGCCTGCAGTTTTTTCCCCAGCAGGCCGTCTATCACTCTATGTCTACAGGAGGCCGGTCCGGCTGTTCAGGAAAGCGCCTACTCGCCGTATTCCTTCACCTCGATGCTTCCCTTGAGGGCGCAGAGGGCGTTGTAGGCCAAGGAAGCAATCTCGTTTTCGCCCGGCATGACGACGACCGGGGCGAGGAAGTCTATCTGCGGACGGAGGCGGTCCATACAATAGGTGCTATGGGCTATGCCTCCGGTGAGGATGACGGCATGTTCCTCGCCGTGGAGCGTGACGTGCATGGCACCGATCTGTTTGGCCACGGTGTAGAGCATGGCGTCGAGGATTGTGCGGCATGGCTCTTCGCCGTCTTCGGCCCGACGTGCGATGGTGATCATGTCGTTTGTCCCGAGATAGGCCACAAGTCCACCGTGGCCGTGGATCATCTTCTTAATCCGGCGCATGTCGTAGCGTCCGCTGAAACACATTTCGACGAGTGCTCCCGAGGGAATGGTTCCGGCGCGTTCGGTCGAGAACGGGCCTTCGCCGTCGAGGGCGTTGTTGACGTCGATGACGCGGCCGTGACGGTGGGCGCTGACGGAGATGCCGCCTCCCATGTGGGCGACAATGACGGAGATGTCCTCGTATGCTTTTCCGGTCGAGGCAGCATATCGGCGGGCCATCGCCTTGCTGTTGAGGGCGTGGAAGACGGACTTGCGCTCGATGCCGGGTATGCCGGTGTAGCGTGCCACGGGCTGCATCTCGTCGACGACGACGGGGTCGGCGATATATGCCGGACATCCGCACTCCTCGGCCAGTTCGGCGGCCAGCAGTCCTCCGAGATTGCAGACATGGTCCATCGCGGCGTGGCGCAAGTCGTCCTTCATGCGTTCGTTGACTCGATAGATGCCGCCCTCGAGCGGCCGGAGCAGTCCTCCGCGACCGATGACGGCGTCAAAACGGATGGGTATGCCGTCGGCGGCGAGCCGCTGACGGATGAAGCGCATGCGGTAGTCATACTGTTCGATGCTGCTGTGGAATTGCGACAGCTCTGCCGGTGCGTGATGTGCGCCGGACTGCCATACGGGCCGCTCGTCCTCGTAGACGGCGAGCTTGGTGGAGGTTGCGCCGGGGTTGATGATGAGGATGGGAGCCCCACCCGACCTCACAGCCCCACCCGACCTCACAGCCCCACCCGACCTCCCCAAAGGGGAGGAGGCTGAGGGGGTGAGGAGAGGGGAGGAAGCCCCACCCGACCTCACAGCCCCACCCGACCTCCCCAAAGGGGAGGAGGCTGAGGGGGAGAGGAGAGGGGAGGAGTCTGGATTGGAAGATATGGGAGTCATGGGAGATATGGGATTAATAGTAATAATAAAGTAAGGTAAAGCTCACCCACTCAGTCTCCTCCCCTTTGGGGAGGTCGGGAGGGGCTGTGAGGTCGGGAGGGGCTGTGAGGTCGGGAGGGGCTTCCCACGCACGCCAGCGCCAGACTGTAGAACTTCGACACCTGCGAGTCGGCCCGTGAGGCCACGACGACGGGCACGGTCGTGCCGGCGAGCCATCCCGCCGTGGTGGCGGATGCGAGCAGCGTGATGGTCTTGTAGAACGTGTTGCCGGACTCGATGTTGGGGAAGATGAGGACATCGGCATGTCCGGCGACAGCCGAGCGTATGCCCTTGATGGCTCCGCTGTGGGCGTCGAGCGCCGTCTTGACGTCCATCGGACCGCCGACGACGACGGGCCCGTAGTCACCGCGGTCGGCGCGCCGGATGATCTCAGCGTAGGAGAGTGTGTGGGGGAAGCGTTCGTTGACCTTTTCCGTGCAGTGGGTCATGGCTATGTGAGGCGTGTCGATACCGAAGCGGCGACAGGCGTCGACGCATGCGCGGACGATGGCGTCAAACTGGTCCGTGGTCGGGCGCGGGATGACGGCGGCATCGGAGAAGAGGATCAGACGGTCGACGGCGGGCATGCTCGCGGCGGTGATGTGGGTCATGACGCGGCCCGGCAAGAGCAGCCCGTCCTGCTTGTCAAGGACGGCGTGCAGCAGGACGTCGGTATTGACCGTTCCTTTCATGAGCACCTCCGCCTCGCCCCGCCTCACGACGGCGACAGCCTCACGCGAGGCTTCGGCCGGATCGGAACAGGCGATGACGCGGACATAGTCGCGGTGGGCGTCGATGATGTCCATCAGCGCCGGACTGAGTTCGCCGGTTGTGGTCAGCACAAAGCGGGCGAAACCTTCGTTGAGGGCACGGGCGATGACATACTCCGTGTGGGAGTCGTGGGGACAGGCGAGAGCCACACTGCGACGGCACGACTGCTGCGACAGGCGGCTGCTGAGCGAACCAAGGTCTCTAAGTGGTGTCATAGGCTTTTATTTTTTGCAAACTTAACGAAAATTCGCGGAACAAACGAATAAAAACGAATAAAAAGGGGGAGAAAAAACCAAGTCGGTATGATATATATTTACAAAATCGTGTTCGGAAAAATGTCTGAAGATTGGCGTTTTCATGAGCAATAAGGGCCTTATTGGGCCGGAAGGCCCAATAAGACAGCCCCCTCTGACTCCCCCAAAGGGGGAGCTTGGGATGCCGAGAGGCCCTTACGGCTTTCAAATTTTACAAAAATTCGCGAGTTTTTGATTGCTATTTTGAGGTCAAAAAGTGGGTTTCGTCGAGCAACGG
>JAFULM010000009.1 GCA_017483185.1 Prevotella sp. | reverse complement strand
AACTTGCCAGAATCTTATAGTCAAATGCCGATTGCTTACTCATGAGTGCAAAGGTAATGCTTCTTATAAACATTTAAGCATTAAACAAGAAAATATAGACCTATACTACAAAAATAAGCCACGGATATTTGCAACTGTGCCCGATCTTTCCCATCTTTAATTTTGTATGTCTGTTCAATAGTCTCCAACGCTTTTTGAGCGGAGTCATTCGTTGCATTTTCCGATAACGAATCAACCTCTTTGAGTTTGTTGTAACATGCACTATCTCCACATCCGGCGAGGGCGAAAATCAATGTAAATATAGTCAGGGGAAAGAGTTTTTTCATAATGTTTAATTTTTTATTTGTCATGCAAAAATATGGCAAAATTCCCACTTTGCGAAAAATTCGGAGAAAAATGTTATTCCGCAAGTGTTACATTTTTGCGTCCTTTTCAATATTCATTTTTGCGTAATATACACAAATACAGAATGTTAGCAAAAATAAAACTGTAACACCACTAAAAAATATCATGCTGAAAAATTTGGTAGTTAGAAACCTTTTTTCATAACTTTGTTAGCAGGAAAGCCGGAAAACCGGTAAAAATTTAATCAAAACAAAATAGACATGAAAAGAACTATCCTAATGATTATGACTGGCATTTTTATATTGCCGAATTTGTGTGTATCGTATTTATCGATGGAGGCGAAAATAGAGAAAGGGCATAGTGGAACTGTAAAAACAGGAGGTGGCACAAACATCCACAAGTCCGATTCCGTATCAGTAGATTATGATGAGATGTCCGGCACCATCACAATCGGCACAACGGCGGACAGCAAGGAAGTGGGTGTGAACATCTATAAAGATGGTTCGCTGCTTTATTCAGATAAGGACAATGTAGAGAAAACATCGTCTTTGATATATACCTTGACGGACGAGGAAAGCGGCGAATATGACGTGTGCGTGGACGTGGAAGGAAGCGAATGTGTCATGGAGACCGTCTTGAAAGAATAAGGGAAAAGACCCAATCCCCAACCCAACCCTCCCGAAAAGCCCCTCCCGACCTCCCCAAAGGGGAGGCTTGATATGTCTGAAGGGCAGTCAGGAGCGCGGTATGGCGGAGTCTTCCCGGTTATATTGCAAAGTAAAATAAGTTATATTGGACGGTAAAATAACTTATATTGGTTTATTGATCGGGGCGATTTGAAATCTGACAAGCATCAGAAGGGGCGTCTGGCGGACTTTGTTGATAACAAAAAATAATAAACAAAACAAATTATGAAAACGAAAAGAAACTTTGTTTGCTGCGTGGCCGCATTGTTGGCCGCAGCGATTGAACCGGCCGAAAGTTCGACAATCAAGTCTGTGCTGAGTGACCCGAGTTCTGTCAATGTCATATTTGAAGGTCCGGCAAACGGCGGCACGACGCTACGTCTCGCCTCGGCAACTGGCAATGCTCCGGTAACGGAATATAGCGTCGAAGCAGGTTCGACAGCGTGCAACATCCCGGCCGACAATCTGCCATCGGGCGTCTATCAGGTGACGATGGTCGAGAACGGCGTTGTCGTCGGAACAAAGAAATTTACGAAATAGTTGTAATAATATTTTGCAGTTCGGAAACTTTTGTTTACATTTGCAGTGTGATACAAAAACCGAACTGCAATTATATTAAACATTAACTAAATAAAAAACGAAACGCTTATGAAAAAGACATTAACACTCGTCATGCTTTTTACAATGGCAACGGTATCGTCGTTGTTTGCGCAGGAGAAGAAAATCAAGGTGATTGACTATTTACCGACTGTCGGTGTCCGAGGTTTGGACATGGCTCTGGGCACTGACCGCTATACGATAGACTCTCTTGTCTTTACTGACTTCCCGGATCTTGACATGGAAGAATGTTTCGCTTTGCTTCGTGACTGTTGTGAGAAAGGAAGGCTCACGGGAATTGATATGCGTTGTTGTAATTTTGTAAGGGAAATCCCGGCTAACGCATTTACGCCAGCCGTAATAAACGGGAAACCGCGAAAGACGGACAGTCAAGGAGAACGAAATCCGACACGCACAAATCTACGATATATAACCTTGCCCGCGAATATAGAGAAAATAGGTGATTATGCTTTTGCATGCACCAATCTGGAAGCAATAACGATTCCCTATCTTACAAAAGAGATAGGAAACGGCGCTTTTGATGGCTGTGATTATCTGAGAGACGTAGAATTTATCGGCAATAAGGTCAAGTCGGACGATGCGGGTTATGCATTCTCCGGTCTGGCCGACGGTGCCGTGCTTCATGTCGCAGAAGGACTGGCTGACAGCTATCGCGGCAAGGAGTATTGGAGTGCTTTCGGTAGTATTAAGGAAGATGATGGGCTTTTCAATGTGATGGACATCACGCTTGACGGTAGCCGCACGTTGGAGGAAATGATGGAGGGACAGAACTTGTCGGTGGACTCCATGAAGTTGAGCGGGCCGATGACGGAAGATGATATGACTTATATGAGGATCTCTATCCGTCAAGGCCGCCTGAAATGTCTGGACCTTTCGGACTGTACGATAGAAACCAAGCATGGAATATATGGCAGCAGATTGGAATATCTGAAATTGCCGAAGCGAATGACGAAAATACCGAATGGTATGTTGTCAAGAGCACGAGTACATAACCTTACGCTTCCGGAAAGCTATGAGGAAATAGGAATGAGGGTTTTTGAAAGCTACAACTGGTTTGCAGACAGCACTCTTGTTATTCCGGAAGGATGCCGCAAGCTGGATTATCAAGCGTTCATGTTTTGTTCAAGTATCAAGATAATGGTGCTGCCGTCAACATTGGAAGTGTTGGAACCGAGTTCGTTGGGATTCAGCCTTTGGCGTGAATGGGAAGGACTGTCTATGGATATTTATGTAAACCGCATGTATCCACCGACGTCTACCCAAACTTGTGAAGATTATGTTAATGACCCGGAGATAGATCCGGCCAGCGAGAACGGCCCATTCAGCTGTGATGATACCGATAAGGATGGAAACGGCTGTCAGACCCGCAACATGCGCCTCTTCGTTCCCGTCGGGGCAAAGAAAAATTACGAGACGGCGGAACACTGGGACCACTTCCGTACCATCATCGAAACTCCGATGCTCACCGGCACGCCTGATGGCATCGTCGAGACCGTGACATCAGTCAAGCCGGCGGCGTCAGCGGCTGACGGCATCTATACCGTTGACGGTCGCCTCGTGACACGCGACATGGCGGCAAAGGGCAGTCTCCGCGGCCTGTACATCGTCCGTGAAGGCGGACAGACGCGCAAGGTGACGTTTTGAATGATGAATAATGAGTTGGAGGGGACTGCAGTCACCCCACTTAAAGACTCCCTCAGCGAGTTCTGTAACATCCTCTGACGAGTTGATGAATTACGAATTACGTTGTTGCAAACGTCATAGCCCCGATTCGGACACGACGGTCAGGATACCGTCGTTCTGAATCGGGGTTTTCTTACATGCCACAATCATGTCGCGCAAAATGGCGGACAAACCTTGTTTTTTACCGTAATGAAGAGAAATCGCATATTAGAGATGCAACAACCGAGAAAATTCCGGTAATTCAAACAAAGCACAATTTCACCATCGACATAAACTTGTGTACACTTTAGTACACTTGCATCCACTTGCATCCATAGCAGGAATTCCCTCTTTGACAGTCATTTATTTGCTTATTCAAATGATTTTGAGTACCTTTGCAGCCGCAAATTTAATATTATATAAGGTATATAAGGGATGATAACAGTAACAAATCTTGCTATCCAATTCGGAAAGAAAGTCCTCTACAAGGACGTAAACCTGAAGTTTACGAGCGGTAATATCTATGGAATCATCGGTGCCAACGGTGCCGGCAAGTCCACATTGCTCCGCGCCATCAGCGGCGAATTGGAACCCAACAAGGGTTCCGTGGAACTCGGCCCGGGCGAACGCCTTTCGGTTTTGGAGCAGGACCACTTCAAATATGACGAATATAGCGTGCGCGACACCGTGCTCATGGGACATCAGCCTCTTTGGCAGAACATGAAGGAACGCGAGGCGCTCTACATGAAAGAAGACTTCAACGAGGAGGACGGCATACGTGTGGCTGAGCTTGAAGACAAGTTCGCACAGATGGACGGCTGGAACGCCGAAAGCGACGCAGACCAGATGTTGACCAATCTCGGCATCAAAGACGACCGTCACGACAAGATGATGAGCGAGCTGTCGAATAATGAAAAGGTGCGCGTCATGCTGGCAAAAGCTCTCTTCGGTCACCCGGACAACCTGCTGCTCGACGAGCCGACCAACGACTTGGACCTCGACACGGTGATGTGGCTGGAGGAATATCTGAGCAATCTGGAGCAGACTGTGCTCGTCGTGAGTCACGACCGCCACTTCCTCGATGCCGTAAGCACGCAGACGGTTGACATCGACTTCGGCAAGGTGACGGTGTTCTCCGGAAACTACTCTTTCTGGTATGAAAGTTCGCAGCTCGCCCTGCGTCAAGCCCAGAACCAGCGTCAGCGCGCTGAGGAGAAGCGCAAGGAACTGGAGGAGTTCATCCGCCGATTCTCTGCCAATGTGGCCAAGAGCAAGCAGACGACGAGCCGCAAGAAGATGCTGGAAAAACTGAACGTGGAAGAGATTCGTCCGTCATCACGCAAATATCCCGGTATCATATTCCAGATGGAGCGCGAACCGGGAACGCAGATTCTCGAGGTGTCAGACTTGAAGGCTGTCGATGCTGACGGCACCGTGCTCTTCGATCACGTGAACTTCACCATCGAGAAAGGACAGAAGACTGTCTTCCTGAGCCACAACCCGAAGGCAATGACGGCTCTGTTTGAAATCATCAACGGCAACCGCAAGGCTGACGCCGGCGAATACAAATGGGGCGTGACAATCACGACGGCCTATCTGCCGTTGGACAACACGGAGTTCTTCAACAGCGATCTTAACCTCGTCGACTGGCTGAGCCAGTTCGGCAAGGGGAACGAGGTGCAGATGAAGAGTTTCCTCGGACGTATGCTCTTCAAGGATGAGGACGTGCAGAAGAAGGTCAACGTGTTGAGCGGAGGTGAGAAGATGCGCTGTATGATTGCGCGCATGCAGATGAAAAACGCCAACTGTCTTATCCTCGACACTCCGACCAACCATCTCGACCTCGAAAGCATCCAGGCGTTCAACAACAATCTCGTCGGGTTCAAGGGCAACATACTCTTCGCGAGCCACGACCATGAGTTCATCCAGACGGTGGCCGACCGCATCATCGAGCTGACACCGAAGGGTACTATTGACAAACTGACAGAATACGACCAGTACATCTACGACGAAACTGTCAAGGAACAGAAAGAGAAGATGTACAGTTGAGGAATTATGAATTATGAGTTGTCAGCGCAGCCGACAACTCATAATTCATAATTCGTAATTCATAATTGGCAATGGCATGCTTTTTGCTATACGTACATTATATAATATTAATATATAATCTCTAAGCGATATGGAAGAAAAGACAAATATAAACGAGGAGAACATTCTCGACAAAGAAGAAATGACAGATGACAATTCTGCCGCAGAGCAGCTGGAAGAGGAAACACAGACAGCCAGAACAAAGGAAGAAAAAACGGAAGAAAAAGATCCGCTGACACTCGCCAATGAGAAAATAGCGGAACTGGAAGACAAATATCTCCGCACCGTGGCCGAATTTGACAACTACCGCAAACGTGTGCTCAAGGAAAAAGCCGAACTGATTCTCAACGGCGGAGCAAGAGTCGCAGAAGCCATTCTCCCCGTACTCGACGACATGGAACGCGCCATCGACAACGGCGGAAAGACAGACGATCCGCAGGTGTTGCGCGAGGGCATGGAGCTGATTCATGCAAAATTCGTCAAGACACTCGAAGGTCAGGGCGTCAAAAAGATTGAGACGGAGAACGCCGACTTTGATACCGATGTACACGAGGCCGTGGCAATGGTTCCCGGTATGGGCGACGACAAGAAAGGAAAGGTCATAGACTGCATTCAGGCAGGATATAAGATAAACGACAAGGTTATACGTCACGCCAAAGTGGCAGTAGGGCAATAATACCTGACATTTACCACAGAACATCATGGCAAAAAGAGACTACTATGAAGTGTTGGGCGTCAGCAAAAACGCTTCAGAAGATGAAATAAAGAAGGCTTACCGCAAAATAGCCATCAAGTATCACCCCGACCGTAACCCCGGAAACAAGGAGGCAGAGGAGAAGTTTAAGGAGGCTGCCGAAGCATACGACGTCTTGCATGACGCTCAAAAACGACAGCAGTATGACCAGTTCGGTTTCAGTGGTCCTGCCGGAGCCGGTGGTTTTGGCGGCGGTTTTGGCGGTAGCATGAACATGGACGACATCTTCTCCATGTTCGGAGACATCTTCGGAGGACGTGCCGGCGGATTCGGAGGCGGATTCGGAGGCGGACAACGCCGTCCGCAGCAACACCGCGGAAGCGACCTGCGGCTGAAAGTACGGCTGTCGCTGAGCGAGATTGCAACCGGCGTAACAAAGAAGTTTAAGGTCCGTAAAGATATAACCTGCTCACACTGTCATGGTAGCGGAGCCGAGGCCGGCAGCGGTACGGAGACATGTCCGACATGTCATGGCTCCGGTGTCATCACCCACACGACACAAAGCATTTTCGGCATGATGCAGACGCAGGGCGTATGTCCTACGTGCGGAGGCGAGGGCACTGTGATAAAGAACAAATGTCACGTGTGCGGAGGCTCCGGAGTTGAAAAAGGCGAGGAAGTCGTCGAAATAAAAATTCCCGCAGGTGTAGCCGAAGGCATGATTGTCAATGTCCCCGGTAAAGGCAACGCAGGACACCGCAACGGAATCAGCGGTGACATTCAGGTATTCATCACTGAGGAGGAGAACGACACTTTTGTACGCGACGGCAACGATGTCATCTACAATCTGCTGCTCGACTTCCCTACCGCGGCTCTCGGCGGCGACGTGGAAATACCGACAATAGAAGGCACCAAATTGAAAGTGAAGATAGACAGCGGCACACAACCGGGCAAGACTCTGCGTCTGCGCGGCAAAGGTCTGCCTGCAGTACAAGGCTATGGACGCGGCATGGGAGATTTGGTGGTAAACGTCAGTGTCTATGTTCCGAAAACACTTAGCCGCGAGGAAAAAGAGGCACTGACCAGACTGCGTGACAGCGACAACTTCAAAGGAGACTCATCTACAAAACGCTCCATATTCGAAAGATTCAAGAACTATTTTAATTAAACGAATAATCCGGATGCAGAGACGCAAAGACGCGATGAGAAATAATGCTCATGCGCTTTTGCGTCTCTGCGTTTGAACATCTGCAAAACAAGAAATGACCTATCAGGAAACGACCGAATATCTGTTCACCAGGATACCCATGTTCGAAAGGCAAGGCGCATCCGGGTATAAGGAAGGACTGCATAACACAGTGGCATTGGACGAACATTTCGGTCATCCGCACCGGAACTATCGGACCATACACATCGCCGGCACCAACGGAAAAGGCTCTTGCGCTCATACGCTGGCCGCCATATTGCAACAATGCGGCCTGAAGGTAGGTCTCTACACATCACCCCATCTTGTCGATTTCCGCGAACGGATACGCATCGACGGTAAACCGATAAGCGAAAACTATGTTGTTGATTTCGTTGAGCGCGAGCGCAACTTTTTTGAACCACTTCACCCGTCGTTTTTTGAGGTCACAACGGCAATGGCATTGCGCTATTTCAGCGACATGCAAGTGGACGTCGCTGTCATCGAAGTGGGCCTCGGAGGCAGACTCGACTGCACCAACATCATAACCCCGGTCCTTTCCATAATCACCAATATCAGTCTTGACCACACGCAGTTTCTTGGCGACACATTAGAAAAGATTGCTGGAGAAAAAGCCGGTATAATAAAAGAAGGTGTGCCGGTCGTCATCGGTGAAACGACAGCAGAGACGAAACCGGTGTTTGATGCGAAAGCGAAAGACGTCGGTGCACCTATTATATTTGCTGAAGAACGGCCGGAAGTCATGACGGCAGAACCGTCAAAAGACGGGATGATGATATATGAAACAAAACATTGGGGCCGCATCGACGGCGAACTGGGCGGTATGTATCAAATCCGCAACACAAACACAATACTTCATGCCGTCAACCAACTGACACAAACAGATATTCTCCAAAAATACCGCAATGACCGCGAAGGCTTGTCTGACGCCGTTCGCCGAGCTTTTGCAAACGTCACAAAGTTCACCGGCTTTATGGGCAGATGGCAGAAAATCCAAGATTGTCCAACCGTCATTTGTGACGCCGGACACAACATCGGAGGCTGGAATTATATCAGCCGACAGCTAAAAAACACAACTTGCAAACAGCTACACATTGTCTTCGGCATGGTTGACGACAAAGACATAAACCATGTTTTGGACTTAATGCCCACCGAAGCAAAATATTATTTTACCAAAGCCGACAACAAACGGGCACTACCGGAAGACACCGTCAAACGACTCGCAATCTCCCACAGACTGACGGGAAAAAGTTACCCGGACGTCCATACGGCATATCAAGCAGCAATGGGAAATGCAGGAAAAGATGACGTCGTATTCGTGGGCGGTAGCTGTTATATAATAGCGGACTTCTTGAAAAGCCTTATTTAGGGGTTTTTAACACAGAGCGCGACGTTTTTTTTCACATTTCGTTCGTCATTTTCGTTTTTTTTAGGTTACTTTGCAACAACATAATCAATAACTAAAAACAACGGATTTTATGACGAACACAACGGAAAACGCTAATCTGTGTGGTCTGAACAGAAAGGACTTTCAGACCACAATTAACGGTAAGAAGACCGATCTCTACATACTGAGAAACAGAAAAGGATATGAAGTAGCCATCACAAACTACGGTGGTGCGATAGTAGCAATAATGGTGCCGGACAAAAACGGCAACGTAGCCAACGTCATCCAAGGCCACGACAACATCCAGGATGTCATCAACAGTCCCGAACCTTTCCTGTCAACACTTATCGGACGTTACGGCAACAGAATATGCCGCGGACAGTTCACACTCAACAAGAAAGAATATCAATTGGCCATCAACAACGGCCCCAATGCACTCCACGGCGGTCCGACCGGCTATCATGCACGTGTTTGGGATGCACGTCAGATGGGACCACGCTCACTCGCACTCAACTACATCTCCGCATACGGCGAGGAAGGATTTACCGGAGAATTGCGCGTAACGGTTGAGTTTACTTTCACTGATGCCAACGAGCTTATTATAGAATACCTCGCCACTACCAACAAGAAAACGATTCTCAACCTGACACACCACGGTTTCTTCAGCCTTGCCGGCATCGCAAACCCGACACCGACCATTGACAATCTCGTTTGCGAAATCAATGCAGACTATTATATACCTATTGACGAGACTTCCATTCCTACCGGAGAAATTCGCTTTGTCAAAGATACACCTTTTGATTTCCGCACTCCGAAAGAAGTCGGACGAGACATTGACGCCGATGACGAACAGATAAAGAATGGAGCAGGATACGACCACTGCTTTGTGCTCAACAAAAAAGAGAATGGCGAGTTGAGTTATGCCGCAAAGATAACTGAGCCTGTCAGCGGTCGTACAATGGAGGTCTACACCACAGAGCCGGGTGTACAAGTCTACACAGACAACTGGGCTGACGGTTATGCCGGCCAGCACGGTGCTACATTCCCGCGTCGTTCGGCAATATGCTTCGAATGTCAGCACTTCCCTGACACACCAAACCATCCGTACTTCCCGTCCGTGACACTCGATCCAGGACAACAATACAAACAGAAGACTATCTACAAGTTCGGCGTAGAATAAATTAAATAATTTACCAATAACAAATAGTTTTATACATTTAAAAGACATGAGTCAAAATCAGACACCGAACTATACGTTCGCACTTACTGTTGTCATCATCGTGTGCTTCCTCATCGGATTCGTTACTACGATGAACAATTCAATGATTGAATTCTGCAAAAACGCATTTGACTTGAACGAAACACAAGGCCAATTAGTCAACTCCGCATTCTACGGAGCATACGCCATGTCCATCCCGTTCGCATTCATGATGAATAAGATTGGATATAAAGCCACCCTCGTCCTTGGCCTTGCAGTTGTCGGATTAGGTTTTATTATAAACTTTGCGTGCATCAATGGCAATCTCAACAGTGACACATCAACCATCTATTGGATGTTCCTGGGCTGCATGTTCATCGTTGCCCTTGGTATTGTCATGCTGCAACTTGTTGCCAATCCTTACGTGATGGTACTCGGCAGTCCAGAAAAAGGAGCGTTCCGCATGACACTGTCACAAGCACTCAACTCTGTTGCCACTACCGTAGCACCTATTTTCATCCTTAATGTTATCCTCAACGGAAAGGATGCAAAAAATGCTGTCCCGGCAGACATACCCTATCCCTACCTCGGACTCGGCTTATTCACATTGTTACTGTGCATTATTCTCTACTTCCTTAAATTACCTAACATCAACGAGGAGAAACAAGCGGCAGAATCCGGGGATACACAAAAGCAATATAAGAGTAGCGTTTTCAAATATCCACACGTATGGCTCGGCGCATTAGGCATATTCATGTACATGGGTGTTGAAATTGGTATTCCGTCAATGTTGCCCGCATACTTCAAAGCAGATCCATCCCTTGGCAATGCCACTGACTTCCTTTGGATGTATTGGGGAGGCATGATGATAGGTCGCTTTGTCGGTGCCGCCGTGCTCAACAAGTTCGAGCCGCGCAAGATTCTCTCCGCATGCCTAATCCTCGGAGCTGTCTGCGTGGCCGTATCATTCGCTCTCAGCGGAATGGCCGCTGTTTACGCTATGCTTGCCGCCGGTCTGTTCCATTCCGTTATGTGGCCTCTTATTTTCAACCTCGGTCTTCAAGAGTTGGGCCCCCATACCAAAGCAGCATCCGGCATTATCAACCTCGGTGTGGTTGGAGCAGCGACCCTTCCGCTCCTCATGGGTCGCGTGGTTGACAATCCGGCTCTCGGTGTAGGCGTAGCCATCGCCATGATGTTCATCTACTACCTGTATATTTTCTGGTTCTGCAATTGGGGTAGCAAGATCGGATTAAGCAAATAAGCAAATTAAACCTACAATATAACTCTATTAAAACTATTAGAACTATGGATATAGAATTCGTAAGAAGCCGCTTCATCAAGCATTTTGATGGCAAGGAGGGAAATATCTACGCCTCTCCAGGACGTATTAATCTGATTGGTGAGCACACCGACTATAACGGAGGATTTGTTTTCCCCGGAGCTGTCGATAAGGGTATCATGGCAGAAATGCGCCCCAACGGCACAGAAAGCATGATTCGTGCATACTCCATCGACCTGAAAGACCGCGTTGACTTCGATCTCAACGATCCCGCAGGTCCCAAGGCAAGTTGGGCCCGCTACATCTACGGCATCAGTTTGGAGATGAAGAAGCTCGGCGTTCCCGTGAAGGGATATAACATCGCTTTCGCCGGTGATGTACCCCTCGGCGCCGGAATGTCTTCTTCCGCCGCTATGGAGAGCTGCTTCGCTTGCGGTCTCAACGACCTGTTCGGAGAGAACAAGGTCAGCAAGTGGGACATGGTTTTGGCCGGACAGGCAACAGAGCACAACTACTGCGGTGTCAACTGCGGTATCATGGACCAGTTTGCCAGCGTTTTCGGCAAGGCAGGATGCCTGATGCGCCTCGACTGCCGCAGCCGCGAGTTCGAATACTTCCCCTTCAATCCCGTAGGCTACAAGCTCGTCCTGCTCGACTCTGTCGTTAAGCATGAGCTGGCCGGCTCACCCTACAACGACCGCCGCAACAGCTGCGAGAACGTCGTTAAGCACATCGCCGCCAAGCATCCGGAAGCAAAATTCGAGACACTGCGTGACTGCACTTGGGAGCAGCTCGAAGAGGTTAAGGAAGAAGTCGGCGCAGAAGACTACATGCGTGCCAAGTTCGTTCTCGGCGAGAAAGATCGCGTACTTGCTGTCTGCGACGCGCTCAATGCCGGCGACTACGAGACCGTAGGCCAGAAGATGTACGAGACACACCAGGGTCTGTCGAAAGACTATGAAGTTTCCTGCGAAGAGCTCGACTTCCTCAACGACATCGCCAAGGAGAACGGCGTAACCGGTAGCCGCATCATGGGCGGCGGATTCGGCGGTTGCACCATCAACCTCGTAAAGGAAGAACTCTACGACAAGTTCATCGCCGACGCCAAGGCCAAGTTCAGCGCCAAGTACGGCCACGAGCCCAAAGTCTATGACGTTGTCATCGGCGACGGCTCACGCAAGATCTGCTAAGAAGCGATTATTACATTCATAATAACTAAAAAAGAAGGAAGCGACAATTCGCTTCCTTCTTTTTTATATAACCACATTAAACCGTTTGCGGAACTTTCCGAGCAAACTTCTTACGGGCCAATGTCTGTAAGTCCTCGATTGTGTCACACTCATCGACAATCTCTACGCCAAGCATCGTCTCTATCACATCCTCCATCGTGACGATGCCCCGCATACAGCCGTATTCATCTGTGATTACAGAAATATGCTCCTTCTTTTCCAGCATAGTCTGCCAGATATCCGAAACTTTCATCGTCTCCGGGAAGAACAATATCGGACGGATAAGTTTCTCTACCGGCATTTCAAACTTGTCTTGTGTAAGCATTTCAAGAACATTCGCACGACGCACATATCCAACGATAAACTCCCGTTGGTTTTCGTATACAGGTATGCGCGAAAACGCCGCCAACGACTCATTGCCATAAAACTCCTCCATTGTCGTCGACTTTGAGACGGACGCCACGACAACAAATGGAGTCATTATCTCTTTAGCACTGATATTGCAAAGTTTCAGGAAATTCTGGATTGTTTTATTTTCTGACGTCTCGATTACTCCCGCATCAGTACCGACATTTACCATTGCTGCGACCTCCTCCCGACTGACAGGCAATGGCTGCTTCTTAGGCGATATGAATCGTGTCAGCTGTTCCGACATCCAAACCAACGGAAATGTCATTACAATCATCACACGTATTATTTTTGCCGAAGGCATGGCAAGGTTACGCCAGAAAGAAGCGCCTATTGTCTTAGGAATGATTTCCGAAATGACAAGGATAAGCAGCGTCAGAATGACGGATATGATACCGAAGTAAGCCTCACCAAAGACCTTAACCGACTCCGACCCCACACCGGCCGCTCCGATGGTATGGGCTATCGTGTTGAGCGTCAGAATAGATGCGACCGGACGGTCAACGTTGGTTTTGTACTTCATCAAAAGCGAGGCGGTCTTCACACCTTGCTCTTCCTTCATCGAGATGAAAGATACTGGAGTTGAAAGCAGAACTGCTTCAAGAACGGAACACAGAAACGAAATGGAAAGTGCTCCGAATAGATATAAGAATATAAGTGTCATTTGTTTATGTATAAATTGAAACTGCCGAAAGGTCAATACCCTTCCGGTGATAATAAGATACGGTTACAACTCATACAAACTATTCACGAAACACACAATTAAGAATTCTCGCAGGCGGCATTTTGCCCGCCAGACCTGCACAATCCCCGATAATATGGCGGAACATTCCGAAAGACTGCCGGCACAGTCCCGCCTCATTATGTTCATCCGATATTGATTCCGCCACGCAATAACACAATTCACAACATACCAGTTCAATCTCCGATTCATATTCAGATTCCGCCTGAACAGGAATAAGAAACAAAGCGCCCCAAAGGCATAATATGAATGATATTACTCGTTTCACTCATGCAAAGTTAAATATAATACATGAATTACCAAGTATGATGAAGCAAATTTTAACCCAATGCGACCGGACGTAATATTTATTAATATTCTCTACATCCATATCATACATCATATTGCTTTTTGGGGTCCGGATATCGCCCCCAAAAGCGAAAGAATGAATTCGGATACACCCCCTTAAATTAAAAAAGCACTCCAAAAGCATGATCCGATCCTTTGTTTCCGCAAAAAAGGTAAATATATCTGTAATTCAAATAACGGATTGACAATGCTTTTTTTGTAATTTTGCCGGTAATTCGTAACGAAACACTGCAACATATACATAAACAACATGATGAGAAAGAACATTTTGATCCTTATGACAGGATGCCTTCTTACAGTCGCAGCAGCAGCTCAAGAAAACACAGACCACAAAACAAACGACCTCAAACTTGATGAAGTCGTGGTGACCGGCACGCGCAATGCCACCGACGTGCGCCACCTGTCACAGACCGTTTCGATATTAAGCAGACAGACCATCGAACAGAGCATGCAACCCTCGCTGCTGCCAATCCTGTCGGAACAGATACCCGGTCTCTTCGTCACCGAGCGCGGAGTGATGGGCTACGGCGTGTCCGGAGGAGCCGCCGGAGGAATATCCATGCGCGGACTGAGCGGCGGTAATGCCCGAATGATGGTGCTCATCGACGGCCACCCGCAATATGCCGGCATCTTCGGTCATCCCATCTCAGACTCCTATCAGTCGTTTCTGGCCGATAAGGTGGAGGTCCTCCGCGGTCCGGCCTCCGTTCTTTACGGCTCAAACGCGATGGGTGGCATCATCAACATCGTCACACGCAAGATGCGCGAAGACGGCATCCGCACCGACATCCGCACCGGATACGGTTCTTACAACACCGTCGAGACGGAACTGACCAACCACATCCGAAAAGGGCGTTTCAGCAGTGTGGTCAGTGGCTCCTACAACCGCACGGACGGACATCGCGACAATATGGAGTTTGAGCAATACGGAGGATATGCCAAGGTCGGATATGACCTGACCGACAACTGGAGTACATACGCCGATGTCAACATAACACATTTCAATGCTTCCTACCCCGGACCCGTCGACGCCCCGCTCGTCGACGGAGATCAGCGCATCACCCGCGGTGTTACATCAGTCTCCTTGACCAACAGCTACGACCGCACATCCGGAGCCTTGAGTTTTTTCTATAACTGGGGAGACCATCGCGTCAACGACGGCTACACGCCCTCCGAAGGAGAGACGTCCCAAGACGGCCGCTTCCGCTCCAACGACGACATGATGGGCGTCTCGCTCTATCAGAGCGCCCGGCTCTTTGCCGGCAACCGCCTCACGCTCGGTTTCGACTGGTTCCGCTACGGCGGCAAGGCATGGACGGACTATGTATCAGGCAAAAGAGCCGGCACACGCAATGACCTCGTCGACACCCACGAGGATGAGTTCGCCGGATATGCCGACTTCCGTCAGGACGTGTGGAGATGGCTCACACTCAACGCCGGTCTCCGCATCGACCACCACTCGCGCGTCGGAACCGAATATGTCCCGCAGGCCGGACTCGCCTTCCACCTGCCCCACTCCATCGAGCTGAAGGCTTCTGCCGCCAAGGGCTTCCGCTACCCGATACTCCGTGAAATGTATATGTTCCCGCCCCAAAACCCCGATCTGAAACCGGAGTCCATGTGGAACTATGAAGTCGCTCTGTCACAGACTCTGCTCGGAGGACGTCTCCGCTACGGCATCAATCTCTTCTATATCGACGGCAAAAACCTCATCGTCACCAAGCCCAATCCCCACGGAACAGGCCGGTTGAACCAAAACTCCGGCAAAATCGACAATGCGGGAGTCGAACTGCAAGCGGCCTACCGCATCGACCGCCATTGGTCCGTCGACGCCAACTACAGCTATCTCAACATGGACAATCCCGTCATCGCCTCACCGGAGCACAAGTTCTATGCCGGCGGCAACTTCACGAAAGACCGTTGGAGCGTCTCCACCGGCATACAGTATGTCGGCGGACTCTATACCGATGTCGACGAGCACGCACAGGAGGATTTCGTCCTGTGGAACCTGCGCGGTTCTTTCCGCGCAACCAAACACATCGAAGTCTGGCTGCGCGGCGAAAACCTGTTGGCTCAAAAGTATGAAATCAATGCCGGTAACCCGATGCCGAGAGCAACAGTGATGGGCGGTGTCAACGTCAAGTTCTGATATAATGATGGTGCCGCCGCCTCTCAAAAAGCGAGAGTGTGTCAAAATGGGAACATGATGCTTGGTAGGGACATATTCTTGTATTTGTCCGCAAGCAGCCATTGAATATCAACACGTTACGAGCGGACAAATACAAGAATATGTCCCTACCAAGCATCATGTTCCCATTTTGACACACCCCTCGTTTTGCAACACCGTCATTATCACCTCGCAAAACCTCCTAAGGTTTGTTAACAAACCATTAACATTTTGATAAAACATCGTACAATAAGTTCAAGAAATCGCGCTATTTTCTGAAAACAGACGCCTGCGGGCCAAAATTTGCGATTTTTGAGCATTTTTCGCAAAACATTGTAAATCAGCAGGATAGATGATTTTAGATTTTCCGTCCTAATTTTTGACCTTGCCGTAAGGGCCTCCCGGGGTCGCCGCGGCGGCCCCGTTGCATGACGACGGCAGCCCCGTTGCATGATGACGACAGCCCCGTTGCGACCCCGGGAGGCCCTTACGGCAAGACCACCGACACAAAAAAGCACTTTTCGGAGCACCTTGTTGCCAAATTTCGGGATTTTCTCCACTCAGAAACGACGTTTTTGAAGTGTTAAATTTTTGATATTTTCATTACAACATCCAATCATTCCACCATCATCACGCGGATTCTCAAAACCACAGACAGCCTCTCCGAAAGACGTTCAGAAACATTCTGCACATACATAATAATAAATGTATGGGACGATTGCAAACAAACTGCAAAAGAGACAAATCCATGTTAATGAACTTTAAAAGACGTGCTATAAGTGTAAAAACAACACTTTATGCGCAAAAAATCATAGCTTTTCATTGTTATATCAAATTTTAATATTAATTTAGCACCGCAATAAGATAATCTTTAAAACGATAATTAAAACTACTGATAATGAAAAACCTGAAAACATCCGTCATGGGATTCGGCATTGCCATAGCCATGCTATCGGCTTGCACGTCCGGTCAACAGACACCGGCAACAACAGTCTCGGGACTCAATCCCGCTCAGTTTGACTCCGTCATCAACGGCAAGAAGACAGCCCTCTACACACTCAAGAACACCAACGGAATGGAGGTGTGCATCACCAACTTTGGCGGCCGCGTCGTCTCGCTCGTCGTTCCCGACAAGGACGGCAACCCGACAGATGTCGTTCTCGGCTACGACAATGTGGCCCAGTATGCCGACGCCGAAAACTCGCCGAGCGACTACGGTTCGTCGGTAGGACGCTATGCCAACCGCATCAACCAAGGAAAGATAACCGTCGACGGAAAGGAATATCAGCTGCCGCAGAACAATTTCGGCCACTGTCTCCACGGCGGACCGACCGGCTGGATGTATCAGGTCTATGACGCCGAGCAGCCCAACGACTCTACACTGCGCCTGACCATCGTCTCTCCCGACGGTGACAACGGTTTCCCCGGCACCGTCACAGCCACAACGACATACACCGTCCTCAGCGACAACACGCTCGACATCACCTTTGAGGCGACGACCGACAAGGAGACCGTCATCAACATGACCAACCACTCTTACTTCAACCTCAACGGCGATCCGGCCAACGAGGGCATGGACATGGTGCTCTACATCAACGCCGACAACTACACTCCGGCCGACTCGACATATATGACCACCGGAGAGATTGCTCCCGTCGAGGGCACACCGATGGACTTCCGCAAGGCCCACGCCATCAGCGAGACCATCTGCGACACGACTTTCCAGCAGATCAAGAACGCCACCGGCTACGATCACAACTGGTGTCTGAACACATACAAGGACGGCAAGGGCGACGACACCGAGGTCTGCGCTTCGCTCTATTCGCCGAAGACGGGCATCATGCTCGAAATGTTCACCAACGAACCGGGCGTACAGGTCTACACCGGCAATTTCCAGGGCACGGGAATCACCTGCAAGAACGGCATCAAATATCCCAAGCACGTGTCCGTCTGTCTCGAGAGCCAGAAGTATCCCGACTCTCCCAACAAGAAAGACTGGCCGTCGCCATATCTCAAACCGGGTGAAAAGTACTTCAGCCACGTGGCTTACAAATTCACGACTAAATAACTTATTACTAATCATATAAAACAAGGTAAAACATAACTATTATGGAACTGTTAGACTGGCTTGTCATCGGAGTGTTCGCATTGGCACTCATCGGTATCGTAGTCTGGGTCGTGTCCCAGAAAAACAACAACTCGGCTGACTATTTCCTCGGAGGCAAGGACGCCACGTGGATAGCCATCGGTGCATCAATCTTCGCTTCAAACATCGGTTCGGAACACCTCATCGGTCTGGCCGGAGCAGGAGCTTCATCCGGTATGGCTATGGCCCACTGGGAGATTCAGGGCTGGATGATTCTTATCCTCGGATGGGTTTTCGTCCCGTTCTATTCGCGTTCGATGGTCTACACGATGCCCGAATTTCTGGAGCGTCGCTACAACCCGCAGTCACGCACCATCCTCTCCGTCATCTCGCTCATCAGCTATGTGCTCACCAAGGTTGCCGTGACGGTCTATGCCGGCGGTCTGGTGTTCCAGCAGGTGTTCGGCATCAAGGAGCTTTGGGGTATCGACTTCTTCTGGATTGCGGCCATCGGCCTCGTGCTCATCACGGCTCTCTACACCATCTTCGGCGGTATGAAGTCGGTGCTCTACACGTCTGTGCTCCAGACCCCGATTCTGCTTCTCGGTTCACTCATCATCCTCGTGCTCGGACTCAAGGAACTCGGCGGATGGGACGAGATGATGCGCGTCTGCTCAATCCAGACGGTCAATGAATACGGCGACACGATGACCAACCTCATCCGCAGCAACAACGACCCCAACTTCCCGTGGCTCGGCGCGCTGGTAGGCTCGGCCATCATCGGTTTCTGGTACTGGTGTACCGACCAGTTCATCGTTCAGCGTGTCCTCTCCGGAAAGGATGAGAAGGAGGCCCGCCGCGGAACAATCTTCGGCGCATATCTGAAGCTGCTGCCCGTGTTCCTCTTCCTCATCCCGGGTATGATCGCCTTTGCCCTCCATCAGAAATATGTCGGTGCAGGCGGTGAGGGCTTCCTGCCCATGCTCAACGGCAATCCCAACGCCGACGCAGCCTTCCCCACCCTCGTGGCCAAACTGTTGCCCGCCGGTGTGAAGGGTCTCGTGGTGTGCGGAATTCTGGCTGCCCTAATGTCGTCGCTGGCCTCCCTGTTCAACTCTTCGGCCATGCTCTTCACCATCGACTTCTACAAGCGTTTCAAGCCTGAGACACCGGAGAAGAAGCTCGTGGCCATCGGACAGGCTGCAACCGTCGTAATCGTTATCCTCGGCATCCTTTGGATTCCCATCATGCGCAGCGTCGGCGACGTGCTCTACACCTACCTTCAGGACGTCCAGTCCGTACTCGCTCCCGGTATCGCCGCAGCCTTCCTGCTCGGTATCTGCTGGAAGCGCACCTCGGCCAAGGGCGGTATGTGGGGACTCATCGCCGGCATGGTGGTTGGTCTGACCCGCTTGGGAGCAAAGGTATATTACAGCAATGCGGGCGAAGTGGCCGACAGCACGTTCAAATATCTCTTCTACGATCTCAACTGGCTGTTCTTCTGCGGTTGGATGTTCCTCTTCTGCATCGTGGTTGTCATCGTTGTCAGCCTCATGACCGAGGCTCCGAGCGAGAGCAAGATACAGGGCCTCGTCTTCGGCACGTCCACTCCCGAGCAGCGTGCCGTAACACGCGCCAGCTGGAACAAGTGGGATGTGATCCATTCTGTTATCATCCTTGCCATCACAACGGCATTCTACATCTACTTCTGGTAAACATGAGCACGTCCCCGGATGTCTAAACCGACGTCCGGGGACTAAGCCATATACGTAATCATCGCACATCTACATTCTGATATGGACTATACAGCTTCCCTGGCAACCGGCTCTTCTGACAGAGAGCCGAAAGGGATGACATACTATAACGAACACTCAAAAGTCCTCGTTTCCGTGGACTGCATCATCTTCGGATTTGGCGAAGGCAAATTGCGCGTACTCATCGGACGCCGCCGCCTCAACCCCGGACAGGGCCAATGGTCACTCTACGGAGGTTTCGTGCGCAACAACGAGAGCATCGACGATGCCGCCAACCGCGTCTTATATGAACTGACAGGACTCCACAAACTCTATATGCGTCAGGTAGGAGCCTTCGGTAACGTCGACCGTGACCCGGGCGAACGGGTCATCTCCATCGTCTACTATGCACTCATCAACACGACCGACTACGCCGAAGAATTGCGTCAACAGCACGAGGTGGAATGGGTCAACATCGACGAACTGCCGCAGATGTATTCCGACCACAACGAGATGGTCGCCAAAGCGCGTCGCATGATGCAGGATAAAATATCCCGTGAGCCCATCAGTTTCCGCCTGTTGCCGGACCTGTTTACGCTCACCCAACTGCAACGGCTCTACGAGGCCGTTTGCGGCGAGGAGGTGGACAAACGCAACTTCCGCAAGCGCATCAAAGATATGGACTTCATCGAGAAAACAGAACAGATAGACAAGACCGGCTCCAAACGAGGTGCCTACCTCTATCGGTTCAATAAAAAAGCATATAACGAAGAACCAAATTTCAAACTATAATACAATGTTGGAAGAACTGAAAGAAAAAGTATTCCGGGCAAACCTCGACCTTGTGAAGCACAATCTCGTGATATTCACATGGGGCAACGTCTCGGGAATAGACCGCGAAAAAGGTCTCGTGGTCATCAAACCGTCGGGCGTAAGCTACGACAATATGAAAGCGTCGGACATGGTCGTCGTCGACCTTAACACAGGCAAGGTTGTCGAAGGTGACCTCAACCCCTCATCCGACACACCGACACACCTCGTCCTATATCGGGCTTTCCCTGCGTTGGGCGGCATCGTCCACACTCACTCCACATACGCCACGGCATGGGCTCAGGCCGGACGTGACATTCCCAACATCGGTACGACCCATGCCGACTATTTCCACGACGCCATTCCCTGCACGGACGACATGACCGAGGCGGAAGTGAAAGGCGAGTATGAGTTGGAGACGGGAAACGTCATCGTCAACCGCATCAAGGCCGGCGGCATCAATCCTGTCCACACGCCGGGAGTTCTCGTGAAAAATCATGGCCCGTTCTCGTGGGGCAAAAATGCAGACAATGCCGTCTACAACGCCGTAGTCATGGAACAGGTGGCCAAAATGGCGTTTGTCTCGTTCGCGGTCAATCCCGCAACGACAATGAATCCGCTGCTCGTCGAAAAGCATTTCAGCCGCAAGCACGGCCCTAACGCCTATTACGGACAGAAAAAGAAATAAAGGAACAAGGCCCCACCCGACCTCCCCAAGGGGAGGAGAACTGAACACATCAGCCTGGGAGAAGAGTGAAAAGTGAGGACTTAAGAGTTAATGACGAAGAGTTATGATTATTCTTTGAGCTTACTTTATCACTATTCCATAAAAGTGAGGAAGGGCACTCCAACATAACAGAATTATATATAATAAACTAATAACTAACAATATCCGAACTATTATGATCAAAGCATTTGAAAATTACGAAGTGTGGTTCGTGACCGGCGCACAGCTTCTCTATGGAGGCGACGCCGTAGTACAGGTAGACGGTCACTCAAAGGAAATGGTGGACGGACTGAACAACTCGGGACGCCTGCCCATAAAGGTAGTATATAAAGGTACGGCAAACAGCTCAAAGGAGGTTGCCGAAATATTCGCACAGGCCAACAACGACAAAAAGTGTATCGGCGTGATAACATGGATGCACACATTCTCGCCGGCCAAGATGTGGATTCACGGCCTGCAAATACTTCACAAGCCGCTGCTCCACCTCCACACACAGTTCAACGAGGAGATACCTTGGGACACGATGGACATGGACTTCATGAACCTCAACCAGAGCGCTCACGGCGACCGCGAGTTCGGACACATCATCTCCCGCATGCGCATACGCCGCAAGCTCGTTGTCGGTTACTGGAAAGACGAGAAGACGCAGGACCACATCGCCGTATGGTCACGTGTCTGCGCCGCTTGGGCCGACTCTCAGGACATGCTCATCCTGCGCTTCGGCGACCAGATGAACAACGTTGCCGTGACCGACGGAGACAAGGTGGCTGCCGAGCAGGTGTTGGGCTATCACGTTGACTACTGCCCGTTCAGCGAGGTGATGGGATATTTCAACAACATCAAGGACGCTGACGTCGACGCTCTCGTGAGTGAATATTTCCGTCTTTACGACCATGATGCCGCTCTGGAAGACAAAGCGACTGAGGCTTACAAGAAGGTCTGGAACTCAGCCAAGGCTGAGCTTACGCTCCGTGCCGTACTTGAGGCCAAGGGTGCCAAAGGCTTCACAACCAACTTCGACGACCTCGGCGACGTGAACGTCGAACAAACCGGTCTTGGCTTCGACCAGATTCCGGGTCTCGCCTCTCAGCGTCTCATGGCCGAAGGCTATGGTTTCGGTGCCGAAGGAGACTGGAAATCGGCTGCTCTCTATCGTACCGTCTGGGTTATGAACCAAGGCATGGAAGGCGGATGCTCTTTCCTCGAAGACTACACGCTCAACTTCAACGGCGAACAAAGTGCCATCCTCCAGTCTCACATGCTTGAGGTTTGCCCGCTCATCGCTACCGCACGTCCGCGTCTGGAAGTCCACTTCCTCGGAATCGGCATACGCAAGAGCCAGACCGCACGCCTCGTCTTCACGTCAAAGGTAGGCAAGGGTGTTACTGCCACTGTCGTAGACATGGGCAACCGCTTCCGCCTCATCGTCAACGACGTAGACTGCATCGAACCGAAACCGCTGCCCAAGCTGCCCGTAGCTTCGGCTCTGTGGATTCCGCAGCCCAACTTTGAGGTGGGCGCAGGATGCTGGATCTATGCCGGCGGTACACACCACAGCTGCTTCTCCTACGACCTGACCGACGAATACTGGCAGGACTACGCCGAGATTGCCGGCATCGAGTGTCTCCTCATCAACAACGAGACTACGGTAGACAACTTCCGTCGCGAGCTCCGCGTAAACGAAGTCTACTACATGCTCAACAAGGCTCTCTGCTGATAACATTGTAACCTAACACGAAGACGCGAAGGCACAAAGTCTTTTCTTTGCGTCTTTGCGTCTTCGCGTTGAACATCACCCGACAAAATGTTTTCTTTATGAACTCAAATGCGAAACAAACCATAGAGTCCGGTAAGGCCATCCTCGGCATCGAATTCGGCTCTACGAGAATAAAGGCCGTTCTCATCGACGGCAACAATAACCCGATCGCACAGGGAAGCCACGAATGGGAGAACCAACTCGTGGACGGCCTGTGGACATACAGCACCGAAGCCATCTGGTACGGATTGCAGGATTGTTACGCCAATTTGCGTGCCAATGTCAAGAAGCTATATGACACGGAAATCGAAATTCTTGCCGGTATCGGCGTGAGTGCGATGATGCACGGATATATGGCGTTCAACGACAAGAACGAAATACTTGTTCCGTTCCGAACATGGCGCAACACCAACACGGCACAGGCTGCGGCCGAACTGTCCAAGCTCTTCGTATATAACATACCGCTGCGCTGGAGCATCTCGCATCTCTATCAGGCCATATTATATAATGAGGAACACGTGAAGGACATCCGCTTCCAGACCACTCTGGCCGGATATATCCACTGGCAGCTCACGGGCCAGAAGGTGCTCGGTATCGGCGACGCTTCGGGCATGCTCCCGATTGCCCCCGAGACAAAGGACTATTCGGCCGAAATGGTTGACAAGTTCAACAAGCTCATAGCCCCGAAAGGCTACGACTGGACGCTGCTCGACATATTCCCCAAGGTGTTGCAGGCCGGCGAGAACGCCGGTTTCCTCACGGAAGAGGGTGCAAAGCGGCTTGACATCTCCGGCCATCTGAAGCCCGGCATACCGATGTGTCCGCCCGAGGGCGACGCCGGAACAGGCATGGTGGCCACCAACGCCGTACGCCAGCGCACCGGCAATGTGTCGGCAGGAACGTCGTCGTTCTCAATGATCGTTTTGGAGAAAGACCTGTCCCGTCCGTATGAGATGATCGACATGGTGACTACTCCCGACGGAAGCCCCGTGGCGATGGTCCACTGCAACAACTGCACCTCGGACCTCAACGCCTGGGTGGGACTGTTCCGCGAATATCAGGAGTTGCTTGGCATACCGGTAGACATGAACGAGATATACGGCAAGCTCTACAACAACGCTCTCGCGGGCGACGCCGACTGCGGCGGACTCATCTCCTACAACTATATTTCGGGTGAACCCGTGACGGGTCTGGCCGAAGGACGCCCGATGTTCGTGCGCTCGGCAAACGACAAATTTAATCTGGCCAACTTCATGCGCGCCAATCTCTATGCCTCCGTTGCCGTGCTGAAAATCGGAAACGACATTCTCTTCAACGACGAGAAGATAAAGGTCGACCGCATCACCGGCCACGGCGGACTGTTCAAGACCAAAGGTGTGGGACAGAGCATACTGGCCGCCGCCATCAATTCGCCGATTTCTGTCATGGAGACAGCCGGCGAAGGTGGAGCCTGGGGTATCGCCCTACTCGCCTCCTATCTTGTCAACAACAGCAGCGAACTCGCTCTGGCCGACTATCTCGACGAGGTTGTCTTTGCGGGCAACACCGGTATCGAGATTGCCCCGAAGGCGGAAGACGTTGCCGGTTTCAATGCCTACATTGAGAACTACAAGGCTTGTCTGCCCGTAGAAGAGGCTGCCGTGGCCAACAAGAAATAGGCGCGGCGGCATCATCGTATTGTTACACGGCTCATGTAACGCTGTTACACGGGCTGTGTAACAACGTTACAAGGGCCGTGTAACACAACAATACCATCATCAAAGAGTTATTTACGGGGGAAAAATCCCCTCTATACGTATTATTAATATAAAGTAAAGACCATTCTATGAAAAGAATACTCACCGCACTGACCATGACAGCGGCAATGGCCACATCAGTCATGGCAGACAATGCGACAGCCACGATACACGTAAATCAGGGCCAGCAGAAAATCTATAAGGAAATCTACGGCCAGTTCGCCGAACATCTCGGCTCGTGCATATACGGAGGACTCTGGGTCGGCGAAGGCTCCCAAATACCAAATATCAACGGCTATCGCAAGGATGTCTTCGACGCACTGAAGGCGCTGCAGATTCCTGTGTTGCGCTGGCCGGGAGGATGTTTCGCCGATGAATACCACTGGATGGACGGCATCGGTCCGAAGGAGAACCGCCCGAAGATGCAGAACAACAACTGGGGCGGAACAATCGAGGACAATTCGTTCGGCACGCACGAATTTCTCAATCTCTGCGAAATGCTGGGCTGTGAGCCTTACATCAGCGGCAACGTCGGCAGCGGAACGGTTGAGGAGCTGGCCAAGTGGGTTGAATATATGACGAGCGACGGCGACACGCCGATGGCAAAGCTGCGTCGACAGAACGGACGCGAGAAGGCGTGGAAGATAAAGTTCCTCGGCGTGGGCAACGAGAGCTGGGGATGCGGCGGAAACATGCGGCCGGAATATTATGCCGACCTCTATCGACGTTACTCCGTCTACTGCCGCGAATATGACGGCACGAAACTCTACAAGATTGCCAGCGGAGCGAGCGACTATGACTACAACTGGACCAAGGTGCTCATGAACAACGTCGGCCACCGCATGAACGGTGTTTCGCTCCACTACTACACCGTGACGGGATGGAGCGGCTCGAAGGGTTCAGCCATCAAGTTCAACGACGATGACTACTACTGGACGATGGGCAAGTGTCTGGAGATTGAAGACGTCATCAACAAGCACGCCGCAATCATGGACCAGAAAGACCCGAAGAAGCAGATAGGTCTGCTCGTCGACGAATGGGGAACATGGTGGGACGAGGAGCCGGGAACCATCGCCGGACACCTCTATCAGCAGAACTCCATGCGCGACGCCTTCGTGGCCGCCCTGTCGCTGAACGTGTTCCACCGCCACACCGACCGTGTGCGCATGGCCAACATCGCCCAGGTGGTCAACGTCCTCCAGTCTATGATTCTCACGGATCAGAAAGGCACGGGACACATGGTGCTCACACCGACATACCACGTGTTTGAGATGTACAAGGGATTCCAGGAGGCGACATATCTGCCGATGGACTTCAAGTGCGACAGCATCACCGTGAGAGGAGACAAGCGTGCTAAAGACGGACGCAAGATCGCCCTGCTCAACACGTCCGCTGCAAAACAGACCGACGGTTCGATAATCATCTCGCTGGCAAACATCAGTCTGGATAAGGCCCAGAAGATTGATATCAATCTCGACGGATTCACCGGTAAGACCGTGACAGGCCGCATCCTCGCATGCAAGAACATCACGGACTATAACGATTTTGAGAAACCGGAGGCAGTCAAGCCCGCCGACTTCAAGAACGCGAAGCTGAAGAAAAATGTACTGACAGCCGAAATCCCCGCAAAGTCAATCGTGGTGCTGAACATCAAATAACGGTTTTAATAAAAGAATTATTAATCCAAACAATATGAACGACAAGAATCTTATGAAAAAGGCGGCGGACAATATCCGTATACTCGCCGCTTCAATGGTTGAAAAAGCAAACTCCGGCCATCCCGGTGGAGCTATGGGCGGAGCCGACTTCATCAACGTGCTCTTCTCCGAATTTCTGGTTTATGATCCCGAAAATCCCAACTGGGAAGGCCGCGACCGTTTCTTCCTCGATCCGGGGCACATGTCTCCCATGCTCTACTCTGCCCTCGCTCTGCAGGGCAAGTTCACTCTCGATGAACTGAAGGAGTTCCGTCAGTGGGACTCTCCAACTCCCGGTCACCCCGAGCGCGACCTCGCACGCGGCATCGAAAACACCAGCGGTCCTCTCGGACAGGGACACACATTCGGTGCTGGTGCTGCCGTTGCAGAAAAGTTCCTTCAGGCTCGTCTTGGCAAGGAGGCCATGCAGCATAAGATCTACGCATACATCTCCGACGGTGGCGTGGAGGAAGAAATCTCACAGGGTACAGGCCGAATCGCCGGTATTTTGGGTCTGAACAATCTCATCATGTTCTACGACTCCAACGACATCCAGCTCTCAACTCCGACAAACGTCGTGATGAAGGAGGACACTGAAGCAAAATATAAGGCTTGGGGATGGAATGTCATCACCTGCAACGGTAACGACGCTGACGAAATACGCGAGGCTCTCAAAGCCGCACAGAAGGAGGAGAAGCGCCCGACCCTGATTATCGGTAAGACAATCATGGGTAAGGGTGCGCTGCGCGCTGACGGTACGAGCTATGAGGCTTGCATCAACACCCACGGTGCTCCGCTCGGTGGCGACGCATACATAAATACGATAAAGAACCTCGGAGGAAATCCCGAAGCGCCGTTCGCTATCTTTCCCGAAGTGGAGAAGCTCTATGCTGACCGCCGCGAGGAACTGAAGAAGATTGTAGCTGAGCGTCACGCAGCCGAGGCAGAATGGGCAAAGGCCAACCCCGAGAAGGCTGCTCTGCTGAAAGAGTGGTTCAGCGGCAATGCACCGAAAGTGGACTGGAGCGCACTGGTTCAGAAAGAAAATTCAGCCACACGTGCCGCCAGTGCCGCATGTCTCGGTGTGCTCGCCGAGCAGGTGCCCAACATGATCTGCGCCTCTGCCGACCTGTCCAATTCGGACAAGACCGACGGCTTCCTCAAGAAGACGACTTCGCTGCAGGCTGACGACTTCAGCGGTGCTTTCTTCCAGGCTGGTGTGGCCGAGCTGACAATGGCCTGCATGTGCATCGGTATGTATCTGCACGGCGGCGTAATCCCCGCTTGCGGTACGTTCTTCGTCTTCTCTGACTATATGAAGCCTGCCGTCCGCATGGCTGCCCTGATGGAAGTGCCCATCAAGTTCATCTGGACTCACGACGCATTCCGTGTCGGCGAGGACGGACCTACTCACGAGCCCGTTGAGCAGGAGGCACAAATCCGTCTGATGGAGAAACTGAAAAACCACCACGGCAAGGACAGCGTCCGCGTGTTCCGTCCGGCCGACGCCGACGAGACAACCGTCTGCTGGGCTATGGCTATGGAGAACATGGAGACACCGACCGCGCTCATCTTCTCACGTCAGAACATTACCAAGCTGCCCGCAGGCAACGATTACGAACAGGCCCGCAAGGGTGCTTACGTCGTGGCCGGTTCAGACGAACAGTTCGACGTTATCCTGCTCGCCAGCGGTTCTGAGGTTTCAACGCTCGTTGCCGGTGCTGAACTGTTGCGCAAGGACGGCGTGAAGGTGCGCATCGTCAGCGTTCCGTCTGAGGGTCTGTTCCGCAACCAGAGCAAGGAATATCAGGAGGCTATCCTGCCCGCAGGTTCAAAGATATTCGGTATGACTGCCGGTCTGCCCGTAACACTCGAAGGCCTCGTTGGCTGCAACGGCCGCGTATGGGGTATGCCGAGCTTCGGTTTCTCAGCTCCTTACAAGGTGCTTGACGAGAAGCTGGGTTACACCGGTGAGAATGTCTACAAGCAGGTCAAGGCTTTCTTGGCTGAATAATAACTAACCTGACAGATGTGCCCGAGAGCAAAACCGCAAGATTGCTCGGGCACATCTGTTTCTTTTCTTAAATATTATGGAAATCAAAACTGTTGGAATAGCAAGCGACCACGCAGGCTATCCGTTAAAGAAATACGTGATACAATATCTTGAGGAACACGGATATCCTTATAAGGACTACGGCACTTACAGCGACATGAGTTGTGACTACACCGACTTCGGACATGAGCTGGCCAACGGCATCGAAAGCGGAGAAGTCTATCCCGGCATCGGAATATGCGGCAGCGGCGAAGGCATCAGCATGACGCTGAACAAACATCAGGGTGTGCGCGCCGGCTTGGCATGGATTCCTGAGATCGCCCATCTCATCCGCCAGCACAACGATGCCAACGTGCTCGTCATGCCGGGACGCTTCATCGACAACAAGACGGCTGAAAAGATTATGGACGAGTTCTTCCGCGTGCCGTTTGAAGGCGGACGTCATCAGCGCCGCGTGGAAAAGATCGCGTTACATAAATGATTGGCATTATTGCAGACAAAAGCAATTAGCGAACAACAAAAAACCGGGATTGCTATCTTTACCTGCAATCCCGGTTTTGTGTTATCACCGTCATGAAAAAAGAACTAACGGATCTTCCAACGTCACTTGAATATCACCGTTGCGAAAGCACGCAAACGCGTATTTTTATTAAATACCACATCACCATCCGCACAATAGGAAGATATACCGCCATCCGACTTTCTATAGAAATATGAAAGGCCGGGAGTTATGGTGTTGCTGCCACCAGCAGTCTTTAGTACTGCATTAATCTTAGTATAATTATCATTGACAGCAACAATCTCATCGCATGACGGCAAGCGCCAACCAGATATACCATCAACCGCAAGTTCCTTTATGGCCGTCGCCACCGCAGTCTCAACTGAGTTGTCGTCGCCTTCAGTGAATGTCAGGCCATAGGTATGCTTAGCAGACATCAACACTACTTTCACACTATTGTCACTCAACGTCTCACTCGAAAGAACATAACATCCGTTATACATCGTTCCCGCCTCTGGAGCATCACCGACGATAGGCGTATCAGACGTATTGTCTCCTTCTTTGCTGTCATCCATGTCAAACGTAATGACCCGTTCGCCGGCCCAAACATCTCCGGAGATTATTCCCGTGAGCGATATACCGCTATGATCGACATACGTTCCCTCTATTCTGATTTTGTAGTTGGCCTGCATCTCATCCGCGAGAGAATAAGAATAACTCTTTGTCCCCTCAGCATCCGTCAACTGGACTTTTATTGTTGCACCGGGTACGGCTTCAAGCAGATATGCCTCTGACGTATTTCGCCATACACTGCCATCCCCCTCTTTCACCAATATCACATTGTGAGAACCGCCCGCATCGGAATAATTACCGTCGATGCGCAACCCTTCATATATAGGAGCTATGCTGACAGCCACAGATGTCACGTCCGACGGGACATCTTTTATCACGACTTCTTGCAACAGCATGACCCTGCGCTTCAATGGCAGAGTCAACGTGTTTTTCTGGCACAGTTGCAAATATCCGTGGCTTATTTTTGTAGTATAGGTCTATATTTTCTTGTTTAATGCTTAAATGTTTATAAGAAGCATTACCTTTGCACTCATGAGTAAGCAATCGGCATTTGACTATAAGATTCTGGCAAGTT
>JAFULM010000008.1 GCA_017483185.1 Prevotella sp. | reverse complement strand
GTTAGGGGTGGTTAGTCATTCGATGCTATTCAATTTGCTGTATTTCAAATACATTATTGTCTAACCACCCCTAACCCCTCCTTCGAAAGGAGGGGACTGCAATATGCCCACATAAAGGCTTCCAGATGAGCTTACTATGGTAATATAAATAGAGATGTCCTCTATCTCCTTTTACCTCCCTTTATCTCCTTTTATCTCCCTCTATCTCCTTTTATCTCCTTAACAATCTCCTTTTATCTCCTTAACAATCTCCTTTTACCTCCCTTTATCTCCTTTTATCTCCTTAACAATCTCCTTTTATCTTCTTTTTATCAATAATTATGTGGCCGTTTGCGGATTAATCGCTAATTTTGCACCTTATATAATAACTCTTCTACAATGATTAAGATAAAAGTCATCAACAAGGGCAACCAACCGCTACCCGCATACGCCACCCCGCAGAGCGCAGGAATGGATCTCAGAGCCAACCTCGACGCCCCCGTCACATTGCATCCGATGCAAAGGATGCTCATCGGAACGGGACTGCACATCGCCCTGCCGGAAGGCTTTGAGGCACAGATACGTCCCCGCAGCGGCCTCGCGCTGAAGCACGGACTAACCGTGCTCAACTCTCCGGGAACGGTCGATGCCGACTACCGCGGCGAGATAAAGGTGCTATTGATCAATCTCTCCGACACGGACTTCGTCATCAACGGCGGCGAACGCATCGCACAGATGGTCATCGCACGCCACGAACAGGCTGTCTTTGAGGCTGTCGACGAACTCGACGAGACAGAACGGGGAGAAGGCGGATATGGCCACACGGGCGTGAAATGACACGCGGAAGATGGCTTCGGATGTTTCACTAACAGACAAGGTATGAGCCTGAACATAAAGAGAATGGCATGGCTGGCACCGCTTCTGCTGGCACTGACAATCCTGCCGGCGGACGCACAGAAGCGCAAGACGGGAAAAACGGCACGCACAGAAGTCCGAAAGGCTGTCGTGGCCGACACGGTCAGCGCCGAGAACAAGCGGCTCGCCGACGGTGTCTTCATGGAGGCCATGATGCAACGGTACAAGGACAACAAGACGGCGACGTTCGACTTGTTGCGCCGGTGCACGGAGCTTAACCCGCAAGCGGCAGAGGCCTACTTCTATCTCGCACAATACTACAACGTGCTCAAAGACAAGAACAAGGCCTTGGAGTGCGTCAAGCGGGCGGCAAGTCTGCGCCCGGACAACCACATCTATCTCGAGACCCTGGCACAGACGTACGTCAGCAACGGTCTGTATGACGAGGCCATCGACGTCATGGAGGATATCATGACACGCGAAAAGAGCCGCGACGACGTCCTGTCAATGCTCGTCCAACTGTACATGCAGAAAAATGACTACGACAAAGCCATCGCCACGCTCGAACGGATAGAGACCATCGAGGGCAAAAGCGAACGGCTGTCGTACGCCAAGAGCAGCATATTCACACAGAAAGGCGACCACAAGGCGGCCGTGGAGGAGATGAAACGGCTGGCCGAACAATATCCGAACGACCTCAACTACCGCGGCATGTACGGTGACATGCTGCTCATCAACGGCGAAAAGGAGAAGGCAATGGATGTGTTCAACTCCATACTCCGTGAGGAACCGGGCAACAAACACACGCTGGCCTCACTGCGACTCTATCACAAGGAAAACCGCGACAGCACCGCCGCTGACTCCATCACGCGGATCCTCCTGACGGACAAGGAGACGGAGACTGCCGTGCGGATAGACATAATGAGGCAGGAAATCACGGAAAACGAACAGAACGGAGGCGACAGTACGAAGATACTGAGGCTCTTCGACATGATGGAAGCCGTACCGCAGGAGAACGCCGACGTCTCCGAACTACACGCGGCATACATGAATCTCAAGAAGATGCCGCAGGACAGCATCAGCCGTGTGCTTCACCACATCCTGACGATAGAGCCGGACAACGCTGCGGCAAGGCTGCAACTGGTAGGCTACGCATGGAGCCGGGAGGACGGACAGGCCGTGATAGACTTATGTCAGGCCGCCCGCCAATACAACCCGGAGGAGATGGCTTTCTACTACTATCAGGGTATGGCATATTACATAAAGGATGATTATGACAACGCCCTGAACACTTTCCGCAACGGTATCGACGTCATCACGGACAAAAGTGACCCGGCCATCGTGTCGGACTTCTATTCCTTGATGGGAGACTTGCTCTACAAGAAGGACCGGAAGGACGAGGCTTACGCCGCATACGACTCGTGTCTGCAGTGGAAGGACAACAACATCAGCTGTCTGAACAACTACGCCTACTATCTGAGCCTGGACGAACGGGAGATGGAAAAGGCCGAACGCATGAGCTACCGAACCATAAAGGCCGAACCGGAAAACGCCAACTATCTCGACACTTACGCATGGATACTGTTTCTGCAGGGCCGAACGGCGGAAGCAAAGATATATATCGAACAGGCACTGAAACACGATGAGGACGCAAGCGCCGTCATTTTGGAACACGCCGGAGACATCAACGCCGTCAGCGGTGACACAGAGACAGCTCTGGAACTATGGAACAAGGCCGCAGAGAAGGACCCGGGAAACAAGAAACTGAAAAGAAAGATAAAACAGAAAAAATACATGAAATGATGATTAAACTATCAAAACTAATCAAGTGTGCTGCCATCGCACTTCCGCTGATATTGGGAGCATGCAAGTCGACAAAGACAGTGGAGAACGTCAATGTCACAACAACCGTGCCGACAGAAAAGCAGGAATTTCTAAACAAGGTGTCAGACAACGCCCAATACACCAAGTTCATAACCTCAAAAATCAAGTTTCAGGTGCAAGTGGGAGCTCAGGAACTCAGCCTCACAGGTAATCTGAAGATGAAGCGCGACGATGTCATCCGGCTGCAGCTGATGGCCTTCGGCTTCGTGGAGGCCGGACGATTGGAGTTCACGAAGGAGTATGTGCTCATCATGGACCGCATCAACAAGCAATATCTGAAGGTGTCGTACGACCAACTGGACTTCCTGCGCAACAGCGGCCTCAACTTCTACTCACTGCAAGCTCTCTTCTGGAACGAACTGTTCATGCCGGGAAAGGCCAAGGTTTCGGAATCGACATACAAGGAGTATGAGACCATACCCGACGGAAACGACATAATCATCTCGCTCGACCAGCCGGCATTGTCCTACAAATGGCTTGCCGGACAAAAGGACGGCGAAATCAAGATGGTCAACGTCATGCACAAGTCGAAGATCAGAAACACGCAGCTCAACTGGGACTATCGCGATTTCAAACCGTTAGGCAACAAAAAGTTCCCCACGGACAACGTGATTGTCTTCACCACAGGAGAGAAGGAAGTGAAACTCGGTATGAAACTCAACTACATCAAAAGCGAAAGCGACTGGGAGACACGCACCGAGGTGTCTGCCAAGTACAAACAGGTGACGGTAGACGAAATTCTGCGCCGTTTCATGGCGCTCTAATGCAGAGTCGCATGACACCGCAGCACGGAATATGAGACGTTTTTTCTTATTGATATTTCTTACGGCTTTGGTTACCGGTATGACTGCACAACAGCAGCGCAGGACCGGCAATCGGACACGTACCACAACGACAACAAAGCGAAAGGCTCCGGCACGGAAGCCGGCCACGACAAAGAGGACGACCAAAGGCAAAACAACCAAAGCCAAGGGTAAGTCCAGAGGCAACGTATCCATCAAAGGACTGCAGAACGAGCAGGCACAGATCAAGCGCAACATCAAACAACAGGAACAAAAGTTGCGGTCCAACGAACGGGATGTGAAGAAACGGCTGCAGAACCTGATGGTCATAAACACCGAAATAGAGGACAAACGTAAGACCATCGACACCATTCGACGGGACATCAGCACGCTCGACGGCAATATCGTGCAGCTCGACAAGCAGCTCAACGAACTGCAGGCGCAACTCGACGACCGCAAACAGAAGTTCGTGAAGTCAATGCGGTATATGCACCGCAACCGCTCCATACAGAACCAGATGATGTTCATCTTCAGCGCCAAGAACTTCAGCCAGATGTACCGCCGTATGCGTTTCATGCGCGAATATGCCGCCTATCAGCGGGCGCAGGGTGAAATGGTCAAGTCGACACAGGCTGAAGTGACCGCCAAACGCAACCAGTTGGACGAGACGAAACAGCACAAGAGCAACCTCCTGAGCCGCGGAGAACGTGAACGGGCCAATCTTGAGAACAAGCAGACGGAACAGCAGAAAGTGGTCAACACGCTACAGAAACAGCAGAAGACCATCCAGCAAATCATCGAGCAACAGCGCAAGCGCGACGCCGAACTGAACGCGAAGATTGACCGTCTGATTGCTGAGGAGGTCGAACGGGCACGCAAACGGGCTGAAGCTGAGGCCAAGAGAAAGGCTGAAGCTGAGGCGGCACGCAAACGGGCCGAAGAGTTGGCACGCAAGAAGGCGGCGGCAGAGGCGGCAGCAAGAGAAAATGCACGCCGTATAGCCGAAGCTAAAGAAAAGGAACAACGCCTCAAGGCCGAAGCACAGGCGGCGGCACGAAAGAGTGCGGCAGAGAAAGCGGCGGCCGACAAGGCTGCACGCGACGCCGAGAGAGCACGTCGGGAAGCCGAGAGACACGCGGAGACGGACGCTCGCGAACGAGCCAAGGATATGGCAGAGGCACGCAAGTCGGACGCTCTGATATACAAACTGGACTCAGAGGATCGCCGCATCAGCGGCAGTTTCGAGAGCAACCGCGGCCGACTGCCCATGCCGGTGACGGGCGGCTATCGCATCGTGAGCCATTTCGGACAATACAACGTGGAAGGCCTCAAGGGTGTGCGGCTTGACAACAAGGGCATCAACATTCAGGGACAGCCGGGCGCACAAGCCCGTTGCATATACGACGGCGAGGTGAGTGCGGTGTTCAACTACGGAGGGACAACGGGTGTCATGGTGCGCCACGGCAGCTATATCTCCGTCTACTGCAATCTGTCATCCGTCAGCGTACACCGCGGGCAGAAGGTCAAGACACGCCAGACACTCGGAACAATCGGTCAGGACAACGTACTGCAATTCCAGTTGCGACGCGAGAAGGACAAGTTGAATCCCGAAGCGTGGCTAAGAAGATAAAAAATGAAGAACGAAGAGTGAAGAACGAAGAAGTTCTTCACTCTTCGTTCTTTACTAACTAAGTATATGTTGATACTTCTCTATGGCGTTCTCAATCTCACTCACACATATATATTCATCCGCAGAATGAGAGCGTGACGACTCTCCGGGCCCCAGTTTGAGCGACGGGAAAGGCATCAGAGCCTGATCCGAAAGCGTCGGAGAGCCGAATGGACGCATCCCCATCGCCACCATCCGACGCACGAGGGGATGGTCAGGGGCTATGCGCGACGAGCCGAGACGGAACGAACGTGCCTTCAGTTCGCTGCGGACATGATTGCGGATGATTTCAAAGAGCTCCTCGTTGGTGTACAGTTCGTTTGACCTGACGTCTATGACAAAACGACATTCGTCCGGTACGACGTTGTGCTGAGTGCCCGCATTAATCACCGTGACCGTCATCTTCACCGGTCCAAGAAGGTCGCTGACGCGGTCAAAACGATGGCCGCGCAGCCAGACAAGGTCATCGAGAGCTTCATAAATCGCATTGACGCCCTCGTTGCGGGCCGCATGACCTGACTTGCCGTGAGCCACACCGTCAATGACCATAAGCCCTTTTTCGGCTATGGCGGGCTGCATGCCGGTAGGCTCGCCGACGATAGCGACGTCTATCGGCGGCAGCTTTGGCAGCACGCGGCTGATCCCGTCGCGCCCCGAGACCTCCTCTTCGGCCGATGCGAGATACACCATATTATATGTACGCGCACGACCGGACATCATCCGGAACACTTGCAGCAACGAGACAAGACCTCCTCCACAATCGTTACTGCCCAATCCGAAGAGACAATCTCCTTCCAACGACGGTTCAAAAGGGTTTCTTGTCCACGTTTCGACCGGTTTCACCGTGTCTATATGGGCGTTGAGCAACAATGTGGGACGGGTTTCGTCATAGTCCGGCGCGACCGCCCAGACATTGTTTGCTTCACGACGACAATCCATGCCGTGGTCCTGCATGAACGCTTCCATCACGTCGGCGGCACGCTTCTCGTCACGACTTATGGACGGAGTGGCTATCAGATGCCTGAGCAATTCCACAGCCTCGGATGTATATCTTTCTATCTGTTCCATTGTATTTTATTCGCTTTCGGTATACTATATATTATATATGTGCGTACGGTGGTATCGGCATAAGAATGTCGTTCCGACGTTCAGAAGTCAAAAGTGAGCTGATTTCCGCCCAAAAGATTGTAGCTGCGGCGATGGAATGGGGTTATTCCGAACTCGCGGATGGCCTCCCGGTGCTTTTTCGTGGGATAGCCCTTGTTGCTCTGCCAGTCATATTGGGGATACTGTCGGGCCAATTCGGCCATATAGTCATCACGATAAGTCTTCGCAAGGATGCTGGCCGCAGCGATGGAGAGATACTTCCCGTCGCCCTTGACAATAGTCGTATAAGGCAAATCCCGGTAAGGCTTGAAACGGTTTCCGTCGATGATGACGGCCTCGGGGCGCACGCTGAGGGCGTCCAAGGCACGGTGCATGGCAAGGATGCTGGCGTTGAGGATATTGATACGGTCGATTTCATCGGGCTCAACGATGCCCACCGCCCATGCCACGGCGTCACGTTTGATAATCTCACGCAGTTCGTTGCGGCGCCGTTCGGAGAGCTGTTTGGAGTCATTCAGCTCCTCGTTCCTGTAGTCCGGAGGGAAAATGACGGCCCCGGCATACACACTTCCGGCCAGACATCCGCGTCCGGCTTCATCGCATCCGGCCTCCGTGAGACCCTCATAAAAATGGCTTGCAAGCATGATATGATTATAAATGAATGTTAATATTCAAGTATTCTTAACTTTATTTCCCGTCACAATGAACATTATGTGCACACAATAGCGGTTCCTTTGCATCACGATAACTATTAATCAAGAATGATATGGACAACAAAATGACACTTACGGCGAACGCTGCAGAGACAATGAACATGGCAGCAGAGACAATGAACATGGCAACAGAGACAATGAATATGAGTGACGGAACTGCAAAGGTGGCCTCAACCGTACGGCGCATCATCGCCCCGCTCGCCAGATACTATTCCCATGTACTCGGCACGGAGGTCAGCACACGCCAGACCCTGCTGCTGGTCAACGCCCAAGCGGCCTTCTTCATGACCGTGTTTCCCGCCGACTGTCATCTGCTTGTGCGTCTTGGATGCCTCGCGTGGCTCGTTTCGGCAGTGATGAAATGCCGCGACAGCGGTATCAAAGCAGAGCGGCTGTAACGCCGGCTTCATCCGAAAACCACGCCGGCGCCATCCGAAAACCGCGCCGCGCCGCCGCATCATGGCGTCAGACGGGTCAGAACATCCGGCTGACACGGCGTATTCCGTCGGCCAACATGTCGACTTCCTCTTTCGTATTGTAAAGGGCGAACGACGCGCGGACGGTACCCTGAATACCCAGCCGCTGCATCAGCGGTTCGGCACAGTGATGTCCCGTGCGCACGGCAATGCCGAGACGGTCGAGCAGTGTGCCCATATCAAGATGATGGATGTCGCCCACGAGGAACGAAACGACGGCGTCCTTACGTTCAGACGTGCCAAAAATCCTCATTCCATCGATACTCCAGAGCTGGTCCATGCAATATTGGGTCAGCTCTTTTTCGTATTCGGCAATATTGTCGAGACCAATCCGTTCGACGTAGTCGATGGCAGTGGCGAGGCCGTGAGTGGCCACATAGTCGGGCGTTCCGGCCTCGAACTTGAACGGAAGCTGCGCGAAAACGGTCTTCTCGAACGACACGCTTTCAATCATCTCGCCGCCTCCCTGATACGGCGGAAGGCGGTCAAGCCACTCCCGTTTGCCATAAAGGACGCCAACACCGGTCGGTCCGTACATCTTATGACCGCTGAAAGCGAAGAAGTCGCAGTCCATCGCACGGACATCCACCTTCATGTGGGGAGCGCTTTGGGCGCCGTCTATCATCACGGGAACGCCGTGACGATGGGCAATTTCCACGATTTCATCGACATCGTTCACCGTTCCGAGCACGTTGCTGACATGGGCAACGCTCACCATTTTTGTCCTCGCGGTGAACAATTTCTCCATTTCATCGAGCTTCAACTCGCCCCGGTCGTCCATCGGAATGACCTTGACAGCTATCCCTTTCTTTGCCGCCTGAAGCTGCCAAGGAACGATGTTGGAATGGTGTTCCATCACGGAAACGATGATTTCATCGCCCTCTTCCATAAACTCATCACAGAAAGAGGAAACCACGAGGTTTATGCTTTCGGTCGTTCCGCGGGTGAAGATGATTTCGTCCGTGCTTTCGGCGTTTATGAAACTGCGCACGCGCTCCCGGGCGGCTTCATGGAGATCGGTCGCCTTCTGCGAGAGATAGTGGACGCCGCGATGGACATTAGCATTGACGTTGAGATATTCGTTGCGCATGGCATCGAGCACGCAGAGCGGTTTCTGCGTCGTTGCAGCATTGTCGAGATAGACCAGCGGCCGGTCGTAGACGGTGCGGGAGAGGATGGGAAAATCCTTTCTTATCAGTTCACTGTTCATAATCCATTATTTTAATTGAACGCACAGACGGTTTCGCGACGAAGAAAAGCTATCGGCACAGCTTGCATCCCTCACACTTGCTCAGCTCTCCGCGAAAGCGCTTCTCCACGAGATGGTGGAGCCGGTCGCGGAGCGGGGCGAGGCGGATGCTGTCGACAACCTCATTGATAAAGGCGAACTCAAGCAGCAGCTTGGCCTCCTTGAGCGAAATTCCGCGCTGGCGCATATAGAAAAGAGCCGCGTCGTTGAGCTGCCCGACGGTGCTGCCGTGGGCACACTTCACGTCGTCGGCATAGATTTCGAGCATGGGCTGGGTGTACATCCGGGCCTCGCGCGTGGCACAGATATTTTGGTTGCGCATCTCCGAGACGGTCTTCTGGGAGTCCTTCCTCACAAGCACGCGGCCGGCGAAGGCACCCGTGGCCTTGCCGTCAAGCACGTATTTATATAGTTCGTTGCTCGTGCAATGGGGCGCGCGATGGTCGATGAGCGTGTTGTTGTCAACGTGCTGCTCCTTGTCGGCGATGACGCAGCCGTTCATCCGGCACTCCGCACCCTCGCCAGCAAGAACGACGTCAGCCCGGTTGCGCGTCACACCGTTGTGGAGCGTTATGATGTTATGGTTGACACGGCTGTCCCGCTGCTGCTCCACGTAAAGATTGCTGACGCGCACGTTCTTGGCGTGGGTCTCTTCAAGACAATACAGATCCAATCCGGCGCGCTCTCCGACATACGCCTCAATGACCTGTGTGGCCAGAAAGCGGCGGTCGTCGGCGGCATGGTCGCAGAAGAGCAGCGTTATCTCGGCGTCCTCCTCGACGACGATGAGCACGCGGCGGTTGACCATCAGATCGACGTCGGAGCGCAGGATGTTGATCACCTGAACGGCACGGTCGACCTTCACGCCACGCGGCACATAGACGACCAGTCCGTCCTGAGCCAGCATCGTGTTGAGCGCCGTCACGCCGTCGTCCTCCGTACGGGCTATGCGGGCATAGTATTTCCCGATGAAATCGGGCATTTTTGCAGCCACATCACTCAGCGAACCTATGACGACGCCCTCGGGCAGATGGCTCTTGGGCTGGGCTTTGGTGTAGAAGGCGTCGTTGACAACGAAATAGAGCGACGTGCTCAGATTGGGCACGTCACAACGGAAGGCGTCGTAGGGATTGGCGGGAATGTCGAGCCGGTTGAGGTTCAGACCATAGTCGGGTGCGAACAATTCCGCCATGTCCGTGTACTTATACCGCTCCTGCTTCCGCGTCGGAAAACCGAGACGGCAGAAATCATCGAAGGCACGGTCGCGCACACCGTTCATCACATCGGCGCTATGACCGAAGAGCATGCCACGGCACGCCTTATAGAGGTCGATATATTGGGTCGAAGCCTCACCCCCTGCCCCCTCCCCAAAAGGGAGGGGAGCAGAATGTCCTGTTGCTTGTTGAGACAAAGACATATTTATATTATCTGATTCTTGCATCATTATTCTTTAAATAAAACGCTATCATTAAATAAGCCTGAAAACTTATCCACCTCATTGATGAGAGCTATTCACTCCCCTCTCTTTTGGAGAGGGGTCGGGGGTGAGGCTTTGTCAGAAGTCGAGACTGTTCTTTATCCAGTCATATCCGCGCTCCTGTATCTGCTGCGCCAGCTCCGGTCCGGCCGTCTTGACGATGCGGCCCTTGTAGAGCACGTGAACGACGTCGGGGCGGATCATCTCCAGCAGCCGGTCGTAGTGGGTGATGACGATACAGCTCGACTCCGGCGTACGGAGCTTGTTGACCCCTTCGGCCACGATGCGCATGGCGTCGACGTCAAGTCCCGAGTCCGTCTCGTCGAGAATGGAGAGCTTCGGTTCGAGCATGGCCATCTGGAAAATCTCGTTGCGCTTCTTCTCTCCGCCGCTGAAGCCCTCGTTGACGGAGCGGTTGGCCAGCTTCTGGTCCAACTCGACAATCTTCCGTTTCTCGCGCATCAGCTTGATGAAGTCGCCGGCGCTCATCGGCTCCAGTCCCTCATACTTGCGCTTCTCATTGATGGCGGCGCGCATGAAGTTAGTCATCGACACGCCCGGAATCTCCACCGGATACTGGAACGAGAGGAACAGTCCTTCGTGGGCCCTGTCCTCGGGCTTCATCTCCAGCAGGTTCTTGCCGTTGAACACGGCCTCACCGCCCGTCACCTCGTAGAGCGGGTTGCCCACAAGCACGGCGCTGAGCGTCGATTTTCCCGAACCGTTGGGTCCCATGATGGCATGTGTCTCGCCGTCCTTTATCGTGAGATTAATGCCACGCAATATCTCCTTGTCGCCAATCCTGGCATGCAAATCTTTAACTGTCAACATAATCAAAGCCTCCCCCGACCCCTCCAAGGAGGGGAGCCTGCGGCTGTCTCCTTTTCCGGATACGGTTTTTTTATTATTGTTCCTTTATTCTTTTTATTATTATAATATTATTCGGTCCTGTGTCTCCGCCCCATCTCTCAATCTCCTTTGGCTTTGGTAGGGTCGCGACCTGTCGCGACCATCTTTATGCCATTCCTGACAATCTGCCTTCAATGCCAATCAACCATGTACACAAGCCATTCGGACTGTCAAATCAGCTGCCACGGAGGCGGTCGCGACAGGTCGCGACCCTACAGTGTAATGGTTCAACGACATCCCTGGGTGGGGCCGCTCATCCCACCGTGCCTTCGAGAGAGACGCTGAGGAGCTTCTGCGCCTCGACGGCAAACTCCATCGGCAGCTTGTTCAAGACGTCCTTGGCATAACCGTTGACGATGAGTCCCACGGCCTGCTCCGTCGGTATGCCACGCTGATTGCAGTAGAAGAGCTGGTCCTCGCTTATCTTGCTCGTCGTGGCCTCATGCTCGACGATGGCCGTGTCGTTGTGGATGTCCATGTAGGGGAACGTGTGTGCGCCGCACTCGCTGCCCAGCAGGAGCGAGTCACAGGACGAATAGTTGCGCGCGTTGTCGGCCTTCGAGCCCACGCGGACCAGTCCGCGGTAGGAGTTCTGACTGCGGCCGGCCGAGATGCCCTTCGATATGATGGTGCTCTTGGTGTTGCGGCCGAGATGAATCATCTTCGTGCCGGTGTCGGCCTCCTGATAGTGGTTGGTCACGGCAACGGAATAGAACTCGGCAACGGAGTTGTCGCCGCGCAGCACGCACGACGGATATTTCCACGTGATGGCGCTTCCCGTCTCGACCTGCGTCCACGACAGCTTCGATCCCTCGCCGCGCAGCTCTCCGCGTTTTGTCACGAGGTTGTAGACACCGCCGCGGCCGTTCTCGTCGCCGGGATACCAGTTCTGTACGGTTGAATATTTCACCTCGGCGCGGTCCTTGACGATGATTTCGACGATGGCGGCGTGCAGCTGGTTCTCGTCGCGCATCGGCGCCGTGCAGCCTTCGAGATAAGACACGTATGCGTCGTCGTCGGCAATGATGAGCGTGCGCTCAAACTGTCCCGTGTTCCGCGCGTTGATGCGGAAGTAGGAGCTCAGCTCCATCGGACAGCGGACGCCCTTGGGGATGTAGACGAACGAGCCGTCGCTGAACACGGCACTGTTCAACGCGGCGTAGAAGTTGTCCCGGTATGGCACGACCGACCCGAGATATTCCTTCACAAGCTCCGGGTGCTGCTGGATGGCGTCGCCGATGGAGCAGAAGATTATGCCCTTCTCGGCCAGCTTCTCCTTATATGTCGTCTTCACCGATACCGAGTCCATGATGGCGTCGACGGCCACACCGCTCAGCGCTAGACGCTCTTCGAGCGGAATGCCCAGCTTGTCGAACGTCTTCATCAGCTCCGGGTCAATCTCCTTCTTCTCCTCGCCGCCGGCCTTTTTCGCCATCGGGTCGGCGTAATAGGAAATCGACTGATAGTCAATCTCCGGCAGCCGCACATGTCCCCACGTGGGCTGCGCCTGCGTCTTCCAGTATGCAAACGCCTTCAGACGGAAGTCGAGCATCCACTCCGGCTCGTTCTTCTTCCGCGAGATGAGCCGCACGACGTCTTCGTTGAGTCCGCGATCAATGATCTCGGTGTGTACGTCGGTAGTGAAACCGAACTCATATTTCTGCTCGGCCACCTTCCTGACAAACTCGTTCTGCATCTTGTCCTTATTCTCTTCCATTTTTCTTTCGGTTCTTGATGCCCTCCTTTCAAGGCTGCAAAGTTACGAAATAATGGAGCGGCGAGCAAAGATTTAAAGTGAAAATATGATATTCCTATATTAAAATGTGTAACGAGAGGCCCCTGCCAGCTGGCGGCCCCTCCCGACTGAAAGCCCCTCCCGGCCTCCCCAAAGGGGAGGAGCCTGAGGGTGAAGGGATTTGTAGAGACGTCACACCGTGGCGTCTCTCAATGGCTGTTCGGAGTATCTTGGCTGTTCGGAAGGTAACCCGAACGCTGTAGCGGATTTGCAATCCGCATCCTCTTTTCTTTATGTTTTAAGGTTGAATATGATTGAATTTATATGATGAAGGTGTTGCAGAACCACACCGTAGGGACAAATTCTTGTATCTGTCCGCAAACAAATGAAGGGCGGACAGATACAAGAATTTGTCCCTACGATGTGCATGAACCTGATTTGATACAAACCAAACGATGTGCATGAACCCGATTTGATACAAACCAAACGCAGAGAGCGCAAAGACGCAAAGGCCATATCCATTCCGGACAGAAAAACCTTTGCGTCTTTGCGCTCTCTGCGTTTATTTATGAGCTCTCTCTATTTATGAGCTCCCTGCGTTTATTTACTGTTAGTATCGTCAGAAAACCGCGGTTTCATCGCGTTATTCTCCGAGCGTCTTACCCCAGATGACAAATGGGAAGCGCCGCAGATGGGAGTTGTAGAAGCGGCGGTCACCCGTGACTTCGCGTCCGATGAAATGGGGCTTTTCGTATGGTTCATCCTCCGAAGACAATTCCACCTCGGCCATGACCAGCCCCGCGTTGTCACCGTAAAATTCATCCACTTCAAAGACATGACGTCCGCTGCGCACGAGCCAACGGGTCTTGTCGATCACGCCCGGTTCGCAGAGGCGGAAGAGCTGTTCGGCTTCTTCCAATGTGATTTCCTTTTCAAACTCATAGCGGCTCAGACCGGCAGCATCCGACGGTCCCTTGATGGTCAGGAAACCACGGCGGTCACGGACGCGCACTCTCACCGTGCGTCCGTGACCGCTGCATATATACCCCTGCTTGATGCGGCTGCTGTCGAAAGCCAGCTGCTTGTAGGAGTCATCAAGCACCAGAAACTTGCGTTCTATCTCCAGTCCGCTCATCCCTTATGACATAATGTATGCGTAGTAAGCGACGAAGCACAAGCCCAATACCACAAGTGTGGCGAATATCCATTTGACGATTGATTGTCCTTCTTTCTCCTGACGTGCCTCGTATGCTGCGCGGCGCGGATTTTTCTTGTTATTCTTTTTCATAGGTCAATTATGTTGATTATTATTCGTTCATTTCATGTTTGCGTTTTCTCGCCATGACAGAGCTCAAACGAGTTTGGCTCTATTCTTTTGGCTTAACGAAAACGTTGATTTTTGCCCATTCCATCAATATTTCCATTTCTTCTCCTTTCTTCACCAAGACTCAATCGAGGTCCCTCAGCTCCCGATATCTTTGTCTTGCAGACATGTCAAGGGGAGAGTTGGGGTGAGTGCTGCTACTCTTCGTCATTGACCGGGAATTCCATCAGATAAGCCTTGATGAAACCGTCAATCTTGCCGTCCATGACGCCGTCGACGTCTGTCGTCTGATAGTTGGTGCGGTGGTCCTTGACGCGGCGGTCGTCGAAGACGTAGCTGCGGATTTGGCTTCCCCACTCTATCTTCTTCTTTCCGGCCTCAATCTTGGCCTGCGCTTCGAGGCGCTTCTTCATCGCGCGGTCATAAAGCTGCGACTTCAGGAGGCGCATGGCGTTGTTGCGGTTCTCCAGCTGCTTGCGGCTCTCGGTGTTCTCGATGAGGATTTCCTCTTCCTCGCCCGTGTCGGGGTCCACATACTGATAGCGCAGACGCACACCGGTCTCCACCTTGTTGACGTTCTGACCGCCGGCACCACCGCTTCGGAAAAGGTCCCAGCTGACCTTGGCGGGGTCTACGTAGACCTCGATGGTGTCGTCGACGAGCGGCGAGACGAACACGCTGGCGAAGCTCGTCATGCGCTTGCCCTGCGCGTTGAACGGCGAGACGCGCACCAGACGGTGGACTCCGTTCTCGCTCTTGAGGTAGCCGTAGGCATATTCGCCGCCCTCGATCTGCATCGTCACGCTCTTTATGCCGGCCTCATCACCGTCCTGAAGGTTGCTGATGGTGACCTTGTGGCCGTTGGCCTCGGCCCAGCGCTGATACATACGCATGAGCATCTGCGCCCAGTCCTGGCTCTCCGTGCCGCCGGCACCGCTGTTTATCTTCATCACCACGTCCATCGGGTCTTCCTTCTGACGCAGCATGTTCTTCATTTCAAGGCTCTCGATGGCCTCGATGGCACGGCGATAGTCCTCGTCGACTTCTTCTTCCGTGACCATCTCGTCCTTATAGAAGTCGAAGGCCAGCTGAAGCTCGTCGGCGGCAAGGCGCACCTCATTGTATCCGTCAATCCACCTTTTGATGCCTTTCACCTTCTTCATCTGCTCTTCCGCCCGCTTCGGATCGTCCCAGAAGTCGGGTGCCTGAGTGCGGAGGTCCTCCTCCTCAAATTCAATCTTTTTACGGTCTATGTCAAGATAGCGGCGCAACGACTCGGCGCGCTCCATGACGTCTTTCAGTTGGTCTGCTGTTATCATAATTATAGGAAAGCCCCCTATAGTCCCCCAAAGGGGGACGCCATGCGGGATATATGGGATGATAATTGATTATACTTTTATATAATATATTTATGTTATATGTTACACCCTACTTTTATTATTATATAGTGATGCCATGAAGGAAAATGCCGCCTTCACTCTCCTCCCCTTTGGGGAGGCCGGGTGAGGCTACGCCTCATACATCCTGTCGATCTCGGCCTTGTAGTTCTCGTTGAGCACGCGGCGTTTGATTTTCAGCGTGTTGGTCAGCTCGCCGCGCTCCATGCTGAAGTGATGCGGCAGGAGCGTGAAGCGCTTGATCTGCTCATAGTGGGCCAGCTGCTGCTGGAGAGTGGCGATGCGTTCCATCATCATCTTATATATACGCTCGTTGGCGCAAAGGTCCTCGCGGCTGCTGAATGAGATGGAGTGTTCGCGTGCGTACTCCTCCAGGAGGCGGTATTCGGGGATGATGAGCGCAGAGACAAAGTTGCGCTGGTCGGCGATGATGGCTATCTGGTCGATATATTTGTCCACGAGCAGCTTCGACTCAATCATCTGCGGGGCGATATACTTGCCGTTGGACGTCTTGAAGAGGTCCTTGATGCGGTCGGTCAGATAGAGTTCGCCGTCCTTCATATAGCCGGCGTCACCCGTGCGGAAGTAGCCGTCTTCGGTGAACGAGGCCTTTGTCTGCTCCTCACGGTTGTAGTATCCGCGCGTGATGGTCGGGCCTTTGAGCAGCACCTCGCCCTCTTCGCTGATGCGGACGCTGATGCTGTCGATGGGATAGCCCACTGAACCGAGCGTATAGGGTTTGCCGAGATGGTTGCAGCTCACTGTGGCGAGGCTCTCCGTCAGTCCGTAGCCGGCCAGCATGTTGAGGCCGATGCTGTGAACAAACTCCTCCACGTGGGACGAGATGGCCGCGCCGGCCGTGGGGAATATGTTCGGATTGGTCAGTCCCAGCTCCTTGCGGACGAGGCTGAAGAGCGTGCTGTTGATCATTTCGTATTCCAGATGGAGGGCCATCGGCGGACGACGGCCGCGGCTGAGATACTCGATGTTGTGGCGTCGGCCGACGGCCAGGGCGTTGCGGAATATCTTGCGCTTCATGCTTCCGGAGGATTCGATCTTTTCCATCACACCGTTGTAGACCTTCTCCCAGAATCGCGGCACGGCCGACATACTCGTGGGATGGGTCTCGCGCATGGACTTCTGAACCTCCTGCGGATAGGTGTTGACAATCAGCGTGGCTCCTTCGGTAAGGCTGAGCAACGTCCATCCCTTCTCAAAGATGTGTGCGTAGGGCAGGAAGTTGAGCACGCGGTCGCGCTCTGTCAGCGGAACGCAACGGCCGTTGGCTTCGAGGGCGGCGATGTATTGGCCGTGACTGAGCATGACACCCTTGCTGTCGCCCGTCGTTCCGCTGGTGTACAATATGTTGGCGAGGTCCTCCTCGTTGGCTTCCCCGTAGAGAGTCTCCACCTCCGACTGTCTCGGCAGACCTTCACCCAGCTTGAGGAAGTCGTCGAAATAGAGAGCGTGGGGATCATGGTTGCTGATGCGCACGGAGCGGTCGAAGATGATGATGCGCTCCAGCGTGCTGCACAGGGCGCAGACGCGGTGGGCCTTGTCATACTGCTCCTGTTCTCCGACAAAGAGTATGCGCACCTGCGCGTCGTTGATCATATATTGTATCTGCTGCTCGCTGCTGGTGGCATAAAAGGGGATGGTCACGGCCCGTATGCCCCATGCACCGAAATCAGAGAAGAGATATTGGACGCAGTTCTGCGCAAAGACGCCCACATTCTCCTGCGGCCGCACGCCGAGATTGAGCAGCGCGTTGGATACCACCTTCACCGTCTGGGAGAAGTCGTTCCACGAATAAGATTTCCACTCCTCACCACCGAAGTTCTTGTATATCATGACTTCGCGGTCGCCGTACTTTTTGGCCTGCTCATGTATCAACACCGAGAGATGGCTGACTGTCTGCATACTGATCACTTGTTTTATAATGTTTAATGCAAAGGTATTGCAAATATCGGAGACCACAAAACAATTCCTGACAATTTTTGGTCTATCCGAGATTTGGAGGGATGGCTCTAATTCTCAACGCAAAGGCGCAAAGCCACAAAGAAGTCGCAGCGCATGACGTCAGTCATTCCTTTGTGGTCTTCCGTATGTGCGGATTGCGCCATCTTTGTGGCTTTGCGCCTTTGCGTTGAGAATTGGAGCCATATCTCCAAATGCCGGATGAGCCATGTCGAATGATATTCCCTTTCGTAAAGTGTTAAAAACTCGGAATTATTCTGACAAAACGCTTGCAAAATTCGCGTAATTCCGAAAAACCGGCCTTTCGGACCGAAATTTGTGATTTTTGAGCGATTTTCGTAAGTCGCTGTCACTAAACGACTTACACACGACAGCTCCACAACAGCAATTTTGACGGTTTGCCGTAAGGGCCCCGCGGCATTGCAACGGGGCCGCCGTTGCATGACAGCGGCGTGCTCGTTGGAGTGTGACGGCGTGCCCGTTGCAACCCCGCGGGGCCCCGTTGCTCGGAAGCGGGTCGGACGGCGCACAAAAACGAGACCGAAATGTCAAGATATTTGCTTATTTTCACTAAAACCACAGAAAAACCAAATGTTAAATTTTTGATATTATCATGACACAAAAGAGGTCTGTTCGCATTTGAGTGATATTTTTCTTTATTCTTCCGATGCGGAATCTCACGTTTTTGTCATACATTTGCAACCGGTCCGAATGACGACTGCAAACAAAAACTGTCGCCATTGACCGACCGGCATACATACCAACAACACCGCCCATGCGCCACAACAACCTTGAACGTGAGTTGTCTCTCATACTGCTCATGACCGAAAACCGGGGATACACCGTCGCACAACTCTGCGAACGGCTCGGCATCTCGCGCCGCAGTCTCTACTACTATCTGGATTTTTTCCGCGACTACGGCTTCGTCGTCGAGAAACACGGGACGTGCTACAGTCTCGACAAAAGCTCGCCTTTTTTCCAAAAACTGATAAAAAAGGCCCATTTCACCGAGGATGAAGCCATCACCATGCGCCGTCTTCTCGACCGAATGGACGACAGCAGCATCCACGTGCGCCACCTCAAACGCAAGCTCGACACGCTCTACGACCTCGACATCCTCAACGATGTCAACCTGCGCGAGCAGGCCGCCAACAACGTGACGGCTCTCTATGAGGCCATCAAAATGCGCAAGGCGGTCATACTGCGCGACTACTCCTCGCCCCACAGTGACACGGTGACCAACCGTGTGGTGGAACCGTTCATGTTTCTCGACGGCAACAACGAGATACGCTGCTACGAGATACGCACGGCTCAGAACAAGACGTTCAAGATCTCCCGAATCGGCTCGGTCATGCCGCTGGCCGACGACTGGGAGCATGAGAACGCTCACCGACGTCTGTTCACTGATGTCTTCACATTCAGCGGCGAGACGACAATGCCCGTCGAACTGCGGTTGGGGCGGCTGGCTTACAACCTGCTCAAGGAGGAATATCCCCAGACGGAGCCTTACATAACGCCCGAGACCGACGGTCAGCACTGGCTCCTGCGCATAGAGGTGTGCAGCTATCTGGGTGTGGGGCGCTTTGTCCTCGGTCTGCTTGAGAACGTGGAGGTGTTGGGCGGCGAGGAGTTCCGCCGTTATCTGAGGGAGAAGATAAAAGGTATGAGGGTGTAAGACATTTTAAAAAAACACTCCAACAACCTAAGACCCACCCCAACCATAAAATCCACCCCAACGAATGTATTGCAGAACCACACTGTAGGGACAAATTCTTGTATCTGTCCGCAAAATATCCCGTTATAGGCGGACAGATACAAGAATTTGTCCCTACAGTGTGGCTCTGCAACACATTCGAGTTTGATGTGCATCAGATGCGTGACGTTTATCCATATTAAAACGCCGCCGCAATTCGAAATTCGAAAAAACCTTTGGGGATGAAAGGCAATAAATCGACGGCACGATAGTTTATTAATAAAGAGTAACAAAAATCACATACACTTATAACTAATTTTAAAAAAAACTTAGATTTCTCGCTATGAAGAAGTTTTTCAAAAACGCAGCAGCACTGCTGCTCATGATGACATGCACCACAACGGTCATGGCACAGTTTAATCTCAGTAAGGCCGCAAGCGGCGCGCTCAAAGCCGGCAAAGCAATGACACTCACCGACGCACAGATGGCTCAGTACGTCAAGGAGTCCATCGACTGGATGGACAAGAACAACCGCGTCTGCAAGGCCGACGACCCGCAGACACAGAAGTATGTCGAGCGTCTCGACAAACTGGTGCAGGGACTGGATGAGGTTGAGGGTATTCCACTCAATTTCAAGGTCTACTACGTCACCGACGTCAACGCCTTTGCTTGCCCCGACGGCAGCGTGCGCGTCTTCTCATCACTGATGGACATCATGACTGACGACGAACTGCTGGGTGTCATCGGCCATGAACTGGGTCACGTGGCACTGAAACACTCTAAGAAAGCCTACCGCACCGCTCTTCTCACATCGGCTCTGAAGGATGGCGTGGCTTCAACCGGAGGCAAGGCTGCCGCCCTGACAGAATCACAACTGGGACAGCTGGGCGAGGCTGTGCTCAACTCCCAATTCTCTCAGAAAGAGGAGAGCCAGGCCGACGACTACGGCTATGACTTCCTCAAGAAGAAGGGAAAGAATCCTTGGGCCATCGCTCTCTCGTTTGAAAAACTCCAGAAGTTGGAGCAGGGCGCAGCCAAGGGCAGCACGATGGACCGCTTGCTTTCGTCCCATCCCGACACGGCCAAGCGCATCAAGAAGATGTCTGATCGCGCTACGGCTGACGGCATAGAACGTCCGGAGAATAAGTAAACAAAAACCGAGGCCCCGGCCCCACCCCGGCCCTCCCCAAGGGGAGGGTGCCTACGAGGTGACTGAATCACAAGTCATGGGACATGGGGTATGAACAAAGGTATGAACAAAGAAAAGTCCCGCACAATTCCATCGTATGGATTTGCGCGGGGCTTTGTCGTATATATAATATAATGTCGTACCTATAATATTATAATATAGCACCTATTATATGGCGTCGTACTCATAACACTATAATATATTCCTAACATATATTACACCTTGCCCTTTTCATCTCGTAGGCACCCTCCCCTTGGGGAGGGCCGGGGTGGGGCCGTACTTCTCCGCCTGACTCCGTATCAGCTCGACATCGTCAAAATAGTCGATCTTCATGGCGTGGCGCACCTCGTCCATCGTCCGGGCGGCTGTCTCGCGGGCCTGTTCCGTGCCACGGCGCAGGATATTGTATATCTCGGGGATGTCCTGCTCAAACTCGTGACGGCGCTGGCGGATAGGCTCCAGCATGTTGTTGAGGATGGTGTTGAGGAACTTCTTGCACTTCATATCACCCAGCCCGCCGCGACGGTAGTGGTCCTTCAGCTCCTCCAGATTGTGGTATTCCGGCCAGTAGGCGGCGAAATCATCGTCAGTCGAGAAGGCGTCGAGATAGGTGAAGACGGCGTTGCCCTCGACTTTGCCGGGGTCGTCGACGCGCAGGTGGTCGGGATCGGTGAACATCGAACGCACCTTCTGCCATACTTCGTCGGCCGAATCGCTCAGGTAGATGCAGTTGCCGAGGCTCTTGCTCATCTTCTCCTTGCCATCGGTTCCGGGCAGACGGCGTGCCGTCAGGTTCTCGGGCAGCATGATGTTCGGCTCGACGAGCACCTCACCGTAGGTCTGGTTGAACCTCCGGACCAGCTCGCGGGTCACTTCGAGCATCGGCTCCTGGTCTTCTCCGGCGGGCACGGTCGTTGCCTTGAACAGCGTGATGTCGGCTGCCTGGCTGACGGGATAGCAGAAGAAGCCGAGCGGGATGTTGGCCTCGAAGTTGCGCATCTTTATCTCCGTCTTCACCGTCGGGTTGCGCTGTACGCGCGAAACGGTGATGAGGTTCATCAGATATGTGGTCAGCTCGGCCAGTTCCGGTATCTGGCTTTGTACGAACAGCGTGCATTTCGTCGGGTCGAGACCGGCCGAGAGATAGTCGAGCGCTACCTCGATGAGATTCTGGCGTATTTTCTCGGGATTGTCGGCGTTGTCGGTCAGAGCCTGCACGTCGGCCATGAAGACGAACATGCGGTCATAGTCGCCCGCATCCTGCAGCTGTACGCGGCGGCGCAGCGAACCGACATAATGGCCCAAATGCAGTTTTCCGGTGGGGCGGTCACCGGTGAGGATTACTTTTCCCATACTCTATTTTTATTCCTTTTATATATTATTATTGTTCCTACTTTAGTTTGCAAAGGTAATAAAACTTGGGCTTATGGACAAACTTTCAAAACTGTTTCATCGCTCGTCTGCCTGCCGCAATAACATAATCCGCCTAAAAAGCAGTTCGGTCCGCCTATCCGTCGGACAAACGCGGATGGCAGACCGGAATATTATGTCAGTTGCGGCGGTACTCGCTCGGCGATTGGCCGACGTGCTCCTTGAAGTATTTGCCGAGAAACGACTGATTGGGGAAGTTGAGATCGAGGGCTATCTCCTTGATACTTTTCGTCGAGTTGCGCAACAAGAGGCGCAGTTCGAGCGTCACATACCGGTCAATCCACTCGTTTGGCGTGCGGCGGCTGACGTGCTTGACCGTCTCGGAGAGATATTTGGAGGTGATGCAGAGTTGCTCGGCATACCATCCCACACGACGCTCACGACGGAAATTGTCCTCCAAGAGGTGTATGAAATTGGTGAAGATCGTGTCCGCACGCGACGAGCGACGTCCGCCATGCTGCTGCTCGCGATAGACGACGTTGCTCATGTCGTAGAACATGGCCAGAATGAGCGTGCGCGCAAGTTCCAGACGATAGTGGTTGCGCATGTCGGCCACCTTGTCCCGGAGCATGTAGAAGTAGCTCTTGAACGTGTCCGCCTCACGCTGTGAAAGGCCGACGACCGGATGGTTTTTGGAAAAGAGGAAGAGAGTCGAGAGATCTCTGACGTTGCTGATGGTCTCATAGAAAAAGCCGACAGACAGGATGATGCAGATTCCGGCGATGTCCGCAGACGCCTGATAGTGGTCGACGACATGGCGCTCGGATATGATAATGACATCGTTGCCGCATACGGTCTGCTCCTGCCCGTCCACCACATAGCGGGCTTCACCTCGCGTGCAGAGCGCGAGCAGGATGAACTTCATGCGCCACGGACCGGCCGTGACGGGCAGACGGGTCAGGTCGTCGGTCAGCAGTATGCCGTCGGTGTGCAGTCGGACGAGCGCCGCCTGAGGCATCTCGGACGTGGAGGGCGTGTCTGCCGTATGGTTGCAAAAGTCTGGTTGATTATTCTCCATATCTTGATTTTTACATTGCAAATGTACGACAAATATTCGATTTGGTGGAAAGAAAAAGATAAAAGCGACACAAAAACTCCATAATCGGACAAAGTTTTCTCGCCTTTTCTTTGTAATTTTGCAGACAGCCAAAGCCTCACAAGGCTCCGTGAACACACCGGAAATCGGATACTTCGACTAAAACAGAGACAGAAAAAACAATCTGCATGACCAAAAGACATATACCAATCATCGTCGCCTGCATGCTGCTGACAGGATGTAAGGACGTCTTCGACTACCATCCATATGATGTGAGATTTGACGGCGAGTGCGACATCAACGCCCACAACATAACCCGCATCGAGGAAGCGTGCCGCGACAAGAATACGCTCCGCGTGGCTTTCGTCAGCGACACCCACGGGTGGTATAAAGAGACGGAGGCGATGGTGGCTGACATCAACACCCGGGAGGACGTGGACTTCGTCATACACTGCGGAGATCTGACCGACTGCGGGACGACAATGGAGTTTACGTGGCAGCGCGACAGACTCTCCAAGCTGCGCGTGCCATACGTCGCACTCATCGGCAACCACGACTTTCTCGGCACGGGCGACGACGTCTTTACGGCCATGTACGGACCGTTGGACTACAGTTTCATCGCCGGAAGAATCAAGTTTGTCTGTCTCAACACCAACGCCACGGAGTATGACTATCTCGCGGCCGTGCCAAACTTCGACTTCATGGAGGAGCAGATTCTGGCTTCGGCCGACCGGTTCGACCGCACGATAATCTGCATGCACGCGCGGCCTTACAGCGAACAGTTCAACAACAACGTGGCCAAAGCCTTCGAACGGTATCTCTCGTTCTTCCCCGGGTTGCTCTTCTGCATCAACGGCCACGACCATAACCAACAGAAAGACGACATCTACGGCGACGGGGTGATATACTACGGCATCGACAGTGCCGCCCATCGCAACTACTACTTGTTTACCATCACCACGGACGGATATGATTATGAGACGATTTATTTTTAGTTTTTTCCTGCTCGTCGGCTTCTACCTGACGGCCGCGGCAAGCGCGGAGACAGCCGGCATGCGGTCCGAGGCGATGACTCAGGATAGCATATATACACCGGAAGACAGCGTCAAATCGTCTGAAAACCGCGATTTCATCGACATTGACAGCATCGGCGACGCTCAGGAGTGTTCACTCCCGACAGCCGACAGCACAAAAGAATGTAACAAGGAAATGGTCGTGACCGAAGACACGACGGCCTTCAGCAAATATGATCGCCGCGTCTATCGTTACAGAAGATTATGGAACTTTCTCATCCCGACACAGTTCATCATGCAGTATGCGGGCAACATGGGCGTCATGTCCATCGGTGTGGGCTGGGACTACGGCCACCACAGGCAGTTTGAGACAAACCTTCTCTTCGGTTATCTGCCGAAATTCAGGAGCAGGGACGCAAAGATGACAATGACGCTGAAACAGAACTTCATCCCCTGGAGACTGCGACTGACGGACAAGTGTCACATCGAACCGCTGTCCTGCGGCATCTACTTCAACACCGTCTTCGGACAGGAGTTTTGGGGCAAACAGCCCAAACGCTATCCGGACAAATACTATCCGATGCTGTCGACAAAGGTGCGCATCAATGTGTTCGTCGGCCAGCGCATCTCATACGCCGTCCCTCACAACCGGCGGAAGTTCATCAAAAGTATCTCCGCGTTCTATGAGATAAGCACGTGCGACATCTACGTGCGGGCAATGGCGCAGGACAGCAGCATAAAGCTATGGGACATCATCGGTCTCTCGCTCGGTCTGAAGATGCAGATGCTGTGAGATAAGCTCCGTCCGACCCTCCGGAAGGGATGCAACCGGATATGCTTCAGTGGCTTTCACTCCTCTATCTCAGTACATCCAGCTGTCATGAAAATAGTCTTCAAGGCTCAACGCTTCCACTTTCGTCACGTTGTCGGGCGTCAATCCGGTGTCGCATGATACGGTGACACTCGCCCCTTCATATTCCGCAAAGCGCATCACGGCCTGTTCGTCGGCCTCTCCCGAACAGACGTAGCTCATTCCTCCGCTGCGGGGGACGTCACCTCCGATACGCAAGACGTCGCCGCTCTTCATCCCACGTAACGTCACGCGAAGACGGCCGCAAAACTCCGGACCGCAACCGTATGTCAATCTCCCTGCCGCAGCGCCGATCAAGCTGCACTCACGGACACGACCCACACGCACGGCCCTATGGAGCGGTGTTTCTTCGACAATCCGCCCGACCGTCACTTCGGCTTCCTCGCGGGCATTCCGCCACTTCATTATCTCCACATCGTCCGTCCTCCAATCTTCACCCGCAGTCCTGCCGTCAACCCATTCCACGCCATCTTCAAACAAGCGACATCCTGCCGTGCGACACATCCATGTGTCGTCGGTGGTGTATGAGAACGGTGCGGCGCGCCTTCCGCCGTGCGTCACGCGCAGTCCGGAGAAGACGAGACGCAACCGGGGAGCGACGGGTGTCGTTCCGGTGACGGACAACGAGTCCGCGGGAACAAGCAATGGCTTCCCATGAAGAGCAAGCGACAAGTCTGCGGGAGCAGCCGGCGAGCACCGGACGGCGACCACATTGGAGTCCGGACGGAGGTATCTCGTGACGTCATAACGCATCATCCGCATCACCCCGGACGGTCTGTCAGGCAGTGGCGGCGGCACATCGGTCATCACATTATATCCGTTCACATAGACGACGGCTGCCCCGTCGGTGACAACTTCTATCCGGCCGTTCACCGTCCGCCCCTCTCCGGTGAAGCAACGGCGGAACCACACCTGCTCTCCGGCGGCCGCGTCGGGATGCGAAATCCAGCCCGCGAACCATCCGAAAGGCCTGGCCGGCCATCCGCCCGCGTCCGCAGACAATACAGCCAACACTGCGGCGAGGACACAAAAAAGCCGGAAAACGCAGAACGGGAACAGAGACGCGAATGTCAGAGGATTGTAACCAACCGTCGGGTGGTTGTAATCGGCTTTCATAATCGTAATCTGTTCCCGTTCTTTCGTCCTCCGGCATCATGCCGTAGGGCCGTCAACATATCTTTGTCCGCCTCTGTCTGACGTCCGGTCGCATAGCGCGTCAGGCGTCGATGTTGGCGTATGTGGCGTTCTTCTCGATAAATTCGCGGCGCGGTTCGACGTCGTCACCCATCAGCATGGAGAATATTTCGTCGGCCTCGGCAGCGTTTTCGATTGTCACCTGCTTGAGAAGGCGCGTCTCGGGGTTCATGGTTGTGTCCCAAAGCTGCTCCGGGTTCATCTCACCGAGACCCTTGTAACGCTGTATGTGGATGCTCTTGGCGTCTTCGACACCACCCGCCCACTTGTCGATGAAGGCCTGTCGCTGCTGCTCGGTGTAGCAGTATTCCTTCGCCTGATTCTTGTATGTGCAGAGATAGAGCGGCGGCGTGGCGATGTAGAGGTGTCCCTCCTGAATGACTTTGGGCATGAAGCGATAGAAGAGTGTCATGATCAGCGTGTCGATGTGTGAGCCATCGACGTCGGCATCGGTCATGATGATGATCTTGTCGTAACGCAGTTTGTCGATGTTGGCTTCCTTGTCGCCTTCTCCTTCGACGCCGAAGCGGACGCCGATGCTCTGTATGATGTTCATGACGGACTCCGCCTCAAAGACGCGGTGCCACTGGACCTTCTCGACGTTGAGTATCTTTCCGCGCAGCGGGAGGATGGCCTGTGTGTAGCGGTCGCGTCCCTGCTTGGCCGAGCCGCCGGCCGAGTCACCCTCGACGAGGAATATCTCGGAAGTCTTGGGGTCCTTGTTGGAGCAGTCGGCCAGTTTTCCGGGCAGTCCGCCGCCGGTCATCGGGTTCTTGCGCTGGACGCTTTCGCGCGCCTTGCGGGCTGCGATGCGGGCTGTGGCGGCGAGGATGACCTTGTCGCAGATCTGCTTTGCCTCTTTCGGGTGTTCCTCGAGATAGTATGTGAGGGCTTCTCCGACGGCCTGCTGGACGGCTCCCGCCACTTCGCTGTTGCCGAGCTTGGTCTTCGTCTGACCTTCAAACTGCGGTTCGGCGACTTTGATTGATATGACGGCGGTCAGTCCTTCGCGGAAGTCTTCGCCTGTGATTTCTATCTTGGCCTTTTCTATCTGCTTGGAGATGACGGGGTCGGCGTCGGCATACTTCTTCAATGTGCGGGTCAGCGCCATGCGGAAACCGACGAGGTGTGTACCGCCCTCGATGGTGTTGATGTTGTTGACGTAGGAGTGGATGTTTTCCGAGTAGTCGGTGTTGTACATCACTGCCACCTCGATGGGTACGCCCTGCTTTTCGGTCTTGAGATAGATGACATCGTCGAAGAGGTGGGTGCGGTGACGGTCGACGTAGCGGACGAACTCCTTGAGTCCTTCCTTGGCGTGGAACACCTCCTGCCGTGTGTTGCCTTCCTCGTCGGGACGCTTGTCCACGAGGGTGATGGTGATGCCGGCATTGAGGTATGCTAACTCGCGCATGCGTTTGGCTATGATGTCATACTTGTATTCTGTGGTCGTGAAGACGGTGGGGTCCGGCCAGAATTGCTGGCGTGTTCCGCGCTTGTCGGTCTCTCCGACGACTTTCACGGGATAGAGCGGTTTGCCCTGTGCGTATTCCTGCTGGTAGATCTTTCCTTCGCGGAAGACCTGCGAGAGCATCTTTGTGGAAAGTGCGTTGACGCAGCTCACGCCCACGCCGTGGAGTCCGCCGCTGACCTTGTAGGAGCCTTTGTCAAACTTGCCGCCGGCATGCAGGACGGTCATGACGACTTCGAGAGCCGACTTGTGGAGCTTCTTATGTTCGTCGACGGGGATACCGCGGCCGTTGTCCTGTACGGTTATGGAGTTGTCTTCATTGATTGTCACTTCGATGTGCGTGCAGTAGCCGGCCATAGCCTCGTCTATCGAGTTGTCCACGGTCTCGTTGACGAGATGGTGGAGACCTTTCTCGCTGATGTCACCGATGTACATCGCGGGACGTTTGCGCACGGCTTCGAGTCCTTCGAGCACCTGAATGTTGCTCGCGGAATAATTGCTGTCCTTGATTATGTCTTCTGCCATAAGATTGTTTTCTGCTTTTACGAGCGCAAAGATACTAAATAATTATGACTTAGCGAAATATTTAGGGCACAAAAAAGAGAGGCTGCATCCGTCATGGACGCAGCCTCTCGTATATCTCTGTTGTCGATGTATCAACCCAGCTTGCTGATGTGCAAGGCAAGTTTGGACTTCAGGTTCGAAGCCTTGTTCTTGTGGATGATATTGTTCTTTGCCAACTTGTCCAGCATCTTCTGAACACTCGGATATAACTTCACAGCCTCTTCCTTGTCTGTGAGGGCACGCAACTTGCGAACAGCGTTGCGCATCGTCTTTGCATAATATTTATTATGCAGAGCTCTCTTCTGGCTCTGACGAATTCTCTTGATTGCTGATTTGTGATTTGCCATCTTTTGTTTATTCTTATTTTATTGTAGTCCCTAGGAGAGTCGAACTCCTCTTTAGAGAATGAAAATCTCTCGTCCTAACCGATAGACGAAGGGACCATTGCTTAGATTTGCGGGTGCAAAGTTACCGCTTTTATTTAATACTGCAAAATTTTTTTAGGGAAAAATGCGTCAAACGGGCGATTTTATGCCATAAAGTATATATCTTTGCATAAAACAGGCTGCGCTCGGCAATCGAAAAAGACATTTTCCATTGCGCTCGCTTGCACTATCTTCGCAAATATGTTGACAAAAACAGAGGCTTTGGTGCTCCGCCATGTCAAGTATGGCGACAACCGTATGATTGTCGATCTGTTCACCCGCGAGTGCGGGCGGATGTCGTTTGCAGTGACCGTCAGCCGCGGCGGTCGCGGCGGTGTACGTCGCCAGACGCTCAGTCCGCTGACGCTGATAGAGGCGGAGTGTGACATCAGCCGCCGCGCCAAGCTCCAGAAGTTGCGCTCCGTGCGCCTGGCCATGCCTCTGCCTTCACTTTCGACGGACCCGCGAAAGCTCTCCATCGCCATGTTCATTGCCGAATTTCTTTGCTACGCCCTGCGCGACGAGCAGCAGGGAGACCGTCTCTTCGACTACATCGCGGACTGTCTCCAGTGGTTGGACGGCCGCGGCGAGGGCTACGCCAACTTCCACCTTGTCTTTCTCATGCGCCTGTCGCGCTTTCTCGGTTTCTTCCCCAATCTCGACGGTTACTGTCCGGGCTGCTGTTTCGACCTGCGCTCGGGTTGTTTCAGCGGCTCGCTCCCACCCCACCGCGACGTGCTGCTCCCGCAGGAGGCATCACTCATCCGGCTGATGATGCGAATGAACTTCGCCACGATGCATCTCTTCCGCATGTCGCACACGGAGCGCAACCGCATGGTGGAGGTCATCATACAGTATTATCGCATACACATACCCGGATTTCCCGAACTGCGTTCGCTCGCCGTACTGCGCGAGCTGTTTGTGTAGGTGGGTTTTCAGGTGGTTTTCAGGTGGGTAGGTGTATGATATATATTTACAAAATCGTGTTCGGAAAATTGCTCAAAGATTTGTGTTTTTGTGGGTAATAAGGGCCTTATTGTATTTAAAAAGTGGTTGGGAAGCCGCAGGTCTCTCCCCCTTTGGGGAGGCCGGAGGGAGCCATAAGGGCCCCGCGGCCATTCATTTTTGAAAAACTCCGCGAGTTTTTGCTTGCTGTTTTTGAGTCAAAAAACGGGTTTCGCCGAGCAACGGGGCCGCTATTGCATCGCAACGAGCACGCCGTCATGTTGCAACGGGGCCGCCGTTGCAATGCAATAGCAGCCCCGTTGCAGAGCAATAAGGCCCTTACGGGAAGCCCAAGCTCCCCCTTTGGGGGAGTCAGAGGGGACTGTCTGTTTGTAAGTAGTTGTGTAACAACGGTTTGCAAAAACAGTGATTTTTCCACCGAAAAAACCGCAAGATTTTGCCCTTCGCAAGATTTGAAAATTTGGGAGCGTGGCGGGATTTTTTTGAAAAGTACCCCGAAAAAATGGCGTTAAATTCGGAAAAAACATAACAAAGTAGGGTCGCGACGGGTCGCGACCGCCTCCATGTCACATAGTACCGGCCCCACCCCGACCCTCCCCAAGGGGAGGGTGCCTACGAGATGAAGGGGAAAACTCTAACATCTGACATATAGAGTTAAATCATGTGACAAGGAGGCGGTCGCGACGGGTCGCGACCCTACTTTTCCATTCACCCTCTCGGCTCATCCCCTTCGGGGAGGCAGGGTGGGCTTTTCAATTATCGGCGGAACGTCTTAAATGCCGGCTTGCCCTTGACAAGATTCAGTCGGGGAGCGACGTTAGTGCTCACGATTGTCTTGCGGGAGGGGGCGTTGGCTCTGGTCGAGGAGAAAGACGTGTTTTCGGTGATATCCCACTCCGACTCGGTGTCCGGCCAGAAGTTCATGCGGGTGATGGTGGTACCCTCGTCGTTCTTTGCCATGATGAGCAGCGAGTTCCAACGTGTGGGCACCTCGTCGTTGACGTAGGTATATTCGCCCTCGGTGTTGATCTTGTTGGTGATGTCGATGGCATCGCCGCCTGCGGCAAGCTCCGGAAGCGTATAGCCGACATTCAGACGATCGTCACAGTCGTTCTCGTCCATCAGACGGACGCAGGCCTCGGTGACGTTGCTCGGGCTGATCTCGAAGTTGACGCGGACCTTGCCGGCGCTCTTCTCCTTGCTGAATATCTTGATCTGCGGGCCGGCTTGTTCCGGTGTCGGAGGCACGATGTGCATCTCGACCTTCTGCACTTCGGTCTGGTCGCCGTTGGCGTCGATACCGACAACATACATAACGTAGTCGGCCTCGTCATTCACGGGCCATCCGCTGCCGTCGCCGGGGATGAGCGCGTCGGGCGCGAAACGGCCGGCATAGGTGAACATGGTGTAGTCGAAGCCGTATGCGGTGATGAACGACTCGAGGGCGGACTTCAGACCGTACATCGTACAGATCTTGGTGATGTCGTCGCTTGCTGTGAAGTCAAACATAGCCTCTCCCTTCTCGTTGAGTCCCGCGTAGGTGACGCTGACGGTTCCGGCGGAGCGGCCGGCAGGCTCGGTCGTGACGAGCTTATAGTCGAAGTTGTCACCCAAGTTCTCGCCTGTGGCGTCAAGGTCGCACGCCATGACGAAATAGTCGGTGCCGGCAATCACGTCAAAATCCTCTATCCCGTCCGTCTCGCCGTCCCGGATAGTATATGAAGATGTTCCTGCGGCCAAGAATCCGCTGTACAGATAGTTCTTCAGTAGCATCTTGACGAGCTCCGGGTCGGAGTTCTCGACGGTCGTGCCATAGTATGTCAGCAGATAGATGTCTATCATCGACTTCTGAACGAAGTAGTGTACATACTCTTTCGTCGGCGAAAGAGTCTTGACGGTGTATGTGAAATAGTTTTTGCCAACCTCGTCGACGTTGACCGTCACCTGGTTTTCCGTCACGCCCTCGGGCAACTTGAACGAGACATAGTCGACATCGTCGACGCTGTATTTTGCAACCACCTGGTTGCCTTTGATGAGATACATGTTCTCCTGGGCCATGCCCGTGGCGGCAAATGCGGCCACCATTATGATCATTGAGAGTAATTTCTTTATCATAGCTTTGCTGGTTTTATTTCTTTATTAACTTCTGTGCCGTCTGTCCTGCCTTGACCACGTATGCTCCGGCGGCACCACGCGAAGCGTCGATTTCGGCCTTGCCGTCACGGCTGACGGTGCTGCCGACGAGACGGCCGGCGGCGTCATGGAGTGTGACGGGGGTTCCGTCGGGCGCTCCGGTCACAATCACTGTCGTTCCGCGGACGCCGAAACGGATGTCTCCGGCGGCGGCTTTGGCCTCACGTATGCCTGAGCCACCGGCGGTGAGCGCAATCCGGTCTATCTTCGCCGTCTGCCACGTGTGGTACTCGGCGGATGTTGTGACGACACCGACCGTACCCGCACCAATATCGATGCGCTCTACCTCAGACATCTTGAACGTATATGCCGTCCCGTCAAGAGAGAGCACGCTGACGTCCGTCTTCTGCGCCATGAGGCCCGAGGGCAGCGCCGAGAGGAGGAGCATCAGCAGGGTGTACTTCTTTTTCATGTCTTTTTTCAATCGTTATGGCTCTTCGGTTATTAATGCAAACAAAAAGGGCCGCAGATACCAGAGCCATGTTAAGTATCTACGGCCATTATTGTTGTTTTATGAAATACGGTCTGCTGTCATAGCCCGCATCATGAGAGAAGCCGCTTTACGACTTCCGAGATTGTCTTTCCGTCAGCCTTTCCGGCCAGCTCCTTGCTCGCCGGGCCCATCACCTTGCCCATCTCGCGGATGCCGGACGCACCTGTGCGGGCGATAATCTCACGCACGGCGGCCTCTATCTCGGCCTCGCTCATGGGCTTGGGGAGGTAGCTCTCGATGACGGCGACCTGTGCCAGCTCGGCGTCGGCGAGGTCCTGACGGTTTTGCCCGGCATAGAGCGTGGCGGAGTCGTGGCCCTGCTTGGCCAGCTTCTGGAGTATCTTGAGCGCAGCGGCATCCTCCAATGTGTCGTTGGCGCCGGGTGCTGTCTTTGCCTCGATGAATACCTTCTTGATGTTGCGCAGGGCTTCAAGGGCGACCTTGTCCTTGGCCTTCATTGCCGCAACGATGTCTTTGCTTACTTGTTCAAATAGTGTCATAGCTTGTTATGCGAATTTGATTGTTCCTTGTACAGCCTCCTTGGTGTCGTCCGACTTGTTCAGAAGGGCGTCGTCACCGCCGGCCTGACTGTGGATGTTGTCCAATATCTCACGTGTCCGCTTGTAGGTGGGCGTCGACTCCACGGCCGAGATGACGTCGTCGTTGTCCAAATCCTCCGGACTGAAGAGGTAGATGTGGGGCCGGCGCTTGTATTTCATGCCGTTGTTGTCGGTCTTGTAGAAACGGCCGCGGCGATCGTCAAGCTGCGCCTGCCTCTCCTGTGCCTCCGCGATGCGGTTGGCTTCCTCTTGGGTCTGCTTCTTCTTGTGGTCCGGCATGCCGTCGACATTGCGTATGCCGAAGCCCGTGGCGAGGATGGTGATCTTCACCTTCTTGCCCAACTCGGGGTCGATGGCCACTCCCCACTTGATTTCGAAGTCGCCGAACTTGTCCATGAAGTCGTGGACGTAGTTCATCTCCTCCATCATGAAGTTCTCCTTGCCCTCGCGATCTTCGTTGAAGGCGATGGATAGGAGTATCTTGCGCGAGTTGAAGACATCGTTGTCGTTGAGCAGCGGTGAGTTCAGCGCGTCGTCGATGGCTTTCTTCACACGGTCTTCGCCCTCGCCGTAGCCGGTCGACATGATGGCCACGCCACCGTCCTGGAGCACGGTCTTGACGTCGTTGAAGTCGAGATTGATGATGCCGTGGACGGTGATTATCTCGGCGATGGACTTCGCCGCAACGCTCAGTGTGTCGTCGGCCTTGCCGAAGGCGGCCATGAGCGAGAGGTCGGGATATATCTCACGCAGACGTTCGTTATTGATGACGAGCAGTGCGTCGACGTGTTTTGCCATCTCCTCTACACCGTCCAAGGCCTGATCGATCTTCTTCGGACCTTCAAAGCGGAACGGTATCGTGACGATGCCGACCGTCAATATGCCCATTTCTTTGGACACACGGGCTATCACCGGAGCGGCTCCCGTGCCCGTTCCACCGCCCATTCCGGCTGTGATAAACGCCATGCGGGTGCCGTCATCGAGCATTGCCTTGATGTCGTCGATGCTCTCTTCGGCTGCCTTACGTGCCTTCTCGGGACGGTTTCCGGCTCCCAGGCCTTCCTTGCCTAACTGCAAGTGCACCGGCACGGGTGAGTCGTTGAGTGCCTGATTGTCGGTGTTGCACAACACGAAGGACACGTCGTGTATGCCTTCGCGATACATGTGATTGACGGCGTTGCCTCCGCCACCGCCCACTCCGATGACTTTGATGATGCTGTGCTCCCTCTCCGGGGCGCCGAAATCAACTATATTGTTGTCTCCCATATCCTTTTTGATATTATTGTTTGAATAGCTTGATTATATAAAAGCGGCCACATTACTATATAATAGCAGTCACATTACTATATAATAGAAGTCACCTTATTATATTATAACGGCCTCGACGTCAGTTTTCTTCTTCCATAAACTTCTTTCCCCACGTCTTCGACCAGTTGATGATCTTGTTGAGCGGGCTGTTGGCCTTGCGCTCTGCTTCACGCCGGCGCTCCTCTTCCTCGGCCTCCTCGCGTGCCCTGCGCTCTTCTTCCTCCCTCTTGCGGCGTTCCTCTTCCTCGAGTTTCTGCTTCTCCGCGTCGGTCAGGACGACACCGGGAGGTATCTCTCCCGCCTTGCGCGGGGCTTTCGGACGTGCATCCGGCGTTCCCGTCGGTGTCGTCTTGGTGCCGTTGAAGAGGTCCTCGGGGTCGATTTCGCTGCCTGCGCAGTTGAGGTCACCCTTGGCGAGAAGACCGAGCACGGTGTTCATCATACCGTTGCGGGTATTCACTTCGCTGTTGCCGGAAGTGATGGTATGGGTCACAAACTTCGCCGTGCGTATCTTGTCGATGTGCGTGTGGTTGACAAAAGCACGCTCGATGTTCTTCATGTTGGAACCGCCGCCGGTCAGAATGATGCCTCCGAGCAGCTTGTCGCAATATTCCCCGGGCACCTGAAACCATACGTTCTCGATGATTTCCTCCACACGGCTCTCCACTATCTCGATGAACTTGCGGCTGTCCACCTGTCTGTCGGCGTCGATAGAGAGACGCAGGGTGTTGTCTATGTCGTTGTTGTCGGTGTATGCGCAACCGTATTTGAGCTTCATCTTCTCTGCGTCCTGGAACTCCATCTGCAGCGATTTGATGTCTTCGGTGATATTGGCGGAGCCGAGCGGTATGACAGCGAGGTGGCGCAGGATGTTCTTGCTGTAGACGGATACCGTCGTGGTGTCCGCTCCGATGTCGACGAGGGCGCATCCGGAGCGTTTCTCTGCCTCCGTAAGGACGCTGTCGGCGAGAGCCAGCGGCGCGAGAAACATCTCGGCGACATTGACGCCGGCGGCCTCGAAGCACTGGTTGAGGTTCTTGTAGAACGTCTTACGCTGCAGGATGTTGAGGAAGTTGCCTTCTATCCGTGAGCACTGTATGCCCACGGGGTCGAGCTGCGCCTGTGTGTCGACCTTGTATTCCTGTACTGCCACGTCGAGTATCTCCTGGTCCGCATACTTCCAGTTGCGGTTGATGTCCATCAGTTCGATGACCATGTCCTGCGTGACTTTGGTCTCCGGCGGCAGGTCCCGGGCTATCACATTTCTCACGCTGCGTATGGACTGTCCGCCCACGCCCACGTAGACCTGTGTTATCGACGTCTTGAGCTGCGCCTCCAACTTGCTGACGATGTTCTTGACGCACAATACGGTCTGGTCGAAGTTGTAGATTTTACCTTTCTTTATGAAAACGGAAGAGTCCTCCCGCACCACGGCAAGCACGTTGATGCTGCCGTCGAGATTTTTCTTTCCCGCGATACCGGTCATCTTGGATGAGCCGAGTTCTATTGCTACGATAAAGTCCTTTGCTGCCATCTTATTGTCTGTTCATGTATTTTTTCGTTGTCATTTCGTTACTGTTCGGAAACCGTTGCCGTCTTCTGACGCGGCAGTTGCTTCTTGCATATTATCTGGTTGTCAAATTCCAGACTGATATAAGAGTACTTGTTCCAGCCGGCGCGGTTGAGTCCGTAGCGGTAGAACTTCTCCAGCCGAAGCAGTTTTCCGGCGACACCGGCCGGTTGTCCCAAGTAGACGATGTGGTCTCCGACTCTCGGTACGATCTCCACCGTGCCGTCCTCGAGCACATTGATCTGTACGACTTGGTTGCGCCAGAACTTGTCTTTGACGATGTATGCGGCCAGCGGGGCGAGCACTTTCGAGGCATACTTGCGTCCGATGTGTCCCGTGGCGACGATGAGGTCGGTCGTGTAGCGTGTGTTCGGCATGATGCCGCCGCGGCTGTCGAGATAGTAGTCGTCTCCGCTGTCCGCCTTGACACGTATGAGAGGCATCCTCTGTGTCACGGAGATGCAGACATGTCCGCCCGTAGTCTTGTGACACCGCGCCCGATCCACGAACGGGCTGTTTTCCAACACGTCCTCGATGCGGCGCACGCGGATGTCGTCCATCGGTTTGCCCAACGGATATACGCCCTTGTTCTTGAGTATCCTTTTGATCTCGTCAGCGTCAAGAAAGCCCTCCACCACATCCTCACTGATGTTGATTTTGACCTGCGAGCAGACGGAACGGCTCTCGTCCGGCTTGTTGAAAGCCGTGACGGCAAGCAGCAGATACACCGCCACGACGGTGTCCAGCGCTACGATCATTGTCTTCTTCCAGCTGAACGTCATATACTTGTCTCCGTATTGTCTTATTGTTTCGTCTTCTCCTGAAGTATCTGCGCTATCTGCGGGACATAGTTGTCCAGGTCGCCGGCTCCCAAGACGACGAGCACGTCGAAGTCGTGGCCGGCCACGTATGCGGGCACATCCTCCTTGTGTATCATCACCCGCTCTACACCTTCCTTCAGATTGTCATATATCAACTTTGACGTGACACCCTCGATGGGTTCTTCGCGTGCCGGATAGATGTCGCAGAGTATGACCTCGTCCAGCAGACTGAGCGCGTCGGCGAAGTCGCGGTAGAAGTCGCGTGTGCGGGTGTAGAGATGCGGCTGGAATATGGCCGTTATCTTGCGGTCGCGATACAATTCCCTGAGACTGCGCGCGCTCTGGAGTATCTCCTTCGGATGGTGGGCGTAGTCGCTGAGGAGCACCAGTCGGTCGGTCTTGATCTTGAAGTCGAAGCGCCGCGCCACACCGCCGTAAGTCTGCATGCCGTAGCGCAGTTCGTCGGCCGTGCAACCGGCCAGCTGGGCCATAGCCATAGCGGCGACACCGTTCTCGATGTTGATGGGCACGGGCTGTCCGAGCTGCACGCCGCGGACGCACTCTATCGGGGAGATGAAGTCGAACGTGATCTCACCGTTGTCGATGCGTATGTTTTCGGCGTGGAAGTCGCCCTCGTCGCGTGAGTAGTCATATCTGCGGACGCCCTCCTGCAGGCGTTCCTCGACGCGCAGTCCGCGGCGGACGATGAGTGCGCCGCCCGGCTGTATGAGCGACGTGTAGTGGGCGAAGCTCTCGAGATAGGCCTCTTCGGTCCCGTAGATGTCGAGATGGTCGGCGTCGGCCGAGGTGATGACGCTGATCCAGGGGCGCAGCCAGTGGAAGGAGCGGTCGAACTCGTCGGCTTCGATGACGACATAGTCGCTCTTGCTGAGTATGTAGTTGGTCCCGTAGTTCTTGGATATGCCTCCGAGAAAGGCGTTGCAGTCGGCCGCGCTCTGGTGCATGATGTGTGCGCACATGGTCGAGGTGGTCGTCTTGCCGTGGGTTCCGGCGACGCAGAGTGCGCGGTGGGAACGGGCGATGGTGCCGAGCACCTGCGCCCGCTTCTGTATTTCAAATCCTCCTTCGCGGAAGAACACGAGTTCCTTGTGGTCGGCGGGTATGGCGGGAGTGTAGACGACGAGACATGTCTGCGGGTTCTTGCACACATGGGGTATCTCGTCGACGTCTTCCTCATAGTGCAGGAGCGCGCCCTCGCGCTCAAGCCTTTGGGTCAGTTCGGTCGATGTCTTGTCGTAACCGGCCACGACAATGCCGCGGCTTATGAAGTAGCGGGCGATGGCGCTCATGCCGATGCCGCCGGCGCCCACGAAATAGACTGATTTTATGTCTTTGAGTTCCATTGTTTCTTTTGGTTGATTATGGGAGGGATGGGAGACTATGGGAAGGATGGGAGGGATGGGAGGCTATGGGAGAGATGGGAAAGGATGGGAGCCGCACCGAACGGCGGCAGCAACTTCTTCACTCTTCACTTTCTTCCCTCTTCACTCTTCACTTTCTTCACTCTTCACTTTCTTCCCTCTTCACTCTTCCCTCTTCACTTTCTTCACTTTCCTTCCGCAAGTCGGATGACCTCCCGGGCGATAATCTCGGCCGAGTCCGGCAGCGCCATTTTGAGGACATTCTCACTCAGGCGGGCCAACATGTTGCTGTCGGCGACGGTCTCAAGGGCGAGTTTCAGGAGCGTGTCGGGCGCGTCGGCATCCTTGACGCAAAGTGCTGCGCCACGGTCGACGAGGGCCATAGCGTTTTTCGTCTGATGATCCTCGGCCACATTGGGACTTGGCACGAGTATGACGGGTTTGCCGATCAGGCAAAACTCGGATATGCTGCTCGCTCCGGCACGGCTGATGACGAGGTCGGCGGCGCGATAGGCGGCGCCCATGTCGGTGATGAAGTCGGTCACGCGGAGATTTTCCGGACAACCCTTGGAGGCCAGTTCTTCGGCGATGGCCTTGCTGTAATATTTTCCCGTCTGCCAGACAAACTGCACCGTGTCGGCCGCTGCGGCGACCATGTCGAGATGGCGCAGGACGCTCTCATTGACCGTGCGTGCTCCGAGGCTGCCGCCGACGATGACGATGGTCCGCTTCTCCGGGTCGAGTCCGAACGAGCGGCGGGCCTCAGCGGGCGTCATCTTGCTCTCGAGGAGCGACTGGCGCACGGGGTTGCCGGTCTTCAGCAGCTTCTCGGCCGGGAAAAACCGTTCCATACCGTCGTATGCCACACATATCCTGTCGGCTCCCGAAGCCAGCATCTTGTTGGTCACGCCGGCGTAGGAGTTTTGCTCCTGTATCAGGCAGGGGATGCCCATAGCGTGGGCAGCCTTGAGCGTCGCCGCACTGGCATATCCGCCCACGCCGACGGCCGCCATCGGGCGGAAGTCGCGTATCGTGCGGCGCACCATGCGCTTGCTCTTCATGAAGTCCATCAGCACACTGATGTTGCGCGGTGACCACAGCGGACGTATCAGCCCGCGGACGGGGAGTCCCACTATCTCGTAGCCCTCACGGGGCACACGCTCCATCTCCATACGGCCCAAGGCGCCGACAAACAGTATCTCGGTGTCGGGGCGCAGGGCCTTGATGGCGTTGGCGATGGACACGGCGGGGAAGATATGTCCGCCGGTACCGCCTCCACTGATGATTATTCTCAATTTGTTGTTCATACCTCTTTATAAAAGTATAGTATTCTGCAAAATTAATCATTTTCTCCCGTTCGCGCTAATTTTAAGGCGTATTTTTTTCGTCTCTTTCATTTTGGTGTCTGTCGTGCAAAAATCGCGTCCGAAGGGCGTCGGGGCTGAACGTTGCGAAAATATTTGTCGTATCTGAAACCAAAATACGCGCCGTCGGTTTGAATTATCAGGACAAAAGATTTCCAAAAACACGCTCTTACGGAATTTTTCGCCCTGAGGACAGAAAAAACGCCGTTTTTCGAGGTTTTTGATAATCCACTGATTCACAACGCCTTATCTCAAAACAACATTTTCACCACTTCGCCGGCGTCTTGCCGTAAGGGCCTCCCGGCTTTGCAACGGGGCCCTCGTTGCATTGCGACGGCGTGCTCGTTGCGAGCTGACGGCATAGCCGTTGCAGACCAACGGGGCCGCTATTGCTCGGCAACGAGTGTCCGAACGTCATTTTTCGACAACGTTTTTGCGTTTCGACCGCGTTTTTATGAGAAGACGACGAGGCCGAAAATTCAGAATAAAATGGACATGATGATTAAAAATCAAGAATTGAAAGTTAAGAAAAAAGGAGACAATCGTCAGTCCCGATTGTATCCTTAAAGTAGGTTC